>NZ_LAVK01000345.1 GCF_001083795.1 Streptomyces sp. SBT349
GCCCCGCACGACGACGCGTCCCCCACCGAGGACGGTCCCGCGCGAGGCCCACGGCGCCCCGCCACCGCGGCCGAACCGCCGGAGGCACCCCGCATACTCGGGCCCATGGACATCGTCAATCCCGCCCTCAACGACTACCTCCTCGACCACGCCACCCCCGCCGACGACGTGCTGCGCGAGCTCGCCGACGAGACGCGGCGGTCGTTGCCCGAGCACCTCACCATGCAGATCAGCCAGGACGAGGGCGCGTTCCTCACGCTCCTGGTCCGCCTCACCGGCGCCCGCAGCGCCGTCGAGGTGGGCACGTTCACCGGCTACTCCTCCATCTGCATCGCCCGCGGCCTCGCCCCCGGCGGGCGGCTCCTGGCCTGTGACGTCAGCGAGGAGTGGACCTCCGTCGCCCGCCGCTACTGGCGGCGCGCCGGGGTCGGCGACCGCATCGACCTGCGGATAGCTCCCGCCGCCGACACCCTCCGCGCGCTACCGCGCGAGGAGACCGTCGACTTCGCCTTCATCGACGCCGACAAGGTCGGCTACCCCGTCTACTACGAGGAACTGGTCACCCGGCTCCGCCCCGGCGGCCTGATCGTGCTGGACAACATGCTCCGGTCGGGCCGCGTCGTGGACCCGGACGCCCAGGACCCGGCCGATGTCGCCATCCGCGAGATCAACGACACCCTCACCGCCGATCCCCGCGTGGAGTCCGTGCTGCTGCCCGTCCGCGACGGGATCGCGCTCGCCCGCAAGCGCACGCGCTGACCCGCACTCCCGAAGCACCCAATCCGGGCATATCCTGAACACATGCCCGAACTACCCGAGGTCGAGGCGCTGCGCGAGTTCCTCACCGACCGCCTCGTCGGCAACGAGGTGGCCCGCGCGCTGCCGGTGGCCTTCCACGTGCTCAAGACCTACGAGCCGCCGCTGAGCGCCGTCCAGGGCCGCACGGTCAGCGCGGTGCGCCGCCACGGCAAGTTCCTCGACATCGTCCTGGCCGACCCCGCCGGCTCGACCGACCCCGCCGACCCCGCCGACCCCGCCGGAGGCGACCTGCACCTGGTCGTGCACCTCGCGCGGGCGGGGTGGCTGCGCTGGCAGGACAGCCTGCCCGCGGCCCCGCCCCGCCCCGGCAAGGGGCCGCTGGCCCTGCGGGTCACGCTCGCGGGGCCGGCGGCGGGCGGCGCCGGGTTCGACCTCACGGAGGCGGGCACCCAGAAGCGGCTCGCGGTCTACTGCGTCCGCGACCCGGCCGCCGAGGTCCCCGGCATCGCCCGCCTCGGCGCCGACCCGCTGGGCCCCGGCTGCACCGAGGCCGACTTCGCCGAGCTGCTGCGCGGCGAGAACCGGCAGATCAAGGGCGTTCTGCGGGACCAGAGCGTGCTGGCGGGCATCGGCAACGCCTACTCGGACGAGATCCTGCACGCGGCGCGCATGTCCCCGTTCAAGATCGCCTCCCGCCTCACCCCCGAGGAGGCCGCCGCCCTCCACGCCGCGATGACCGAGACGCTGCGCTCGGCCGTCGCCCGGTCGCGCGGCCTGGCCGCCGCCCAGCTCAAACGCGAGAAGAAGACGGGGCTCCGCGTCCACGGCAGGACCGGCGAACCGTGCCCGGTCTGCGGCGACACCGTCCGCGAGGTGTCCTACCGCGACTCCGCGCTCCAGTACTGCCCCACCTGCCAGACCGGCGGCAAGCCCCTGGCCGACCGCCGCCTCTCCCGCCTCCTCAAGTGAACGAGCCGGGCGCGCGCCCCGGCGGCCCCGGCCGCCCCCGCGCCCCTCAGCCCGCGTCCGCCACCGCGACCCCGTGCGCCTCCACGATCTCCGCGAGGCCGCCGACGAACGCCCGGCTCATCGCCGAGAACCACCAGCCGTCCTCCTCGCGCACCAGCTCCCCGATCGTCATGCCGGGCCCGCGGACCGGGCCGGAGGGAAAGCCGTAGCACAGCAGCTCCTCGCCGCTTCCCGGGTCGGTCAGCCGCACATGCGGGCGCCCCACCGCGGAGAGGTTCTGCCCGCGCGCCTCCGCGTCGTGGACCGAGAGCACGAACACCACCCGGTCCGCCCGCTGTTCGAGCCCGTCGAGCGCCACGCGGAACCGCACCTCCGGCTCCTCGCCGTCCAGCGCGACGCCGACCCCGGCCGGCTCGGGGTTGTTGTAGAAGACGAAGTGGTCCTCCGAGAGCACCCGCCCGTCCTCGCCCAGCACCAGCGCGCTGGCGTCCGCGTCCACGCCGTCCGGCGCCTCCCAGTCGAGGCCGATGCAGAACGCCGCCCCGCCGGGCAGCACCTCGGCCAGCCGCATCCGCTGCCCGGTGGCCAGCGGCAGCCGCCCCCCGCCGGGCAGCGGGCAGCTGGCGAGCAGCACCGCCCGCGGGTCGAGGCGCGAGTCCAGCATGGTCGGCTGGTACGTCAGCGCCGCCACGACCGGGGCCGCCGGAACCCGCACGGCCGACGCCGCCAGGTCCCGCAGCCGGTCGGCGACCTCGGCGGCGCTGCCGGGCCTGTCGCCGGGACGCTTGGAGAGCAGCGCGAGGATCAGCTCGTCCCACTCCCGCGGGATCCCGGGCCGCAGCGTGCTGGGCGCGGGCGGCGCGCTCTCCATCTGCTGCCGCAGCAGCTGGTACAGGGACCCGCCGTGGAACGGCGGCTGCCCGGTCGCCAGCGCGTACAGGACGCAGCCCGCCGAGTAGAGGTCGCTGGGCAGGCCGACCGTGCCGCCCTCGATCTGCTCGGGCGACATGTAGGCGGGGGTGCCGATCACGACGCCGGTGGAGGTGAGCCGGGCGTGGTCGCTGGACTCGGCGAGCACCGCGGCGATGCCGAAGTCGAGGACGCGGGCGAGACCGTCGGGGCCGACCATGACGTTGGCGGGCTTGAGGTCGCGGTGGACCACTCCCGAGACGTGGGCGACGGCCAGCGCCCGGCAGATGTGCTCGCCCCAGCGCGCGACCTCGCCCAGGGGCGGCAGCTCCTCGGTCAGCAGCCGGTCGAGCGAGCGGCCGAGCAGCCGCTCCATGACCAGGTAGAGAACGGAGTCCGTCTCGCCGTCGAACTTCGCCTCGCCGACGTCGTACACGGTGACGATGAACGGGCTCGACAGCCCGGCGAGCAGCTTGGCCTCGCGCTCGAACCGCTCACGCGCCCGCGGATCGCGCCCCACGGTCTGCGTGCTGACGAGCTTGACGGCCACCCGCCGCTCCAGGCGGATGTCCGTCGCCTCCCAGACGGTCCCGCTGCCGCCGGCGCCCAACTGGCGACCGAGCCGGTACCGGCCGTCGAGAACCCGGTCCTGCATCACACGCACCCCCTGCGAACTCACCGCGCTACCGCTACTTTATGCGGCGCCGCGCGCCAGGGGGGCATTGTCAGTGGCCCTGGTTAGTCTGGCCGGACACAGCGCATCCGACACTGGGAACGGCCAGGGGAGCCCCAATGACCAGCGACATTGCGAACGAGACCACCGACGAGACGGCCATGGACGACCGCGATCTGGAGCGGAGTCTTGAGCGGTACCGCAAGGAGCTCACCGGCTACTGCTACCGGATGCTGGGCTCCGCCTTCGAGGCCGAGGACGCCGTGCAGGACACGATGGTGCGCGCATGGCGGGCGTACGGCCGCTTCGAGGGCCGTTCCTCGCTCAGATCGTGGCTGTACCGGATCGCGACCAACGTCTGCCTGACCATGCTGAGCGGCAGCAGCAAGCGGGCGCGTCCCATGGACCTGACCTCGGCGACGCCGCACCCCTCCGCCGTGCTGGGCCCGCCGCTGGCCGAGACCGCGTGGATCGAGCCCATGCCCGACAGCAGGACGCTGCCGCAGGACCCGGCCGAGCAGGCGGAGGCGCGCGAGTCGGTGCGGCTGGCGTTCGTCGCCGCCCTCCAGCACCTGGCGCCCAAGCAGCGGGCCGTGCTCATCCTGCGCGAGGTGCTGAGCTGGCGGGCCGGCGAGGTCGCCGAGCTGCTCGACACGACGGTCGCCTCGGTGAACAGCGCCCTCCAGCGGGCCCGCGCCACCCTGGCCGCCACCGGCGTCACCGCGGCCGACACCTCGCAGCCCCTCACCGACGAGCACAAGGCGCTGCTCGCCCGCTACCTGGAGGCGTTCGAGAGCTACGACATGGACGCCCTCACCGCGCTCCTGGCCGAGGACGCCACGCTGTCGATGCCGCCGTTCGACCTCTGGTTCCGCGGCCACGACGACATCCGCGCGTGGATGGTGGGCGAGGGCGCGGAGTGCCGCGGCTCGCGCCTCATACCCACCTCGGCGAACGGTTCACCCGCCTTCGGCCAGTACCGCCCCGACCCGAAAGGCGGTCACAGCCCCTGGGCACTCCAGGTCGTAGAGATATCAGAGGGCCGCATCACCGGGCTCAACGCGTTCCTGGACACGGCGCGGTTCTTCCCGCTCTTCGGTCTGCCCTCCCACCTCCCCGAGGCCGAGCCAGCCGAGGAGGCCCTGTAAACCGGACCGCATGTTGACGAAGCGGATCCGGCAGCCGAGGCGCTTGGCGGTGAGCCGCATCCGGGCCACCACCTCCAACGCCACGGCGTCGCCCCCGCCGACCGCGCCGACGTCGACGGTCACCTCGCTGGCGCCGCTTCCGCGGACGAACGCCGCGAGCCGGTCGCAGATCCCGGGCACATCGCCCCGGACCACCGGCCCTCTTATCACGAACAGTTGACTACACACCGCCAGCCTCCTTCCCCCTGCAAGGGAGACCGACTCACCGCCGGGAACTCATCGGCCACTCACCGCTTCAGCGGCTTGACCCAACGCGCCCAATCGGTCTGCCGTCCGTAGCCGCGCGCCGACCAGGCCCGCCGGCCAAGCCCGTTGCTGTCGAGCACCATGGCGTCCACCCTCCTGCCGCCCAGCTCCGCGAACCGCCGCTCCGCCGCCGCGAGCAGCGCCGTCGCCACCCCCTGGCGCCTCGCCCACGGCGCCACCGCCAGCCGGTAGAGGTGACAACGCCAGCCGTCGAACCCGGCGATGACGGTGCCGACCACCTCTCCCCCGCGCTCGGCGAGCAGCAGCGCCTCCGGGTCCCGCCGGATCAGCAGCCGCACGCCGTCGAGGTCGTCACTGACGCTCACCCCCTCGGCCGCCTCCTGCCAGAACGCCAGCACCGCCCCGGCGTCACCGGGCTCCGCGGCCCGCACGCGCATCTCGTCCATGACGCCATCCCAGCACCCGCGCGGGAGCGAGACCACCGCGTTTTCCGCACGTCAGCGCCCGCAGCCCAGGGTGAACCACACGAACTTCCCACGGCCCGGGGCGTGATGACAGACGCCCCAGTCGCTGGCGTAGCGGGATATCAGCAGCAGGCCCCGCCCGCCCTCGGCGTCCGCGTCCGGCGGCAGCGCCGGAACCCTGGGCAACCCGGGCGCGGTGTCGTGGACCAGGACCCGCACGGCACCCGCCGGGCTCCACTCCGCGTGCAGCGCCAGGTTCGACACGGTCAGGCATTCCAGCGTGGCCGTCACCGCGTTCGTCACCAGCTCGGACGTCAGCAGCGCCGCGGTGTCCACGAGCCCCGGCACCACCGGGGCCAGCGCCGTCCGCACGGCGTCCCTGGCGCCGCGCACCCACCGCGGCTCCGGGGGAAAGGTCAGCGAGAAGTCGGCGGCGGGCTTCCCGGAAAGAGCGGGGACGGCGACGGAGCACATGCGGGAAGGACCTTTCTCCTCACAACCCGGGGCGGTACCACGACGGTATGGTGCGCAGTCACACCCCTGCAACCCTCTGCGATCCATCCACTCCCTTGAGTGACAAACCCCCAAACCGCCCGACACATCCCACAACACTGTGAAGGAAGTTACGGCATGGGACTCCGCGTGAAGCCGACACAACGGCAGCGACGCCTCGGCCAGGAGCTACGCAACCTGCGCGAAGCCGCGGGAGTCGGCGCCGCCGAGGCATCCGCCCGCGCGGGGCTCAACAAGCCCCACCTCAGCCATATCGAGGCCGGCCGCACCGCCTGCCCGGAGCCACGGTTACGCACACTTCTCGACACCTACGGTTGCAGGGATGCCACCCTCACCCGGGCACTGGTCGAGCTGACCAACGCCCCCGGCAAGGGCTGGTGGTCGGCATACCGGGATCTTGGGGACGAACAGGCCGGGGATCTGGCCGAGTTGGAGTCCCTGACCACCGCCTACCGCGCCTTCGACTGGATGCGCATACCCGGCCTGCTCCAGACCCCCGCCTATATGCGGTCCCTGTGCGCCGGCGCCGATCCCGGCGCTCCGCCCGAGCTCATCGACGCCCGGGTCGAGTTCGGCCTGCGCAGGCAGCGCGCGCTCACCGACCCGCCCGGACCCCGACCGTTCCACGCCGTCGTGCACGAAGCGGCGTTCCACATGCGCTTCGTGAACGGCCGCACCATGCGCGAACAGCTGACATACCTCGTGGAACTGGCACAGTTCCCGCACATCACCATCCAGCTGCTCCCGTTCCGCCGCGCCGCCTACCCCGCGACGCCGGGCTGCCCCTTCACGATCCACGACGCGGCCGCGCCCCAGCTCTCCACGGTCCACGTCGAACTGCCCGGCTCCGCCCTCTTCCTGGGGGACCGCCGGGACCTGGAGCGCTTCGGCGCCGACTTCGCCCGGATCAGCGGCCTCTCCCTCGCCCCGCTCGACCCGGCGAGCAGGCACGAGAAGACGTCCTACGGGCTGATCCAGCACCTGCGCTACATCCTGTGAGCCAGGACCCCGGCCGGTAGGGTGCGGCCATGCGCATGCTCTCCGGCTTATCCCTCCTCGCCGGCTCCTTCCTCCGGCGGCAACCACGTCCCTGACGCCTCACCTTCCCCGCGCGGCAGCCGAACGTCAGCCGAGGGCGCTAACGTCGTGTGAGGAGGCAATAGACTCGCTGCTGCTGAGGGGGCGCGAACCAATGAGTTACGGCGACGACTACGACGACACACGCACCGGTCGTCTTCCCTCGCAGACCCGCACCAGGCTCCCCGAGCAGGAGGAACCGGCCTCCCGCCGCGCCCCTGCCTCACCGGGCCGCAGCATCATCACCATCGTCGCCGTGATCGTCATCCTCCTCGCGGCCATCGTCTTCGCCAACCTGTCGCGGGACGGTGACGGCGGATCGGGCGACGGAGACGGCGGGGACGGCGGCAACGCGGCCCAGGCGACGGCACCGACCGGAGAGCGGCCCGTCGACGGAGCCACCAACGGCATCCCCACCGGCCACCCCCGGACAGAACAGGGCGCCCAGAGCGCCGCGGCCAACTACGCGGTGGCCCTCGGCGGCGTGGAGATGTACGACGAGCTGTCGCGCCAGACCATCGTGGAGACCGTCTACGCCCCCGACGCCGCCGCCGATCGCGCCGCGGAGTTCGACGATGCATACTCGAACCCGGAGTTCCTGCAACGGATCGGCCTCGACGCATCGGGCACCGCGCCTGACGGCCTGACCTTCATCTCCCGCACCATCCCGGTGGGTACCGCCGTCGTCGCCTACACGGACGACACCGCGACCGTCTCGGTCTGGTACTCGTCGCTGTTCGGACTGGCAGGCACGGAGTCGCGGAACCCGGTCACCGAGAGCTGGTACACGAACACCTATGAGCTCGTGTGGGCCCAAGAGGACTGGAGAGTCACCGACTTCACACAAGAGGACGGTCCCGCTCCGGTCGGGCGCGACCAACGCGCCTCAACCGCCGAGGAGATGGCTGATGCGATCGAGCAGTTCGGAGGGTTCACCTATGCGCGCTGACCCCCGCCTCCGCCGACGCGCCACAGCGTTCCTCGCCCTGCTGACCGGCTTCACCGGCGCGAGCCTCGCCCTCGCGGGCACAGCCCGCGCCCAGGAGGACGAGGACGACTGCGACCTCATCCGCGGGGCGGCCCGCGACTACTGCGAGGGGGACCCCGAGTCCGGGGGGGG
>NZ_LAVK01000346.1 GCF_001083795.1 Streptomyces sp. SBT349
GTCCCCGTCCGTCCACCACCCGAGGAGCGGCGGCCCCCCGTAGAAGTCCGCCCCGCGGACACGCAGCGTCTCCAGCACGGTGAGCTGCACGGTGTGCTCGGCGGGCCGCCCCTCCAGGAACCCCCCGGCCACATCGAGGAACGCACCGGGATCACGCGTCACACTCCAGGACATGCCCCCATCCTCACCCGGACGGCGGCCCGGAGTACACCAGGTTTTCGATTACCGCTCGAACGAGTGATTTCCCCCGGTCGACATGGCATCGGCGGCATCGGCTGCCGTAGAACGGAGCCGTGAGCATTCCATCCCAATCGCCGGACGGCCCCGAGCCGTACCCGGTCGCCGACCCGGAGTCGGCATTGAAGTACGCCGTCCAGCACATCGCGAGCCACCGCGCGGAGATCGTCGAGGGCAGGATCTCGCCGGTGTCACTGAGCTGGGGTCACGAGACGGTGGTCGACAGCCTGCGCCGGCAACTGGGTCCGGTGACCGCGCGGCTGGGGTGCATAGCGGGCTCCGGCTCCCTGGACCTCCCCGGCAGCGGCAACTGGTTCGTACCCGGCTTCGCCGTCGTCCCCCGCGACCTGGCCAGGGCGTCCGGGGCCCTGGTCCCCGACCAGACGCTGCTGATCGTCCAGGTCACCTCTGCGTCGAGCGCCGACACCGACCGCGTCGTCAAGCGGCGGCGCTACGCCGAGTACCGGGCGCCGTTGTATCTGGTCGTGGATCGGGGGGAGCGGACCTGCACGCTGTTCAGCAGGCCGGGTGAGCTGGGGTACTCCCGGGTGGACGGGCCGCTGCGGTTCGGCGAGGTGGTGCCGCTGCCGGAGCCGTTCGGGCTGGATCTGGAGACCAAGGAGCTGGAGTAGGACGGGTGTTCACCAGGGCAGGTCGCGGATCTGCTGTACGCACAGGACCAGGAAGAGGACGCCCGAGCCGAGGAGCATCAGATTGCTCACCGGGCCGTTGCGCCACTGCGTGGTCACGCGGCTCGTGTTCAGCAGCCAGAAGAGGGTCAGGGCGAGGAACGGCATGAAGAACGCGCCGAGGACGCCGTAGGTCAGGATCAGGCCGATCGGTTCGTCCAGCCACAGCAGGCCCATCGGGGGGAACGTCAGCCACAGCAGGTAGGCCCGGAAGGGCCAGGACCTCTCGCGGTCCTCGGGAGGGATGACCCGGTCGGGGCGGACATGGCCGACGAAGTCGGTGAACAGCAGGCTCACTCCGTGCCAGACGCCGATCACCGAGCTGAAGGAGGCGGCGAAGAAGCCGACCAGGAAGAGGTTGGCCGTGGCCGCGCCGAAGCGGTCCTCCAGGATGTCGCCGACGTCGAGCAGACCGCGATCGCCGCTGGCCAGGGCGATCTCCGCGGAGTTCAGGAGTTCGGCGCCGATCACCAGCATGGCGATCACGAAGATGCCGGTGGTCGCGTAGGCGGTCCGGTTGTCCAGGCGCATCATCGGGATCCAGCGCGGCCCAGCCCAGCCCTTGGCGGTGACCCAGTAGCCATAGGCCGCCAGCGTGATCGTGCCGCCGACGCCGCCGATCAGGCCCAGCGTGTAGAGGACGGAGCCGTCGGGAAGCACCGGAAGGAGCCCGGCACCGAGCGCCGCCGTGTCGGGGCCCACCCGGATCGCGACGCCGACCACCACCAGGAACATCACGCCGACGAAGCCCATCATCAGCTTCTCGACCACGGCGTACCGGTTGAACCAGACGCAGACCAGGCCCAGCAGCCCGGTGACGATTCCCCAGGTCCGCAGCGAGGGGCCGTCGGGCCACAGGGCGACCAGGGGCATGGCGCTCGCCGACATGGCGGTGGCGCCGTAGACAAAGCCCCAGACCGTCACATAGACCGCGAAGTACCCGACGGTCCAGCGTCCCAGGGAGCGCCAGCCCTCGAAGATGGTGGTGCCGGTGGCCAGATGCCAGCGGCCCGTCGCCTCCGCCAGGGATATCTTGATCAGGCAGCCGAGCACGGCGGCCCACACCAGCGTGTAGCCGTACCGCTCACCCGCCACGGCCGTCGCGACCAGATCGCCCGCGCCCACGCCGGTCGCGGCGACGACCAGGCCGGGGCCGATCAACCGCCAGCGGGCCTTGGGGGGTTCCGTTGGTTCCGTTACCTCCTGCGCCTCTGTCACGAGGGGCATCCTGCCCCAGAACGCGCCAGGTGATAAGCGGTCGCGAACGATTTACCGCTTCAGGGAAAAGGAATCACGGAACCGCGCGTCCCCGGCCATACTCGGCGGGGTGTTCCTCACCATATCGGCCGCGGGCGACGCCGCCCGCCCCGCCACCGACCTCGGCTTCCTGCTGCACAAACACCCGGACAGGGCCCAGGAGTTCAGCACCTCCGCCGGGCCCGCCCACGTGTTCTACCCCGTGGCGGATCCCGCACGCTGCACCGTCGCGCTGCTGCTCGACGTCGACCCCGTCTCCCTGGTCCGCAACCGCGGTCGCGGCCGGGGCGCCGCGCCCGACGCGACGCTCGCGCAGTACGTCAACGACCGCCCCTACGCGGCCTCCTCGCTGCTGGCCGTGGCCCTGGGGCAGGTCTTCCGGACGGCGATGCGCGGCGACTGCGCGGCCAGGCCCGACCTGCCGGGGCGCGCCCTGCCGCTGACGGTGGAGGTCCCGGCGCTGCCCGCCCGCGGCGGCGCCGAGGTGGTGCGGCGGCTGTTCGAGCCGCTGGGCTGGACGGTGACGGCCGAGCCCGTGGCGCTGGACGCGGCGTTCCCCGGCTGGGGCGACTCGCGGTACGTGCGGCTGATCCTGACCGGCACGGTCCTCCTGTCCGCCGCGCTGCGGCAGCTGTACGTCCTGCTGCCGGTGCTGGACGCGGCCAAGCACTACTGGATCACCGAGGAGGAGGTCGACAAGCTGCTGCGCGCCGGCGACGGCTGGCTGGCCCGGCACCCGGAGCAGAGGCTGATCGTGGGCCGCTACCTGGCGCACCGCTCGTCCCTGACCCGGCAGGCGCTCTCCCGTCTCGAACTGGCCCGGCTCGCCGAGTCCGACGACAGCGCGGCCGAGGAGCTGGACAACGCGATCGACGACGACGCCGACACGGAGGACGCGCCCGTGCCGCTGGCCGTCCGCCGCCGCGCGGCGATCCTGGAGGCCATCGCCGAGACCGGTGCCACCCGCGTGCTCGACCTGGGCTGCGGCGGAGGGCAGTTGCTCGGCGCGCTGCTGGGAGACCGACGGCTGAGCGAGGTCGCCGGGATGGACGTCTCGGCCCGCGCCCTGGCCACCACCCGCAGGAGGCTGCGGGTGGACCGGATGCCGGACCGCGGGCGCGAGCGGCTGACCCTGCTGCACGGCTCGCTGATGTACACCGACGCCCGGCTCAAGGGCTATGACGTGGCGGTGCTGAGCGAGGTCGTCGAGCATGTGGACCCGCCGCGCCTGCCCGCGCTGGAGTACGCCGTCTTCGGCTCGGCGCGGCCCGGCGCCGTCATCGTCACCACGCCGAACGCCGAGTACAACGTGCGCTGGGAGACGCTGCCCGCGGGGGAGTTCCGGCACAGCGACCACCGGTTCGAGTGGACGCGGGCCGAGTTCACCGCGTGGGCCTCGGCCGTCGCCCGACGGCAGGGCTACGCCGTCGCGTTCCGCCCGGTCGGCCCCGACGATCCCGAGGTGGGCCCGCCCACCCAACTCGCCCTCTTCACGCGCGAGCACACGTCCACGGAGAACGAGCGGGGAAGCGAGGCGGGCGTCCGATGACGGACTTCGACGTGCCCGACCTGTCGCTGGTGGTGCTCATCGGCACCACCGGATCCGGCAAGTCCACCTTCGCGCGACGGCACTTCCTGCCCACGCAGGTCGTCTCGTCCGACGCCTGCCGCGGCCTGGTCGCCGACGACGAGAACGACCAGAGCGCCACGCCCGAGGCGTTCGAGCTGCTGCACTACATCGTGGGCAAGCGGCTCGCGGCCGGGCGGCTCACCGTGGTGGACGCCACCAACGTCCAGCGCGAGCCCCGCCGCCAGCTGATCCAGCTGGCCCGCGAGCACGACGTGCTGCCGGTCGCCGTCGTGCTCGACGTGCCGGAGCGGGTGTGCGCCGACCGCAACGCGGTCCGCCCTGAGCGGGCCGCGATGCCCGCGCACGTCGTCCCGCGCCAGAAGCGCGAGCTGCGCCGTTCGCTGCGCGGCCTGGAGCGCGAGGGCTTCCGCCGCGTCCACGTGCTGCGCGGCGAGGAGGAGATCGAGGCGGCGGCCATCCGGCTCACCCGCCGGTTCAACGACCTGCGCGACCGCACCGGCCCCTTCGACCTCGTCGGCGACGTGCACGGCTGCCGCGCCGAGCTGGAGACGCTGCTGGGCGAGCGGCTCGGCTGGACGATCGAGCGCGACGCCGCCGGGCGGGCGGTGGGCGCGAGCCACCCCGGGGGCCGCACGGCCGTCTTCGTCGGCGACCTGGTGGACCGCGGCCCGGACTCGCCCGGCGTGCTGCGGCTGGTGATGGGCATGGTGGCCGCGGGCACCGCGCTGTGCGTGCCGGGCAACCACGAGAACAAGCTGGGCCGCCTGCTCAAGGGCCGCAAGGTCGGGCTCACCCACGGCCTCGCCGAGACCGTGGAGCAGCTGGAGCGCGAGGACGCGGTGGACCCCGAGTTCCGCGCCCGGGTGGGCGCGTTCATCGACGGGCTGATCTCGCACTACGTCCTGGACGGCGGCGGGCTCGTGGTGAGCCACGCCGGGCTGCCGGAGAAGTACCACGGCCGCACCTCGGGCCGGGTCCGTTCGCACGCGCTCTACGGCGACACCACGGGCGAGACCGACGAGTTCGGGCTGCCCGTGCGCTACCCCTGGGCCGAGGACTACCGGGGGGCGGCGGCCGTCGTCTACGGCCACACGCCGGTGCCGCGGGCCTCCTGGGTGAACAACACCCTCTGCCTCGACACCGGTTGCGTCTTCGGCGGGGCGCTGACCGCGCTGCGCTGGCCGGAGCGGGAGATCGTGGACACCCCGGCGGAACGGGTCTGGTACGAGCCGGTGCGCCCGCTCGCCACCGACGCGCCGGGCGGCGCCGACGGCAGGCCGCTCGACCTGGGGGACGTCGCGGGGCGCCGGGTGGTCGCCACGCGGCACGCCGGGCGGCTCTCGGTCCGCGAGGAGAACGCCGCGGCGGCGCTTGAGGTGATGAGCCGGTTCGCCGTCGACCCGCGGCTGCTGCTGCACCTGCCGCCGACGATGGCGCCGTGCGCGACGTCGGCCGAGGACGGGTATCTGGAGCACCCGGCCGAGGCGTTCGCCGCCTACCGGGCGGACGGCGTGCGCGAGGTGGTGTGCGAGGAGAAGCACATGGGGTCGCGCGCGGTGGCGCTTCTCTGCCGTGACGGTGAGACCGCGCTGAAGCGGTTCGAGGCGCCGGAGGGCGTGCGGGGCGCGCTGCACACGCGCACCGGGCGGCCGTTCTTCGCCGACCCGGACACCACGCGGGCCGCGCTGGAGCGGCTCGCGGGGGCCGTCGAGGCGGCGGGCCTGTGGGCGGAGCTCGACACCGACTGGCTCCTGATCGACGCGGAGATCACCCCGTGGTCGCTGAAGGCGGGCGGGCTGCTGCGCGAGCAGTACGCGGCGGTCGGCGCCGCGGCGGGCGCCGCGTTCCCCGGGGTGGTCTCCGCGCTGGAGGCCGCCGGGGCGCGGGGCGTGGACGTCGGCGGGCTGCTGGAGCGGCAGCGCCAACGGGCCGGTGACGTCTCGGCGTTCACGGCGGCGTACCGCCGGTACTGCTGGTCCGCGGGCCCCGGGCTGGACGGCGTGCGGGTGGCGCCGTTCGGCCTGCTGGCCGCCGAGGGCCGCTCGCTCGCGACACTCCCCCACGACGAGCAGCTGGCGCTGATCGACCGCGTGACCGAGCACGACCCGCTGCTGCTGCGGACGCGGCGGCTGCTGGTGGACACCGGGGACGAGGGGTCGGTGGAGGCGGGCGTGCGGGGGTGGCTGGAACTCACCGGGGCGGGCGGCGAGGGCATGGTGGTCAAGCCGCGGGCGGCGTATGTCCGGGGCGGGAACGGGCGGTTGGTCCAGCCGGGCGTCAAGTGCCGCGGCCGGGAGTACCTGCGGATCGTCTACGGGCCGGAGTACACCCGGCCCGAGCACCTGGCCCGCCTGCGCGACCGGCACCTGGGCCACAAGCGGTCGCTGGCGCTGCGCGAGTACGCGCTCGGCCTCGAGGCGCTCGACCGGCTGGCGGAGGGCGAGCCGCTGTGGCGCGTGCACGAGGCGGTGTTCGCCGTGCTCGCCCTGGAGTCCGAGCCGGTGGACCCGCGGCTGTAGCCACCTCGACGGGCCTCCACGCCCCTCCACGCCCTCCACCGAACGTTCACATACGCGTACCCCGGCGTCCCGTGTGCCGGGGGTACGTGCGCGGAGAACAGTAAGCGCTCACCGAAAAAATACCAGCCCACCAGCCCGGCGCCGAGGGTTGACCCGCCCCGAGGCGCCTTTTACGGTGCTCAGACCATTTATGCAGATGAAGAACATCCATATCCATGAACGGAGTTGCGATGTCGAGACCGTCCATCCCCCGGAGGTCGAGCCGGGCTCCGGCGGCCGTGCTGGCCCTCGCCGGAATGCTGGGAACCCTGACCGCCTGCGGCTCCGACGACAGCGAGTCGGGAGGCGGGGACGGTCCTCTGGAGGTCTGGACCCGCAGCGCGGACGCCCCCGCGGCGACCTATGAGCGGGTCTTCGAGGCGTTCACCGAGCAGACCGGCATCGAGGTCGACTACCAGCCGGTGGTGGAGTTCGACACGCAGATCCAGGGGCGGGCCGCCTCCCGCGACCTGCCGGACGTCTTCATCAACGACAGCGGCTCGCTGGGCACCTACCAGTCGCAGGGCTGGCTGCTGCCGGTCGACCGGGAGGCGATCGCGGGCCAGGACGGCATCGCGGACACCAACTGGGACATCACCCGCGGCGTCGACGGGGAGTTCTACGGCGTGCCGTTCTCCCGGCAGGCGTTCGTCACGGTGGTGCGCAAGGACTGGCGCGAGGCCGTCGGGATGGATGTGCCGCAGACGTGGGAGGACCTGACGGCGCTGGCCGACGCGTTCGCCACCCAGGACCCCGACGGGAACGGGAACGACGACACGTTCGGCATGGTGATCCCCGGCTCCACGGAGCGCGGTTACCTCTCCTGGTGGGCGTCGTCCTACATATGGCAGGCCGGCGGCGACTTCCTCACCGAGGCGGGCGAGGGCCGGTACGAGTCGGCGTTCGACTCGCCGGAGACGGTTCAGGCCGTCGAGTGGATCAGGGAGCAGTTCTGCACGCCGGGGCACGTGCAGCCGGGCGCCCTGACCTCGACCACCCTGGAGGCCCGCCACTTCAACAACGGCGAGGCGGGCATCTATCTGACCGGCCCCTACAACTTCGCCGCCTATGACGAGGCGCCGGGCACCGACACCTTCGAGGTCATCCCGACCCCCGCGGGCCCGGCCGGGTCCACCACCCTGGCCGAGGGCGAGAACATCTACTTCGGCGCCGGCTCCGACAAGGAGGACCAGCAGCGGCAGCTGGCCGAGTTCCTGATCTCGCCGGAGGCCCAGGAGATCGCCATGGCCGTCGAGGGCGGCTCCGAGCCCGTGGTGCGGCTGCCGGTCACCACCGAGCTCCAGGCGGGCGAGGTGCGGCAGGACGAGCGCTGGGACCTGGTCCAGGAGCAGTACGACACCGACGTGCGGACGTTCCCCTCGGCCATCGACTTCACGCCGGTCCGGCAGGCGACCGCCGAGGGCCTGAACGAGATCATGTCCGACTGCGGCGGTGACATCGCCGCCGGTGTCGCGCAGATCGACGAGGACATCACCGCCGAGCTGGAAGCGCAGGACCTGCTGCCGTGACCTCCCCCGTCACCGGGCGCGCGACGGCGAAGC
>NZ_LAVK01000347.1 GCF_001083795.1 Streptomyces sp. SBT349
GATCCGGGGAACGGAATCGAGTGGGGGCGGCCGTGCGGGACGGGCCGGGCAGGTTCATACACCTCTCCGTGACGTGCTGGGATCGACCCGATCATCCCATGAATGATCCGGCCGCCCCCACTCGATTCCGTTCCCCGGATCAGTCGGCGACGAGGCCGGAATCGCCCGCGAGCGAGGTGAACGAGGCCGCCGTCGCGATCGCGGCGCCGGGCGTGGTCACCCGGTCCACGGTGCGGAACTCGGCGCGTAGCCGCTGCTCGTCGAGGCTGAGGACCACATATCCGCGGCGCCCGTCATAGAACCTGAGGTGCGGATTGGCACCCGTCAGCGCGGCCCAGTTGTCCGGCCGGGCGGCCCCGTCGCCGCCGCTGGCGATCGAGGTGGTGACCAACTCCACACCACGATTGCGGGAGTCCGGGTCGTCCCAGTCCTCCTTGATGTCGAACGCGTAGTGGACGTGGACGTCGCCGGTCAGGACGACGAGGTTCTCGACGCCTGCGCGCTCGGCGCCCGCGAGGAAGCGGTCGCGCGCGGCCGGGTAACCGTCCCAGGCGTCCATGGACAGGGGCCAGGGACCGGTGGTCCTGTTGCGGCGGCGGGAGAAGGTGACCTGCTGGCCCACCAGGTTCCACACCGCGTCCGACGCCTGCCAGCCGTCCTCCAGCCAGCGCTCCTGCGAGGCGCCGAGCAGCGTGCGCGCGGGGTCGTTCGCCTCCTCGCCCGGGATCTGCCAGCCGTCGCCGTGCGCCTGGTCGTCGCGGTACTGACGGCTGTCGAGGATGTCGAGCTGGGCGAGGCGGCCGTACCGCAGGCGCCGGTGGAGCAGCAGGTCGGGCCCGTCCGGCAGTTGGGGCGCGCGCAGCGGCATGTTCTCGTAGTAGGCGCGGTAGGCGGCGGCGCGGCGGGCCAGGAACTCGTCGGGCGGCAGCCCGCCCTCGGAGACGGCGCCGGCGTAGTTGTTCTCCACCTCGTGGTCGTCCCAGGTGACGATGAACGGGTGGGCGGCATGCGCGGCCCTGAGGTCCGGGTCCGCGTGGTAGAGCGCGTACCGCAGCCGGTAGTCGTCCAGGGTGGCGGTCTCGCGGTTGAAGACGGCCGGCAGCGGCTCGGTGTAACCGCGGGCGCCCGCCGCCGCGTTGACGGCGTACTCGTAGAGGTAGTCGCCCAGGTGCACGACGGCGTCGAGGTCCTCCTCGGCCGCGAGGTGCGCGTAGGCGGTGTAGTAGCCCTGGTCGTAGCGCTGGCAGGAGACGAGGGCGAAACGCAGCGACTCCGGGGCCGCGTCCGGCGCGGGCGCGGTGCGGGTGCGCCCCGCGGGGCTGGTCCACTCGCCGACGGTGAAGCGGTACCAGTAGGTGGTGGCGGGCGCCAGCCCCTCGGCCTCGACGTGCACGGCGTGGTGGAACTCCGGGTGGGCCGTGACGCTGCCGGAGGACGCGAGGTCGGAGAAGGACGCGTCCCTGGCCATCTCCCAGGCCACGTCCACCGGTTCGGCGGGCAGCCCGCTGTCCGCCGCGTAGGGCTCGGGCGCCAGCCGCGTCCACAGGACCACGGAGCCGGGCAGCGGGTCGCCCGAGGCCACGCCCAGGGTGAACGGGTCGGTGGCGATGGCCCTCGGGTCGAGCGAGGGGCGGCTCGCGGCCTGGGCGGTGTCGGGAAGGTTGACCGCGAAGGCGATGGCCGCCGCGGCCCCGGTGACGGTGAGGAAGCGACGGCGGTCCAGGCTCCGCGCTGCGGCGCGGAACGCGTCCGTGGGGGAGACGTCCGTGGGGGACGGAAGCTGCGTCATACGGTGAGTGCAGCGACCGTGATCGTCGCCGGACTGGCGTGTGCGCGTCAGCCGCATGGCGATCGGATGACGGAATGGCGCGCCGCGCCGCGGGCGTTGCGGCGCGGGGAGGGGGTGGCTTCCGGGGCGTCAGACCCGGTGGACCTCCGTGGGGGGTTCGAATCCCTTGCCGCCCGTCACGGCCGCCGACGGACTCCACGGTGTCCGGCAGGCGAAGATCAGGAGGGAGCGGTACGACTTCAGCGACGTGCCCTCGATGAGGTCGGGCAGCGGCGGGGTGTCCGCCTCCCTCGCCTTGGCGTGCTTGGCGTCGAGTTCTTCTTCCGGTGCCCACTCGAACGAGAGCAGGATCGCCACATCGCTGTTCCTCCCCACGACGTCGATGTAGTTGAGCGCGGTCTTCATCTCGTCGGTCGAGTGGGCGAAGACGTACTCGGCCGGCGCCTTCGTGGTGGGCATCGGCGTCTCCTTGGACTTCTCGCCGAACGCGACCGGCAGGGATTCCCAGACCGACTCCGCCCCGACTCGCTCAAGTCCCTTGCCCTCGGGGACGGCGAAGGCGTATTCCCGCTCCGACGCCACGTCGATTCTCTCGTCCGCCTTCTCGTAGCCGTGGGAGAACCACGAGAGCATGTCCCCTCTCTTGGAGACCTCGGGGCTGTCGATCCTCGCGATGACTCCCTTCCCGAGCCCTGGGATGTCGAAGGACAGTTCCTTGACCTCGGGCAACGTGATGTGCTCGTCCCACCCACCCGGCTTCGTCCTGTCCCTCCACTTGCTCAGCAGGTCCTCGATCACCGGGTGCATGTCCGGCTGTTCCGGCGACGCGACGGGTGCCGCGAGGGCGGGGGGCGCCCCGCCGCGGCCCCTCCCACCGCGGCCCCTCCCGCCGCGGCCGGTGCCACGACCGGTGCCACGGCCGGCGCCGCCACGACCGGCCGGCGCGGTCCTCGGCATGCTCTCCTTGGTGAAACCCGCCGTGGTCAGCGCCTGCGCGGCGTCCTGCGCGGAGGCGTAGGAGTTGCCCGCGCTCTCCAGGTCTCGCAGACCGCCCTGCAACCAGACGCCCTGACGCACGCCCAACACCTCGGTGACGCCGTTGAGCTGGGCCCAGGACTCGTTCAGCTCGCGCGGCGTCACCAGCATGCGCTGCACCGCGCCCGCGCCCGCGCCCGCGCCGGTCGGCCGCGCCGCGGGCCCGTCGTCCTCCGCCGTGGTCGAACGCCCGCCACCCGCCGGCCCGTGCGTCAGCCCGGTCGCCGTGCTCTCGGCCTCGCGTTCCAGCGCGTCGGCGGGGTGGCTGACGCCCTGGGGAACGCGCCCGGCCCGCTGCTGCCTGACGTGCTGGAGCTCGTGGCGCATGGTGTGGTCGTCCATGTCGGCCGCGCTGCGGAAGACGATGTGGTTGGTCTTCGTGGTGTAGGCCACGGCGCCGACGGCCTCGGCGGAGCCGCGGTCGGTGTGGACGCGGACATCGCCGAAGTCCTCGCCGCCGTAGTCGTTCTCCATCCTGCGCCGGACGTCCTCCCGCATCGGCGCCCCCGGCCGCCGCGTCACCGCGTCCACCCGGGTCATGGCGTCGCGCTGCACGGCCGCGTCCTCCCCGGATCGCTGCACGGCCTCGCCGCCGGCCCGGCCCGCGTCCTCCCCCGCCTGCCGCCGGGCCATCAGACGGGTGAACGCCTCGTTGCCGATGGCTCGTTGGAGCGCGAGCGCGGCCTCGGGGGGCGTCCGTCCCGCGAGGCCGGCCGTCTCCATCGCGGCGCCGTGGGCCGCGGTCACCCCCTCGACACGCGGGGAACGGTCGGGCCCGGTCCTGGACTGCTCCGCCTCGCGTCGCCGCCTGTCCGCCTGCATGATCGCTCCCCTTCGTCCGGCACCCGCACCCGCGGCCGCAGCCGAAACCCTGAATGCTGACACCCCGGACGGCCGGGCACGAGGACCCGCGGGGCAGATCACGGGGCACGCGATGCTGCCTCTCCGGCCGTCGCCAGGGGGACGCCCGCGCGGCGGCGGTCGGCCCGGCCGCGGGAGGGGGAGACGTCGGCCGCGGGGTCGTCTCCCCGCCGGGAAAATGGGAACCCGCACGTGAAGGGTGTAGAGAAGAGGCACAGAGCCGCGTTGCGCGAAAGGTGGGCCATACCCATGAACACAGCCGAGGCGCCCGCTCCGCCCGGAGGTGAGGCCACGGTCGCCGTGGGGCGCGCCCTGCCGCGTGACCCGGCCGCCACGCGGGGGCAGACCTCCATCTCCGGGGGTGTCGTCGAGAAGATCGCCGGTCTGGCGGCGCGCGAGGTGCCGGGCGTCTCCGCGCTGGGCGACGCGCTCTCCCGCACGCCCGACGCCGTGCGGGGCGTCACGGTCGAGGTCGGGCGGCGCCAGACGGCCGTCGACCTGGAGGTGATGGTGGAGTACGGGACGCCCCTGCGGGAGGTCGCCCAGGACGTCAGGGAGAACGTGATCGCCGCGGTGGAACGCATGACAGGGCTTGAGGTCGTCGAGGTCAACGTCGCGGTCGCCGATGTCCTCCTGCCGGGCGAGGAGCCGACGGACCAGGAGCCCCGCGTCCAGTGACCACGCACGGCGCGCGCATGCGCGCGAACGACGAGGGCCGCCCCGAGCGCGCGGGGACCGGCCGGGCCGGGGGCCGGCCCCGGGGGAACCGGGCGACGCGCGTCCTCCGGGCGCTCCGGCCGATCCGCGGGGCGCGAAGGCTCCGGTTGGGGCGTGGGGAACGCGGCGAGCGCCACCCCTGGGCACGGGCCCTACGCCGCACGCCCCTGTCGATGTGGCGGGACGACATCGACCACTGGGCCGCCGCGCTCACCTACTACTCCGTGCTGGCCGTCTTCCCCACGCTGCTGGTGGCGGTGTCCGTGACCGGCCTCGCCGACCCGTCGGCCGCGCACGAGCTGATCGCCGAGGTCACCTCCCTCCTCCCGGCGGGCTCGGGCGCGGAAGTGCGTTCGGTCCTGGCCGACCCGCACACCGAGCGCTCCGCGGCCTGGCTGGTGATCGCGGTGGGCTCGGCCAGCGCCTGGCTGTCGGCGTACAACTACCTGAGCGTCTTCCGCCGGGTGCTGCACGGGATGCACGGCGCCGAGGACCACCGGCCCCCGTGGCGGGCGGTGCCGCGCACGATGCTCTCCTCGCTGGCCCTGCTGGGGCTGCTGGTCGCCAGCGCCACGGTGCTGATCCTGACGGGCGGCGCGGTCCGTTCCATCGGCAGGCTGCTGGGCCTGGGCGAGGCGGGCACCACCGCGTGGAACGTGCTCAAGTGGCCGCTGCTGCTGGTCCTGGTCACCGGCCTGGTGCTGATGCTCTTCCGCACGGGCCCGGCCGGGACACGGGCGCCGCACCGGGCGGTGCCGGGCGGCGCGCTCGCCGTGCTGCTGTGGCTGGTGGCGTCGGCCGGGTTCGCGCTGTACGCCTCCCGCGTGCCCACCTACAACCGCCTCTACGGCTCGCTCGCGGGGATCATCGTCTTCCTGGTCTGGCTGTGGGTGTCCAATCTGACGCTGCTGGCCGGGGCGCAGTTCAACGCGGAGGTGGCGCGGCTGCGCAAGTCCGCGCCCCGGCTCGCGGCCCCCGGCGGCGGCGCCCGGCCCAGGACGCCGGGCGAGCTGACGACCGCGATGCGCTCGGGGCCGCGCCGGGGCGGCTGGGGCGGCTGAGAGGACGGGAGTTGCCGAGGCGACCGAGAGTGCGCGCGGCTCGGGCGGCCCCGTTCAGGCGGGGGCGCCGCCCGCGACGGTGACGCCGTGCTCGTCGGCGAAGACGCGGCGGCACTGGCCGTGGCAGAAGCCGTGGACGGTGCCGTCGAGCTCCAGGGTGAGGTCGGTGGCGGCCAGGTCCACGACCATGCCGCAGACGGGGTCGAGCACATGGCCCTCCGGCAGGTCGGCGGTGGCCGCGGCCTCGCCGATGGCCCGCCGGTGCGGCCTGGTCAGATGGTCGATGAGGTCGACGCTGCCGAACGGGCGCCCGAGCATCCCCATGCTGCCCTCGGGGACGCCGAGGAGCTGGACCCAGGCGTGCGGCTCGCACAGCACCCGGTCGGCCGAGCGCCCCTCCTCGGCCTCGAACGCGGCGACGGCCCCGGTCAGCCGCTCGATGGCCTCGGCGCTGACGTCCTTGCGCCAGGGCGCGGGGAGGCTGATCCGCACCACGTAGCGCGGCGGGTCGGCCGGGTCGGCGGGGCCGCGCCCGCCGAGGACCCAGGTGGCGGGCTGGTGGAAGAGGACCTGGGTCAGCGCCCTGGCCGACTCGGCGACCTCCCCCGCGTGGTGCGCGGCGGGCACCTCGTCAACCGTGTCCCCCTGCATGAACGCGTCGATCAGACGGCCGCCGAGCCGTCTGCGGCCCTCCTCCTCCAGGGCCCCGGCCGCCGTGAGGACTTCGATGAGAATCACGGAGCGTTCCCTTCGCTCATACGCCGAGACGGGTGGTGAGCTGGTCGAAGATGCCGGCCCAACTCCGCCGTGCCTGCTCGTACTCCTCCGCGGTGAGACCGCCGCCGCCCTGGTGGAAGACCATCTCGGTCCGCGCGCCGAGGTCGGTGAGGGTGACGGTGATCAGCTCGGTGCGGTCAAAGGTGAACACCACCCGCTCCGGCTCGATCACATCCCGAAAGAGCCCGCACATGCGCACCTCATCCCCGCCCGCGCCGGGGGCGCCGGCCGCGCCGTGGGGCACCAGGACCACCTCCCAGGCGCCGCCGGGGCGGACGTCCATGACCACCCGGTCGGGCGGGGTGGTGAACCCGGGGAGGCCGAACCAGCCCGCGAAGCGCGCGGGTGTCGTCCAGGCGCGGAAGACCATCTCGCGCGGGGCGTCGAAGACGCGGGTGACCGTGAAGCCCTCAGCCATCGGCGCGTTCCTCCGCCGATCCCCGCTGTTCCGCCCGGAGTTGGGCGGCGAGCCGATCGAAGCTCCCCTCCCAGAAGTGGCGGTAGCGCTCCAGCCAGTCGCTGGCCTCGGCCAGCGGGGCGGGCTCCAGGCGGCACGGCCGCCACTGGGCCGTGCGGCCCCGGGTGATCAACCCGGCCCGCTCCAGCACCTTCAGGTGCTTGGAGACGGCGGGCAGGCTCATGGCGAACGGCTCGGCCAGCTCGCCGACCGTCGCCTCCCCGTCGGCCAGGCGCGCCAGGATCGCGCGCCGGGTCGGGTCGGCGAGGGCGCCGAAGACGCCGCTGAGGTGATCCAGGGACATGCGTTCAACCATCTCGTTAATTAACCGATTGGTTTCGCAGCCTACGGCGCACCCCGTCGCGGCGCAACGGCTCGGGGCGCGCTACTTCTTCTCGGCGGGCGGCGGCGCCTCGCTCGGCTGGACGATGACGAACCCGTCGCCCTGGAGCATCAGCTGGAACGCCTCGCCCGAGCCGCCCCGCAGCATCGACTTGAGGCTCTGGCTGCGGTTGATCGAGGTGTTCAGGTGGCTGGACCAGCCGACCACCGCGTCCGTGTCCACGTAGACCGGGGCCTGCGAGGAGACGGGGATGACGATGGGCTCGCCGTCGCAGACGAGGCCGATCTTGCCCTGCCCGGAGAACAGGCAGTTGAACAGGCCGCCGCCCGTCATGCCCGCGCCGCTGACCATCTTGATCTCATAGCTGAGGGACGGATCGAAACAGAGCACGTTGCGCCCGTTGATGGTGAGGGCGTCCTGTGCTTCGAGGTCGACGATGAAACAGCTCTGCGCGTTGTGCGCGAACCACACCTCACCCTGGCCGCGCACGGCCATCAGCGCGAGCCCCTCGCCCGTGACGGCGCGCTTCAGGAAGTTCCCCACTCCCTGGGATTTCACCTCGAACTGGAGGCTCCCGCGGAACGCCACCATCGCACCCTGGCGGGCATGGCATTCGCCGTTGACGACGTACTTGATCGCCTTGGAGTGCTGCAAGGTCATCCCCGCTGCCGCGGGCGCCTGCGCCTGGTATTCGGTCTTGAAAAGATCGCTTCGCACGACGCTCAGCATAGGCGCCAATCCGTTCGAATGAAGGCGGAATCGTTACACCTCGGGTGGACGCCAGCCGAGCGTCGGCCCGGCGGACGCCCCGGCCGTTCGGCGCCCCCGCACCCC
>NZ_LAVK01000348.1 GCF_001083795.1 Streptomyces sp. SBT349
GCGTTCCTCAGCGCGACGGAGAACGGGAGGCCGCTGTACGAACAGCTCGGCTTCACGGCGGTCGGCGCGTTCACCACCCTCCGGGGGCACTTCACCGGCGCCCACCGCCGGGCGAGCGCCCACACCGTGCGCGACGCCACCGCCCCCGCCATGCCCGCGCTCCTCGCCTACCACCCGCCCCTCTTCGGCGCCGACCCCACCGGGCTGCTCGCCCCGCTGCCCGCCCTCCCCGCCCGCCTGGCCACCGCCTCGGACCTGCCGGTTCGGTTCGACGCCGACGACCGGCACCCCGCCCTCGCGGCCTGGCTCGAAGGCCACGGCCTGGCCAGGCGGTCCCGCTGCTCCCTGATGGTCCTCGGCGCCCCCGCCCTCCCCGGCGACATCCCCCGCCGCTTCGCCCCGTACTCGGTCGCCATGGGGTGACCCGGGTCCGGCCATGACCTCCGGGGTCCTCGACCGCCGTCACCCGTGCCGCCGTCCACGCGTTCCTCGGCCGCTTCGCCGAGAGGAACCCCGAGCGGCTGGCCGAGCTGTTCGCCGCCGAGGTCGACTGGGTCATCGCCGACAACCCGGTCGTCCCCTGGATCAGGCCGCGCTCGACGCGGGCCGACGTGGCGGCCCACTACGCCGCCCTCGCCGCCCACACCGTTGCCGAGGACGCGTTCGCCACCGTGGACGCGATCGTCGCCGAGGGGGCGGAGGCCATGGTCGCGGGGAGCATGGGCGGCACCGTGCGCGCCACGGGCAGGTCGTTCCGCTCGCCGTTCGCGCTGCGCCTCAGCGTCGACGGCGACGGGCTCATCTGCCGGATGTGCGTCTACGAGGACAGCCTCGCCGTCGCCGCGGCCTGCCAGCCGGACGCGTCCGATTCGTTCAAGCCGACCGGGGACGCCGCTGCCTAGGCTGCCTGGCATGACACCTCGACTCGACCTCATCGGCATCGTCACCGACGACATGGCCGCCTCCCTCGCCTTCTACCGGCGGCTCGGCCTGGACATCCCCGAAGGGCGGGAGGGCGATCCCCACGTGGAGGCGCTGCTGCCCGGCGGGCTCCGCCTGGCCTGGGACACCGCGGAGTCCATCGCCGCCTTCAGCCCGGAGGCCGGCCACAAGCCGGGCACGGGCGGCATCGGACTCGCGTTCCTCTGCGACGACGCGGCGGACGTGGACCGGCAGTACGCGGACCTCGTTCAGGCGGGCTACACGGGCGAGAAGGCGCCGTGGGACGCGTTCTGGGGCCAGCGCTACGCGGTGATCCTCGATCCGGACGGCAACGGCGTCGACCTCTTCGCCCCCCTCGGCTGAGCCCGAAGCCGGGCCTCAGCCCCGCAGCACCGTGATCGGCACCCCGGCCAACTCCCGTACCTCGCGCGACAGATGGGCCTGGTCCGCGTACCCGGCCACCGCCGCCACCTCGGCCAGCGGTGTGCCGCCCCGGGCCAGGGCCAGGGCGCGCTGCATCCGCAGCACCCGCGCGAGCGTCTTGGGCCCGTAGCCGAACGCGGCCATGCTGCGCCTCCGCAGCTGCCGCTCGCTCAGCCCCAGCCGCCGCGCGGTCTCCCCCACGCCGAGACCCCGCGCCATCGCGGCGACGGCGCCCTGCCGCCAGCCGTCGGGCTCCCCGCCTCCCGCACCCGCGCGGCGCGCGGCGGCGAGCGCCTCGAGCGCCGCGCCGCGATCCCCCGCGGCGGCGACGCGCTCGGTCAGCTCCCGCACGCGGGCGGAGGCGGGCCACAGATCGGCCAGCGGGACCCGCAGGTCGGTCAGCTCGTCGGCCGGCACCCCCAGGACACAGGGCCCGGCGCCCGGCGCGAACCGGAGCCCGACGATCCCGGTCGCGGGCCTCCCCCGGAAGACGTGCGCCCTGGTGTCGGGCCCGGCCACCACCAGGCCCCCGTCCATCCACATCAGATCCATGCAGCCGTCGGGCAGCACGCGGCCGGTTCCGGCGGCCGAGCGGACGCTCCAGACCACCGCCCCACCGCCGAGCCGCGAGGGCCTTTCCCGGTACACGGACATGCCTCCAGGATGCAGGATGGCAGGCTGTCCCCATGGGCCATCTGAGTCTGGTCACCCTCCTCGTCCCCGACTACGACGAAGCCATCGCGTACTACACCGGCCGCATGGGCTTCGAGCTGCGCGAGGACACCCCGCTCGACCAGCCGGACGCCCCGGGCAAGCGCTGGGTGGTGGTCGCGCCGGGGCCCGGGGCGCAGACGGCGCTGCTGCTGGCCCGCGCCGCCACCGGGCCGCAGCGCGAGCGGATCGGCGACCAGACCGGTGGCCGGGTCGCGTTCTTCCTCACCACGGACGACGTCGACGCCGACGTCCGCCGCCTGGCCGCGGCGGGCGTGAGCGTCGAGCAGCCGCCGAGGGACGAGCCGTACGGCAGGATCGCCGTCCTCGTCGACCGCTACGGCAACCGCTGGGACCTCCTCGGGCCCGGCCGGCCGGGCGGCGGCCCCTCCGCGTAGGCGCGCGGCGGGCCGCGTCACCGCCAGGTCATGGTGATCGTGCGTTCGAAAGTGACATATCCGGCGCGCTGGAAGGCGTTGGCCATGGGGGTGTTGCCGCAGTCCGTCGCCGCCCGGATGCGCGGGACGCCCTGGGCGCTGAGGATGCGGGTGCCTTCGGCGAGGATCTCGTCGATGTAGCCGTTGCCGCGGTGCTCGGGCAGGACGGCGAGGTAGCCGATGACGGGGTTGTAGTCGTTGCGGGCCGGGGTGAGGAACCCCACCGGCTCGCCGTCCGGCAGCGTCGCGATCCGCCACCAGTCCCGCGGGCTCCGGTAGTGCGCGAGTTCCGCCTCATAGTGTCCGACCGCCGCCTCCCGGGCCGACATCCGGCCCAGGTCGTCCCTGCCGTGCGCGTCCAGCGTCCCGTCCAGGACGCGAGTCATCAGGGCGAGGATCTCCTCGGTGTCGCGGACCGGGCGGAACGCCAGGCGCCCCCTCGGCTCGGGGATCGGCGTCCCGGGACGCCACTCCAGACGGAGCCGCTCGACCAGCGGGCGGGCACCGGTCCGTTCCAGGGCGGCCATGCGGTCCTCGACGGCGCGCCGGGTCACCTCGCCCGCGCGCCAGTCGGGTGGAAGGAAGCGGCTGTACTCGGGTGGGCGGGTGCCCGCCGGGAGCACGGCGGCCATGGCTGTCCGGAGCAGCCGCACGCCGATGTCCACGCGGTCCCCGTCCCCGCCGCCGCCGTCGTCGGAGTCGTCGAAGTCGAGGATGTCCAGGAGGAACGGGGTGTCGTCCCCGGTCCGCCCCCACCAGGCGACCCTGGCCAGCAGGTGGTCACCGCGCAGGGCGACCCACATCCACTCCGGGCGGCGACGCCCAGCGGCGAGGTCGTCGCCCAACTCCTCGTTGAGGGCGTAGGGCAGTCGGGAGAACAGGTCGAGTTCCTCGCGCCCGGCGATCGGGCGCAGGGTCAGGTCGTTCTTTTCCACGGTCACGGCACGCTCCGGTGAAGGCGCCCGTCCGCTCCGGGGTCAGACGCGGTCCGCGCCCCGGCCCTGTCGGCGGAGGTCCGGACACGGTCTATCCGGTCACCGTCCCCCCGCGCAAACCGATTTCCGCGATCAGCGCGCGGGGCGGCGGCCCCCCGCCGCTCAGAAGCCGCCCTCCATGTTGACGAAGCGTGAGTAGTGGCCCTGGAACGCCACGGTGATCGTCGCCGTGGGGCCGTTGCGGTGCTTGGCCACGATCAGGTCCGCCTCGCCCGCGCGGGGGGACTCCTTCTCGTAGGCGTCCTCCCGGTGCAGCAGGATGACCATGTCGGCGTCCTGCTCGATCGATCCCGACTCGCGGAGGTCGGAAATCATCGGCTTCTTGTCCGTCCGCTGCTCGGGTCCGCGGTTCAGCTGGGAGAGCGCCACGACCGGGACCTCCAGCTCCTTGGCGAGGAGCTTCAGGTTCCTCGACATCTCGGAGACCTCCTGCTGCCGGGACTCGGGACGGCGGCTGCCGCCCGTCTGCATCAGCTGGAGGTAGTCGATGATGACGAGCTGAAGCTCGTTCCGCTGGCGGAGTCGGCGGCACTTGGCGCGGATCTCCATCATCGACAGGTTCGGCGAGTCGTCGATGTACAGCGGGGCCTCGTTGACCTCGGCCATCTGGCGGGCCAGCCGGTTCCAGTCCTCGTCCGTCATGCTGCCGGACCGCATGTGGTGCAGCGCCACGCGGGCCTCCGCCGACAGCAGGCGCATCGCGATCTCGTTCCGCCCCATCTCCAGCGAGAAGATGACGCTCGGCAGCTTGTGCTTGATCGAACAGGTGCGGGCGAAGTCCAGCGCGAGCGTCGACTTGCCCATCGCCGGGCGGGCCGCGATCACCACCATCTGGCCCGGGTGCAGGCCGTTGGTCAGGGAGTCGAGGTCGGTGAAGCCCGTGGGGACGCCGGTCATCTCCCCGCTGCGGTTGCTGATCGCCTCGATCTCGTCGAGCGTCCCCTCCATGATCTCGCCGAGAGGGAGGTAGTCCTCCGAGGTGCGCTGCTCGGTGACCTGGTAGATCTCGGCCTGCGCCGCGTTGACGATGTCATCGACGTCGCCGTCCGAGGCGTACCCCATCTGGGTGATCCTGGTACCCGCCTGGACCAGGCGGCGCAGCACGGCCCGGTCGTGCACGATCTCCGCGTAGTACTCCGCGTTGGCCGCGGTCGGGACCATGTGGACCAGCGAGTGGACGTAGCCCGCGCCGCCCACCTTGGCCAGTTCGCCGCGCTTGGTCAGCTCGGCCGAGATGGTGATGGGGTCGGCCGGCTCGCCCTTGGCGTACAGGTCGAGGATGGCGGCGTAGATCGTCTCGTGGGCGGGCTTGTAGAAGTCCTGGCCGCGCAGGACTTCGACCACATCCGCGATGGCATCCTTGGAGAGCAGCATGCCGCCGAGCACCGACTGCTCGGCGGGCAGGTCCTGCGGTGGTACCCGCTCGAAGGCGGCTCTCTCCGGATCGCCGGAGTCCATGCCTCCCCGGGGACGCGAGGCCGGCGGCCGGTCCTCCTCGTCGGGCCCCCCCCAGGGGCCAGCGTGCTCGTCGAGATCAGACACCGACCCCGCCTCCTCCCGGCTCCAACCGCCGCGCTCCGTCTCATTCCTACGCCACGGCTCTGACATTCCGCACCGAGCGGGGCCTACGGTACGGGGCGGCGGGGGGAGGGCCAACCCGAGTTATCCACAGGCTATGTGGATTTCGGATCACACCCTGTGGATGACTCGGCGATTCCTGTGGACGAAGCAGTGGCCACGCCCTGTTGCCGTGTCACCCCGCTCCGATCACACCCCCACTGACCTGCGATTTCCCGGGCGAGCTTGACGGAACGCCAGCGCCCGTCCCCCCTCGCCAAGCTCACGACAACGACCGCAGACCATCACACCGCACACTCCGGCCAGTAAGGGTTCCATATCCCTTGCATCTATTACCTGTGGATGTTTGGATCGGACCATGTCCCCAGCGTCACCGCCCACCGCGCCGCCCGGTGGTCAGGAGCCCCCGGAAGCGGTCGAACGCACCCGGGCCAGGCGCCGCCAGGACCGGGACATACTGGTCCTGGCCCTCCCCGCCCTGGGCTCGCTGATCGCCGAACCGCTCTTCCTCATGGCCGACAGCGCCATGGTCGGCCACCTCGGCACCCCGCAGCTCGCCGGACTCGGCATCGCCGCCGCCCTGCTGACCACCTTCGTCAACGTCTTCGTCTTCCTCGCCTACGCCACCACCGCGGCGGTCGCCCGCAGCGTCGGCGCCCGCGACCTCACGGCCGCCATCCGCCAGGGCATGGACGGCATATGGCTGGCCGTCATCCTCGGCCTCGCCCTCGTCGCCGTCGTCGTCCCCACCGCCCCCGCCCTGGTGGACGCGTTCGGCGCCTCCTCCACCGCGGCGCCCCACGCCGTCACCTATCTGCGGATCAGCACCCTCGGCATCCCGGCGATGCTCATCGTGCTCGCCGCGACCGGCGTGCTGCGCGGGCTCCAGGACACCCGCACCCCGCTGTATGTCGCCATCGGCGGCTTCGGCGCCAATGTCGTGCTGAACGCCCTCTTCATCTACGGCCTCGACGGCGGCGTCGCCGGCTCGGCCTGGGGGACCGTCCTCGCCCAGTACGGCATGGCCGCCGTCTACCTGCGCGTCGTCGTCCGCGGCGCCCGCGCGCACGGCGCCCCGCTGCGCCCCAGCACGGCCGGGATCCTGGTCAACGCGCGGGCCGGCGTTCCCCTCCTGATCCGGACCCTGTCCCTGCGCGGCGTCCTGCTCATCGCCACCGCCGTGGCCGCCAGGCTCGGCGACGCCGACATCGCCGCGCACCAGATCGCGCTCACCCTCTGGACACTCCTGGCCCTCGGGCTCGACGCCATCGCCATCGCCGGGCAGGCCCTCATCGGCCGCGCCCTCGGGGCGGGCGACGCGGCGGGGGCCAGGTCGGCCTGCCGCCGCATGGTGTGGTGGGGCGTGGTCTCGGGACTGGCGCTCACCGTGCTGGTGATCGCCACGGGGCCGCTGGTCCTGAGGATGTTCACCTCGGACCCCGAGGTGCGCGACCAGTTGCTCCCCGTGCTGTGGGTGATCGCCGTCACCCAGCCGATCGCCGGAGTGGTGTTCGTGCTGGACGGGGTGCTGATGGGCGCGGGCGACGGCCCCTACCTGGCCGGGGCCATGCTGCTGACGCTCGCCCTCTTCGCCCCGGGCGCCCTGCTGGTGCCCGCGCTCGGCGGCGGGGTCACCGCGCTGTGGTGGGCGATCGCCGGGCTGATGATGGGCACCCGGCTGGTGACCCTGGGCCTGCGCGCCAGAACCGGCCGCTGGCTGGTCACCGGGGCCGTCCGCGCCTGAGCCCACCCCCGGGCAGCCCCCGTCGGGGACTGCCCGGGGCGCGAACAGGGCGCGAACGGCCGGCCGGCGCGCGTTACTTCGAGGCCTCGACCGAGACGCCGACGTTCGCGACGACCTCGGGGTGCAGCCGGACGGAGATCCGGTGCGTGCCGAGGCTCTTGATCGGCGTGGTCAGCTCGATGCGGCGCTTGTCCACATCGGGCCCGCCCGCGGTCCTCACCGCGGAGACGATGTCGGCCGGGGTGACGGAGCCGAAGAGGCGTCCGCCGGAGCCGGCCCGGACCTTCAGGCGCACGGTGACGCCCTCCAGCTGGGACTTGACGTCGTTGGCCTGGTCGATCGTGGCGATCTCACGGATCTTGCGACCGCGCCGGATCTGCTCGACGTCCTTCTCGCCGCCCTTGGTCCAGCGGATGGCCGCACCGCGGGGCAGCAGATAGTTACGGGCGTACCCGTCCTTCACCTCGACGACGTCTCCGGCGGTGCCGAGCCCGGAGACCTCACCGGTCAGGATGATCTTCATGACGCTGTGGTCACCCTTTCCTAGCGAGCGGTCGAGGTGTAGGGCAGCAGCGCCATCTCACGGCTGTTCTTCACGGCCGTGGCGACATCGCGCTGGTGCTGGGTGCAGTTGCCGGTGACCCGGCGGGCACGGATCTTGCCGCGGTCGGAAATGAACTTCCGCAGCAGATTCGTGTCCTTGTAGTCGACGTAGGAGATCTTCTCCTTGCAGAAGACGCAAACCTTCTTCTTGGGCTTGCGCGCAGGCGGCTTCGCCATCGTGTTTCTCTCCGGTGATTCAAAAGAAGTGAGTGCTGTGCCGAGCGCGCCCCTCAGAAGGGCGGCTCGTCCGAGTAGCCGCCGCCGGAGCCACCGCCCC
>NZ_LAVK01000349.1 GCF_001083795.1 Streptomyces sp. SBT349
AGCTCCCCGGCGGCCAGCAGCGCTGGCTCACCCACCCCCACCTCCGCGCCACCGAGCTGCGGCTCGCCCCCGACTTCTGCACGGTCGTCGGCGTCAGAACGCCTCCGGCCCGCTCCCTCGGCCTGGGTTAGCGGGGTCCGGCACCGCGGGAGAACGGGCGAAGGCCCGCGCGCCGCTCGGCAGCGGCGCGCGGGCCGGTGTCCCCGGAGAGGGACCGGGATCCCTCAGTAGAGGTAGAACTCTTCCCAGGAGCCGTTGATCCAGTCGGAGCGTGCCCGCAGGGCGTTGTTCAGGTCGCCGGTGTAGTTCTGCTCGGTGGCGACGAACAGGTCGTTGGCCACGGACCGGAGGGCATAACGACCGGTGTCCGGGTTGGTCCACAGGACGAACCGCTCCCAGCTTCCGGCGGAGCCCGCGGAGCGCGCCCGGAGAATGCCCTCGGAGGAGCCGGTGTAGTTCTGCTCGGAGGCGACGAACAGGTCGTTCGCGGTGGACCTGAGCGCCAGCGTCTCGGTGGCGTCGTCCCAGTAGAGGTCGAACAGCTCCCAGCTGCCGCCCACCTCCTCCGAACGCGCCCGCAGCAGACCGGTGTTGGGCGCCCGGTAGCTCTGCTCCGAGGCCACGAACAGGCCGGTGCCGACCGACTCGATGGCCCAGGGGAGCTCCTCGGGCTCCTCGTCGGCGGCCGACAGCCTGGCGGCCCCCGCCTCGGCCAGCATCTCGTTCATCGTGGCGTTGTCGACGACCTCCCAGCCGGCGTCGGCGGGAGCCGAGGGGCTGCTCGCGGTGGCGGCCGACGCGCCCAGCGTCGACGCGGTGAGCAGGCCGGCGAGGGAGAGAAGAAGAGCGCCTTTGCGTCTCACGTGGTGTCCTTCGTTCGTTCGGTTCGCGGGCAGACGGCTCAGGAGGCTGACGGAGCACCCGCGAGGTGTGCGTGGAAAACGGCGACGGCCCCTGCCCCCCTTGTCGCCGTGGCCCCCAAGTCCACGGCGTGTGCCACGCCCTGACCCGCGCCGGAACCCGGTCCGACGCGCGGGATCACGGCAACGCCCCACGGCGCTCAGTGTAGATCGGGTGACCGAAATTGGGGCGTCCTTCACGTGAACTCACGATTCCCTCCTCCGGGTCGCCGCCGCCGGCCACGCGCGGTGCCCCCGGGTCAGGTGACGGCCCACCCCGCCTGCGCCGCCGCGACGCCCAGCGCGCCGGCGACCAGCAGCGTGGCGACGACCCCCCGGCGGAGTACCAGCAGCAGAACCGCCGCGAGGCCGAGCAGCCCCCACTGCCACGGGTGCCGCAGGGCCAGCGCCAGCGGCACCGCGGAGCCGAGGATCGCGCCGATCACCGCCGGTCCCGCGCCGTCGAAGAACGCCTGGACCGCCGGCATCGCGCGCAGCCGCTCCAACTGGTGCCCGCCCAGGACGATCAGGAGGAACGAGGGCCCGAACGCCACGAGCGAGGCCAGCAGTCCGCCGCCGATACCGGCCGCGGCATAGCCGACCACCGCCATCGTCTGCACCACGGGCCCGGGTGTGATCTGCCCGAGCGCCACGGCGTTGAGGAACTGCCCGTCGGTCATCCAGCCGTGCGCGCCGACCGCGTCCGCCCGCATCAGCGGGATGATCACGAAGCCGCCGCCGTAGGAGAGGGCGCCCACCTTGTACGCGACCCAGGTCAGCGCCGACAGCGAGGCCAGGCCCGCGCTCACCGGCACGGCGGCGAGCAGCAGCCACAGGCGCGCGTTGCCTCCGGGGGGCGCGGGCTCGCGGCAACGCCGCACGCCCCGCACCGCCACCTCGGCCAGCCCGGCCGCGATCAGCACCAGCACCAGCCAGGCGCCGAGCAGCACGGCTGCCAGCACGCCCGCGGTGACGTAGCCCGCCCACCGGGCCCGCGCCCGCCGCCCGGTGGTGCGCCGGCGGCTGTCGGGCACCATCTGCCACCCGGCCTGCACCGCCACCGCGGCGACGGCCGAACCGGCCCCCGCCGCCGCGCCGTTGACCCAGCGCGGCGGGTCGCCGGCGAGGAAGAGGGCGGCCAGCGCCAGGATCATCACCAGCCCCGGCAGGATGAAGCACACGCCACCCACCACCGCGCCCCACGCGCCGCGCAGCCACCAGGCGTTGAGGATCGCCAGCTGCGTGGAGGCCGGGCCGGGCAGCAGGTTGGCCGCCGCTATGCCGTCCTCGAAGTCGCGGGCGGGGACCCATCCCCGCCGCCGCACGCACAGCTCGCGCAGCAGCGTGATGTGCGCGGGCGGCCCCCCGAAGCCGATCAGGCCGATGCGCCCCCACTCCCGGGCGATCGTGAGCAGTGAGACGCGCCGCTGCGAGACGTCGTGGTGCATGCGCGACTCCTGGGCAGGGGGGTGAAACCGGCGCCGACCCTATCCCGGGAGGGTGAACGCCCGCTGAAGCCGCGGGGCGCTCAGGCCAGGGTCGCCACCAGCAGTGCCTTGATGGTGTGCAGGCGGTTCTCCGCCTGGTCGAAGACCACCGAGCTCGGCGACTCGAAGACCTCGTCCGTCACCTCCAGCGAGTCCAGGCCGTGCCGGGCCGTGATCTCGCGGCCGACCTCCGTGCCCAGGTCGTGGAAGGCGGGCAGGCAGTGCAGGAACTTCACGTCCGGGTTCCCCGTGGCGCGCAGCACGTCGGCGGTCACGGCGTAGGGCCGCAGCAGCGCGATCCGTTCGTCCCAGGTCTCCAGGGGCTCGCCGAGGGAGACCCAGACGTCCGTCGCGACGAAGTCGGCTCCGCGCACGCCCTCACCCACATCAGCCGTAAGAGTGATGCGCGCGCCCGTGGCGGCGGCCAGCCGCCGGGCCTCGGCCTGGATCCCGGCGTCGGGCCGCAGGCCGTCGGGGGCGACGATGCGCACGTCCATGCCGAGCAGCGCGCCGGTGATCAGGTAGGAGTTGCCCATGTTGTTGCGGGCGTCGCCCAGGTAGGCGAAGGAGAGGGCCTCCAGCGGCTTCTTGCTGTGCTCCGACATCGTCAGCACGTCGGCCAGCATCTGGGTGGGGTGCCAGTCGTCCGTGAGCCCGTTGTAGACGGGGACACCCGCGTGGGCCGCCAGCTCCTCCACGATCCGCTGGGCGCCGCCCCGGTACTGGATCGCGTCGAACATCCGCCCGAGAACGCGGCCGGTGTCCCGTGCCGACTCCTTGTACCCGACGTGCGAGCTCGCCGGGTCGAGGTAGGTCGTGCGGGCGCCCTGGTCGGCCGCCGCCACCTCGAACGCGCAGCGCGTGCGGGTCGAGGACTTCTCGAAGAGCAGCGCGATGTGCTTCCCGGTCAGCGCCGGGGTCTCGGTGCCGAACCGCCTGGCCGCCTTCAGGTGGGTGGCCAGGCCGATCAGGGCGCGGAACTCGTCGGGGGCGAGGTCCAGCTCCTTGAGGAAGTGGCGGCCGGTGAGCTCTGTCGCCATGGTGGCTCCGTCTGGTCGGGCGAAAAGCGTGAAATTATATGCATCATTCTACATGTGTATGCACTGCCCGGACCAGCCCTCCCCCGGCCCTCCCCGGCGGGCGCCCCGCGTCAGGCCGGATCCCGCTCCACCGGGCAGCTCATGCAGCGCGGCCCGCCGCGCCCCCGGCCCAGCTCGCTGCCCGGGACCTCGATCACCTCGAACCCGTGCTCCCGCAGATGGGTGTTGGCGGTCACGGTCCGCTCGTACGCCAGGACGACGCCGGGCTCGACGGCCAGCACGTTGCACCCGTCGTCCCACTGCTCGCGCTCCGCCGACCGCACGTCCTGCACGGGCGTCAGCACCCGGATCCGGCCCAGCCCCAGCGCCGCGGCGATCGCCCGGTGCATGTGCTCGGGCGGGTGGTCGGTCACCTTCAGCTCCCGCTCCCAGGAGCCCGGTTCGATCGTGTACGAGCGCAGCATCCCCAGCCCCGCGTATTGCGTGAACGTCTCCCCGTCGACCATGGTCAGCACCGTGTCCAGGTGCATGAACGCCCGCCGCTTCGGCAGGTCCACGGCCACGATCACCCGCGCGGAACCGGCCGCGAACAGCCTCCGCGCCAGCAGCTCGACGGCCTGCGGCGTGGTCCGTTCCGACATGCCGACCAGCACCGCGCCGTTCCCGATGACCAGCACGTCCCCGCCCTCGATGGTGGACGGGTGCTCCCCCTGCCCCTCCGACCAGGTGTGGAACGCGCCCGCCTCCGCGCCGCGGAAGAGCGGGTGGTGCCCGTAGACCGCCTCGAAGTGCACGCTCTCGCGCCGCCTGGCCTGCCAGCGCATCGCGTTGATCGCCACCCCGTCGTAGACCCAGGCCGAGGCGTCGCGGGCGAAGAGGTGGTTGGGCAGGGGGTGGAGCACGAAGTCGTCCGGCTCCATGACGTGGAACCGCACGGACACCGGCTCCGGGTGCCGCTCCAGGTACTCGCGCTTGGTCATCCCGCCGACCAGCGCCTCGGCCAGCTCCCCGGTCGGCAGCCCGTCGAACACCTCCCGCAGCGCGTCGGTGGCGAGCGGCCCGTACTCCCGCTCGTCGAACACCCGGTCGAGTACCAGCGCTCGTGCCGCGGGGATCTCCAGGCTCTCGGCCAGCAGATCGCCGAAGAGGTGCACCCGCACACCGCGGTCGCGCAGCACCCCGGCGAAGACGTCGTGCTCCTGCTGGGCCCTGCGCACCCACAGGACGTCGTCGAAGAGGAGGTCGTCCTTGTTCGTCGGCGTGAGCCGCTTCAGTTCGAGCCCGGGGCGGTGGAGGATCACTCGGCGGAGCCGCCCGGTCTCGGAGTCGACATGGAAGGTCATGCCTCCCATTCTGCGGTCACCCCCGCGCGAGCTCCGGCTCAGGCCCGGGGCCCGGCCCCCCGCGTCAGGCCGCCACCGTCCGCAGCCCGTGGTCGAGCAGCTTCTCCAGCCGGTCGAGGTGGTCGCGCGTCGGGTCGCGCAGCGGGGCCCTGACCCCGCCCACCGGCAGCCCGCGCAGCCGCACCCCGGCCTTCACCAGCGAGACCGCGTACCCGGGGCTCTCGTCGCGCAGCGCCACCAGTGGCACGTAGAACTCGTCCAGCAGCAGGCTCGCCGTCTCCTCGTCCCCGGCGCCGACCGCCCGGTGGAACGCGAGCGCGATCTCGGGCGCGAACGCGAAGACCGCGGAGGAGTACAGCGGGATGCCGAGCCCCCGGTAGGCGTGCACGGTCATCTCGGCGGTGGGCAGCCCGTTGAAGAAGTGGAACCCGGCCCCCGACTCCCGCCGCACCCGGCGCACCGTGCGGTGCATCAGCTCGATGTCGCCGACGCCGTCCTTGATCCCGACGACCCGGGGCAGCCGCGCCAGCTCCGCCGCGGTCTCCGGGGTCGGCACCGCGTTGGCCCGCTGGTAGACGATCACCGGCAGGTCGCTCGACTCCGTCACCGCCCGCACGTAGTCGACCAGGCCCCGCTGCGGGCTGGTGACCAGATACGGCGGCAGCAGCAGCACCCCGTCCACGCCCGCCTCGGCCAGCGCGGCCGTCTGCTGCCCCACCAGCGGCAACGGGCCGCCCGCCGCCGCCACCACCGGGATCCGGCCCGCCGCCGCGGTCACGGCGACCCGCGCGCAGACGGCCAGCTCCTCGGTGGACAGCGCGTGGAACTCGCCGGTCCCGCACGCCACGAACACCCCGCCCGCGCCGTTCTCCACGCCCCGGGTGATGTGCCGGGCGAGCAGGTCCGTCTCGACCGAGCCGTCCTCGGCGAAGGGCGTCACCGGGAAGAAGAGGATTCCGTTGAACTCCATGCTGGTCATCCCTTGGTCGCGCCCGCGGTGATGCCGCGGACCAGTGAGCCCTGAAGGCAGAAGTAGACGATGAGGCTGGGCACCAGGGCGGCCAGCGCGCCGGCCAGCACCACCCCCGAGCCGACCTGGACGTCCGAGCGCAGGACGGCGAGCGCCACGGTGAGGGTGTAGTCGTCGGGGCTGTCGGCGGCGATGATCGGCAGCAGGTACTGGTCCCAGATCATGAGGTAGCCGAAGATCCCGATGACACCGAGCGCCGGGCGGCACAGCGGCAGGATGATCTGGAGCAGCAGCCGCACCTCGCCCACGCCGTCGAGCCGCGCCGACTCCTCGATCTCCTTGGGCACGTCCTTCATGAACTCGGTCATCACCAGCACCGAGAAGCCCCAGGCGCCCACCGGGAGGATCACGCCGAAGACCGTGCCCTTGAGGTCGAGGCCGAGCACGGGCAGATCGCCGAGGACCACCGAGAGCGGGACCGCGATGATCTCCTCGGGCAGCATCATGGTGAGCAGGAACAGGCCCATGACCAGCGCCCTCCCGCGGAACCTGCGGCGCGCCAGCGCGTAGGCGGCCATCACCGAGACGGTCATCTGGAGCAGCAGCCCGCCGCCCGCGATGACCAGCGAGTTGGCGAAGTAGCTCCAGACGCCCCGGTCCCCCGCGACGGTGAAGTTCTCCAGCGTGGTGTCGTCGGGGAACAGCGAGAGCCGGGACGCCTGCGCGTTCTCGCTGAACGCGCCGGTCACGATCACCAGGAACGGCGCGGCGAAGACGAAGAGCGCCAGCGCGCACAGCAGCACCCGCAGCACCAGCGCGGGCCCGAGCCTGGGCGACCAGCCGAGGGCGGTGTCGAAACGGCTCGGGTGGGCGTGGCCCGCGGCGGCGCGCCCCTTCCGCGGGTCCGGTCGCCCCTTCACGGGGGCCGGACGGTTCGGGGTGCTCATGACTCGGCCCTCCGGCTGAACAGGCGGACGGTGACCGTCAGCACCAGGGTGACCGCGAGCAGGATCATCGAGCCCGCCGACGCGACGCCGATGTCGTTGCGCTCGAAGCCCAGGGAGAAGACGCGGGTCATCCACACCTCCGTCGATCCGGCGGGGCCGCCGCCGGTGAGGACATAGACCTCGGTGAAGATCCGCAGCCCGCGGATGGCGGCCAGCGTCAGCACGATGGTGAGCGCCGGGCGCAGCGCGGGCAGCGTGATGTGCCGCAGCCGCTGCCACAGCGAGGCCCCGTCCACGGCCGCCGCCTCGTACAACGACCGCTGCACGCCCGCGAGTCCGGCGAGGATGATCACCATGTTGTAGGGGGCGCCGATCCAGACGCCGACCACCATGACCGACCACAGGGCGCTGTCCGGGCTGTCGAGGAACGGCTGCGGGCCGAACCCGACGAGCCCGAGCATGGTGTTGGCGAAGCCGTCGGAGGTCGGCAGGTAGAGCAGGCGCCAGATCTCGCCCACGACCGCGAGCGCCGTCACCACGGGCAGGAAGACGGCGGTGCGGATGATCCACAGCGACCGCGCCTGGCCCTCAAGGAGCAGCGCCAGCAGGAAGCCGACGACGATCGCGCCCAGGGTCTGCCCGAAGCCCAGCAGCAGGGTGTGGCCGAACGCCTCCTGGAACCGTTCGTCCCGGACGACCTGTTCGTAGTTGTCCAGGCCCACCCACTGGTTGCCGAGGAACGGCTGCACCTCCTGGAGGCTCAGCCGGATCCCCTCGGCCATGGGGATGAACTTGAAGAAGAGCGCGAGCAGCAGCCCCGGGGCCAGGAACACCCACGGGATCCAGAACCGGCCCCGCCCCCGCCCCCCCCCCCGGCCGCCGCCGAGGCGGGGGCGGGGCGGCGGGGGCGGCTTCGCCGGCCCGCGCCCGGGGGCGGGGGAGGGCACGGCAGCAGGTGCTGCGCTTCCAGCTCGGCGG
>NZ_LAVK01000034.1 GCF_001083795.1 Streptomyces sp. SBT349
GCCGTCGTACCCGCCGCCGGGCGGCCGGGTCGCGGGCCCGGCCCCCGCCCGCGCGCCGTCCTCCCCCGCGGGCGGCGGGGGGGCGACCGGGGGCCTCAGCTCCTCGGGACGCACGTCGAACGGCCCCCACAGATAGCCGGTGTGCCGCGCGGTCATGGCGCTGGGCCCGTGCCACCAGGCCGGGCCGAGCGGCGCGGGCGGAGCCTGCGCCTCGGGCGGGGCCTCGGCGACGACCTGCGCCGCGGCCTCGTCCACGGGCGCGCCGTCCGCCAGGGCGGTCTGCGTCTGGTCGCGGCGGCGCGACCAGTAGGCGACGCCCGCGAGCGCGCCCAGGACCATGACGGAGAACCAGGTGGCCGAGCCGCGGTTGCCCAGCGAGGCGAGCAGCAGCCCGCACCCGGCCACGATGAACAGCAGCGCGGTGAGCCCCGGCCCCTCCACGCGGCCCGACAGCATGCGGCGGCCCTCGTTCTCCTCCTCCTTCTCGAACGGGATCGCCAGCCAGGCGACCCCGTAGGCGACGAAGCCGAGGCCGCCGATGACCGACAGCACCGCGAGCGGCACCCTGATGATGACGGGGTCGAGGTTGTAGTACCGGCCGAACCCGCCGCAGACCCCGCCGATCACCTTGTGGCGCCGGCTGCGGGTGAGTCCTGGCGCGGCTCCGGCGGCGGCCCCCTCGGGCCCGGGAGGCGGCGCCGGGGCCGGGGGTGCCTCGGTGGCGCGGTCGTCCGTCATGCCCCCCATGGTGGCGCAGGCCGCGGGCGGCGGTATCCGGGGAGGTCCCGGATCCTTCCCTGAGCCGCCCTCGGGGGCACCCCTGATGTCCCCGCGCGTCCGTTCGTGTGACGATCGGTGTATGACGACCGCCACTCCCGTCGGCACGGGCCTGGACGAGGCCCCGCCGCGCAGCTGTACCGCTTGCGCGGCGACGCTCGGCGTGCTGGCCGCCAATGTGCAGTTCCCCATCCAGAACGGCTATCTGTGGCCCCTGCTGATCATCGGCGTCGGCGCGGCGATGGTCTGGCGCCAGGCGGACAACTCGCGGCGGGCCCACTGGGCGGCGGCGACCAAGCGCAGCCGCTGGCTGCCGCTGCTGCGCACGGCCGCGGGCGCGGTGCTGGTGGCGCTCGGCGTGGGCGCGTTCGTCGTGGGGCGCAGCGCGTCGGCGCAGGCCGAGAGCCTGAGCCTGGTCTTCCAGGCGTCGGTGGCGCTGCTGGTCGGCATCGCGCTGCTGGTCGGTCCGTATGTGGTGCGGATGGTGCAGGACCTGTCCGAGGAGCGCACGATGCGCATCCGCGCCCAGGAGCGCGCCGAGGTGGCGGCGCACATCCACGACTCGGTGCTGCACACCCTGACCCTGATCCAGCGGAACGCGGAGAAGCCCAGGGAGGTGGCCCGCCTCGCCCGCGCCCAGGAGCGGGACCTGCGGGCCTGGCTGTACAAGTCGGCCGAGCGGCCCGCGCAGCCGGAGGAGGAGGACGAGCCGGGAACGTTCGCCGAGTCCGTCCGCGCCACGGTCGCCGAGGTGGAGGACCACCACGGGGTGCCCATCGAGGTGGTCTGCGTCGGGGACTGCGCGCTGGAGGAGCCGCTGCTCGCCCAGCTCCAGGCCGCCCGCGAGGCCATGGTGAACGCGGCCAAGTACGGTGGCGAGGGCGGGCCCGTGCGGGTCTTCGCGGAGGTCGAGGGGCGTACCGTCTTCGTGTCGGTGCGCGACCGGGGCCCCGGCTTCGACCCCGACTCGGTGCCGGCGGACCGGATGGGCGTGCGCGAGTCCATCATCGGCCGGATGCAGCGCAACGGCGGAACGGCGCGGGTACGGTCCACACCGGGCGAGGGCACAGAGGTGGAGCTGACGATGGAGCGATCGGAATGACGAACGGGCCCAGTGCGACGAGTGGCGGCGGGGCCGGTGGCGGCGGAGCCGGGGAACGGCGGGCCCGCGTGGTCCTGGTGGACGACCACCGGATGTTCCGCGCCGGAGTCCAGGCCGAGATCGGCCGCACCGAGGAGACCGGGGTCGAGGTCGTCGGCGAGGCGGGCGACGTCGACCAGGCGGTGAGCGTGATCAAGGCGTCCAGGCCGGATGTCGTCCTGCTCGACGTGCACCTGCCGGGCGGCGGGGGCGTGGAGGTGCTGCGGCGCAGCGCGGCGCTGATGGGGGCGGGCGAGCACCCGGTGCGTTTCCTGGCGCTGTCGGTCTCCGACGCGGCCGAGGACGTGATCGGCGTGATCCGCGGGGGCGCCCGCGGCTATGTCACCAAGACCATCACGGGCGCCGACCTGGTGGACGCGATCTTCCAGGTCTCGGACGGGGACGCGGTGTTCTCGCCGCGGCTCGCGGGCTTCGTGCTGGACGCGTTCGCCTCGTCCGACGCGGCGCCCGTGGACGAGGACCTGGACCGGCTCACCCAGCGGGAGCGCGAGGTGCTGCGGCTGATCGCCCGCGGCTACGCGTACAAGGAGGTGGGCAAGGAGCTGTTCATCTCCGTGAAGACGGTGGAGAGCCACGTCTCCGCGGTGCTGCGCAAGCTCCAGCTCTCCAACCGCCACGAGCTGACCCGCTGGGCGGCGGCCCGCCGTCTGGTGTGAGGCGGCTGGTGTGAGGTGGTGGGCGGGGGGCGCGGAGGCGCGCGCCCTCACTCCCACTCGATGGTGCCGGGCGGCTTGCTGGTGATGTCGAGCGTGACCCGGTTGACGTCCCGCACCTCGTTGGTGATGCGGGTGGAGATCTTCGCCAGCAGGTCGTAGGGCAGCCGGGACCAGTCGGCGGTCATCGCGTCCTCGGACGAGACCGGGCGCAGCACGACGGGGTGGCCGTAGGTGCGGCCGTCGCCCTGGACGCCGACGCTGCGGACGTCCGCGAGCAGCACCACGGGGCACTGCCAGATCTGCCGGTCGAGCCCCGCGCCGGTCAGCTCCTCGCGGACGATGGCGTCGGCCGCGCGCAGCAGGTCGAGCCGCTCGCGGGTGACCTCGCCGACGATGCGGATGCCGAGTCCCGGACCGGGGAACGGCTGGCGGTGGACGATCTCCTCGGGCAGCCCGAGCTCGCGCCCGACCATGCGCACCTCGTCCTTGAACAGCTTGCGCAACGGCTCGACCAGCTCGAACTCCAGGTCGTCGGGGAGCCCGCCCACGTTGTGGTGGGACTTGATGCTGGCCGCTCCCGTGCCGCCGCCCGACTCCACGACGTCGGGGTAGAGGGTGCCCTGCACCAGGAACGCGACGTCCTCGCCCACCGCGCCCGCCTCCGCGACCAGCTCGGCCTGGGCCCGCTCGAAGACCCGGATGAACTCGCGGCCGATGATCTTCCGCTTCTCCTCGGGGTCCGAGACCCCGGCGAGCGCGGCCAGGAAACGGTCCGCCGCGTCCACCACGCGCAGCCGCACGCCGGTGGCGGCCACGAAGTCCTTCTCGACCTGCTCGGTCTCGCCCTGCCGCATGAGGCCGTGATCGACGTAGACGCAGGTGAGCTGCTCGCCGATGGCCCGCTGGACCAGGGCCGCGGCCACCGCCGAGTCCACGCCGCCCGAGAGCGCGCAGATGGCGCGCCTGCCGCCGACCTGGGCGCGGATCTCCTCAACCTGCTCGGCGACGATGGACCCGGTGGTCCAGTCGGGGCTGAGCCCGGCGCCGCGGTAGAGGAAGTGTTCGAGCATCTGCTGCCCGTAGGTGGAGTGCATGACCTCCGGGTGGTGCTGGACGCCGTAGAGCCGCCGCTCGTCGTCCTCGAACGCGGCCACGGGAACGGTGTCGGTGGAGGCCGTCACCGTGAACCCCTCCGGCGCGGCCGAGCAGGCGTCGCCGTGCGACATCCACACCTGCTGCTCGGCGGGGGTGCCCTCGAAGAGGGTGGAGTCGGGCCGGGACACGCTCAGCAGCGTGCGGCCGTACTCGCGGGCCCCCGAGTTGTCCACGGTGCCGCCGAGCGCCCGCGCCATGAGCTGGAAGCCGTAGCACATGCCGAGGACCGGCACGCCCGCCTCGAACAGCGCCCGGTCGATCCCGGGGGCGCCCTCGGCGTAGACGGAGGAGGGCCCGCCGGAGAGGATCACCGCCCGCGGCCTCCTGGCCAGGATGTCGGCCACCGGGGTGGTCGAGGGAACGATCTCGCTGTACACCCGCGCCTCGCGCACCCGGCGGGCGATGAGTTGGGCGTACTGCGCGCCGAAGTCGACGACGAGGACCGTGCCGGCGTCCTTCTCTGTCACGTCTGCCCCGTCTTCCACGTCTGCCACGAAAGAAGCTGCCTTTCCTGTCTTCCCCTGCGCGTTCCCCGAGTCTACCGACGGCCGGGGCGGAACGATTCCTCCGCGGCTGGTCAGGGGCCGGACCCCCTGGCATACTCGCGGCATGTTCCGCGCCGCGCGTTTCTCCTCGTTTACCTATGGCACCGGCCTGGCCGGCTGCCGAGAGGAGCGCTGCGCACCGCGCTGACCAGCGACATCCTTCGCGCCCCAGGCCCCAAGCGGCGGCCCGGGGCGTTTGTCGTCGGGCGGCGGCGGACGGACCTCCCGGGGCTCACACCGAGACATCCGAGCGAGGAACCGACATGGACACCAGTACGAGCGCCGACGAGACCGTCATCGCCGAGGGGCGGGAGCGCATCGACTCCCTGGACGACCGGATCATCGAACTCATCAGGGAACGGATGACCGTCTCCGAGCGGATCCAGCGGGCCCGCGTCGCCTCCGGCGGGCGCCGGATCCACCTCTCCCGCGAGATGGAGATCCTCCGCCGCTACCGCGAGGGCCTGGGGCGTCCGGGCACCCAGCTGGCGATGACGCTGCTCGAACTGTGCCGGGGCCGGGCCGGCGACGCGCCCCGCACCTGAACCCGCCGGCGGCGCGTCACCCGTCCGGAGCGTGACCGGCCCGCGCCGGGCTTCGTTGAAGGGGGTGTCCCCGGGGCGATGAGGCACCCCGGTCCTCGCGGTGTGGCGGGGACCGGGCGCCGTGGGACCTCGCTCCGGTGCGGTGGCCGGGCAGCAGGGGACAGCAGACCGGTCACGTCCTGAAGGCGGCCGGTCCCCGGGACGCCGGGGACCGGCTGCCGTGGTCGTCTTGCGGTACGCGACCCTCCTCGCGCACGATGCGGGAGGGAAGCTCCAGAACTCGTTGGCGGACCATGGCATACCCCCTCCAATGGTCCGACCAACGGCGGCGGCGCCTGCCCCCGGGCGCCGCGCCCAGCACCGGCGCCGCCCTGTCGCCCGTGCTGACGCGGGGCCCCGGCCGACGGCCGGGGCCCCGCCCCCTGTCGCTCATGTGCGTATGTCGTGTCTGTTTCGTGACCGGGGCGGAGCACAACCTTCCGTCTTCTCGAACAGTCCTAGCAGGCGTCCCACTGGACCGACGCCCACCGGAGGTTTGATGACGGCACGCCACGTCCTCGGCGGCGCGACCGTGTGGGCGGCCATCACCGCGGTGGCGGCCGTTCCGCTGCTGACCGGCGGGGGCACCTCACACGCCTCGGGCGCCTCGCACACCTCTCACGCCTCGGGCGGCGACGAGTGCTCGGACTGGTCGGGCACCTCGCGAGCCCCGGCCCGACTGGTCGGCCTGCCGGACACCCTGGTGGCCGGCGCCTGGTCCACGTTCACCATCCGCGTCGAGAACGACTTCGGCGTGCCGGTGGAGAGCCTGCACCCCTTCGTGGACATGAGCCTCGACGCCGACGTCGAACCCGACCCGGCCTACGTCCCCGACCTCGAATGGCGCGTGGGCACGGGTTGGCGTCAGATCGGCGACGTGAGCGGGTACTTCGCCGTCGCCGGACCGCTCGAACCGGGCGACACGATCGACATCCCGGCCCGCGTCCGGCTCCCCGAGGACACCATCCTGGACGCCGGGTGGTTCCTGAACTCGGGGGTCTATGTGAACGAGGACGGCCCCTGCCAGCTCTCGCCCTGGGGCGTGTACGACGTGGCCATGCTCGCGCCCGGCAGCGACCCGGGCACGCCCGAGGACGCGGAGGGGCAATTCCGTCCGGGCCTGCGTTCCGCCCCCGCGGGGGCCTATCCGCCGCTGGGAGGCGGCCTCGCGCCCGTGGGCGGCGCCCGTGACCTCCCGGCCGGGTCCTGAGGGACCCGCACCAGACCGAAGGGGCCTGTTCCTACTCCCCCGGGGGACGGGCCCCTTCGCCATGCGCGCTACGGTTCACGGCATGCCCGACTCCCCCGCGCGCCCGCCGGTCACCGCCGACGACCTCGACCAGGCCGTTTGGCTCGCCGTGGACGCGCTGGGGGCGGCGCCCGGGGACCGGTGGGACCGGCGCGCGGGGACGCTGGAGTGGACCTGCTGGGAGACCGTGGAGCACCTGGCCGACGACCTGTTCGCCTACGCCGTTCAACTGGGCCCGCGCACACCGCCGTTGGACCATGAGGTGCCGTTTGTGTGGGAGAGCCGCAGGCCCGGGGGCCCGGCGAACGCCGTCCACGCCGACCGGACGGCGGGCCCGGCCGGGCTCCTCGAGGTGCTGGAGGTGTGCGGCGCGCTGCTCGGCGCCATGGTGCGGACCGCGCGCCCCGGCGTGCTCGCCCACCACGGCTTCGGCGCGGCCGACGGGGAGGGCTTCGCCGCCATGGGCGTCGTGGAGACCCTCGTGCACACCCACGACCTGGCCGAGGGCCTGGGGCTCGCCGCCTGGGCCCCGCCCGCGGGGCTCTGCGCGCGGGTGCTGGCGCGGCTGTTCCCCGAGGCACCGGCGGACGGCGACCCGTGGCGCACGCTGTTGTGGGCCACGGGGCGCGCGGATCTCCCGGGACGCCCCCGCCTCACCACATGGCGCTGGTACGGCGCGCCCCGCTCGTAGCCGCCGCCCTGTTTATCGGGCATTTATCCCCCGGCGCGATGATGGCGGGGAGGGTGCGAACGGGGGCCGGAGCCCGGGGGGTGTGCGGTGATCGAATCGGTGTACCGGAGCGAGGACCTTCCCGCGGCGGACCGTTTCGCCGTGTGGCGGGACCTGCTGATGAAGGCAATGTGCCCCCAGGAGGTCCTCGTCGAGCACGCGGCCCCGTTCGAGGCGCGGATGCGCGTGGTCCAGCTGAACGCGGTGAACGTCTGGAAGACCACCAGCCTGCCGGTGACCTGGCGCAGGACACCCAGGGCCATCCGGGAGTCGGACCCGGAGCGCTACCACCTCACGCTCCTCCTGCGAGGCGGGCTGTCCGTCAGCCAGGGCGGCCAGGAGGGGACGCACGGCCCGTTCGGGATGTACATCCTCGGCACCTCCCGCCCGTACGTGGCCACCAACGGCCCGGCGCTCGCGGTGGGTCTCGAGGTCCCCAGAAGGCTGCTGTCGCTGCCCGCGAGGAGGACGGAGGCGCTGGTCACCCGGCGGATCTCGGGGCGGAACGGACCCGGCGCCTGCTGGCGGGGACGCTCACCCGGCTGATGAGCGACACGGCCTCCTACCGGCCCGCGGACGAGCCGCGCCTGGAGTCGCTGCTGGTCGACCTGTTCACCGCCGCCCTCGCCCACCAACTGGACGCCGAGGACTGCCTCGGGCCCGAGACCCGCGAGAGGGTCCTCGGGCTGCGCATCCAGCGCTTCATCAGAAGCCATCTGCACGACCCGGCCCTGACCCCCGGCGTCATCGCGGCGGCGCACCACATCTCCGTCAGCCGCCTGCACCGCGTCTTCCCCTCCCTCGGCCACGGCACCACCGTCTCCGCGTGGATCCGCGCCCAGCGCCTGGAGGGCGCCCGGCGCGATCTGTGCGATCCGGCGCAGCGGGCGGCGCCGGTCCACCGGGTCGCGGCCCGCTGGGGGTTCGGCCACGCCGCGATGTTCAGCCGCGCCTTCCGCGCCGCCTACGGCGCCCCGCCCAGCGACTACCGGCACCGCGCCCTCACGGCGGCCACCGGAGGGGACGGCGCGGCCTGACCCCGGCCCCGCCGCGGCGGGTGGCGCCGCCTCAGCAGGGGCCGCCTCAGGGGGGACCGCCGTCCTCCGTTCCCGGGCGTCCCGGTGGCCGCGGGACCTCGGGGACGGGGAGGGTCACCGTGGTGCGCAGCGCGGCGAAGGCCGTCTCCGGCACGGCGGGGGCGACCGGGGGGACCGGGGCCAGCAGCCGGTAGGCGGCCCCCTGCGGCGGGCGCGGGTCGGGCTCGCCCCTGTTGGGCCACAGCGCCATGGCCCGTTCCGCCTGGGCGGTGATCGTCAGGGCCGGGTTGACGCCGAGGTTGGCGGAGACGGCCGAGCCGTCCACGACCGAGATCCCCGGGTGGCCCCAGAGCCGGTGGTACGGGTCGACCACGCCGCTCGCCGGATCGGCGCCGATCGGGCAGCCGCCGAGGAAGTGGGCGGTCAGCGGCGTTCCGAGGAGCTCCCCGACGTTCGTGCCGGGGAAGCCGCCGATGTCCTCGGCGATCCGCCGGGCCGCCTCGGCCCCCTCGGGCAGGTGGCGGGGGTTCGGCGCGCCGTGGCCCTGCCGGGCGGTGAGCAGGCCCCGACCCGGTCGGCGGCGGCGGGTGAACGTGGTCAGCGAGTTGTCGTGGGTCTGCATCACCAGGCCGATGATGGTGCGCTCGGACCACCTGCGGTTGGAGAGCGAGATCAGGAAGAGCAGCGGGTGGCGCAGCGAGGCCGCCGCGTAGGCCAGCGGGGCCGGGAGCCCGCCGACCCGCCGGAACTGCTGGATCGACAGGAACCCCATCGCGTTGGACCCCCGGCCGTAGCGGACCGGCTCGATGTGCGTGTGCTCGTCGGGGTGGACGGACGAGGTGATCGCCACGCCCCGGGTGAAGTCCGGCTCGGCGTCGGCGCCGTGACGGGCGCGGTAACGGCGCGGGCTGGTGCGCGCGCCGACCAGCGCCTCGGAGTTGGTGCGGGTCAGGGTGCCGAGCCGGTCGGAGAGGCGCGGCAGCGCGCCTGTGTCGCGCATCCGGTGCAGGAGCGTCTGGGTGCCGTAGGTACCCGCCGCGATGACGACCCGGCGGGCGCGCAGCTCCCGGCGCGCGCGGCGGCGTGCGCGCCGCGTCGCGTTGGTGGGCTCGGTGGTGACCAGGAAACCTTCCGCGTCGGGGAGTTCGGTGACGGAGGTGACGGTGGTCAGCGGGTGGACCTCGGCGCCGGCGCGTTCGGCGAGGTGGAGATAGTTCTCGTTGAGGGTGTTCTTGGCGCCGTGGCGGCAGCCGGTCATGCACTCGCCGCACTCGGTGCAGGCGCGGCGGCTCGGGCCCGCGCCGCCGAAGTACGGGTCGGGCACCTCCTCGCCGGGGGCGGCGGGAGCCGCGGCGGAGTCCGCGTCGCGGCCGTCGCCGAAGAAGACGCCGACCGGCGCCAGGTGGAACGTCCCGCCCACGCCCATCCGTTCGGCCGCGGCCCTCAGATGGCGGTCCGAGGGGGTGAGGGTCGGGTTGAGGCGGACGCCGAGCATGCGCCTGGCCTGGTCGTAGTAGGGCGCGAGCTCCCGGCGCCAGTCGGTGATGTCGCGCCACTGGCGGTCCCGGAAGAACGCCTCGGGCGGCACATACAGGGTGTTGGCGTAGTTGAGCGAGCCGCCGCCGACCCCGGCGCCTGCCAGGATCATGACATTCCGGAGGAGATGGATGCGCTGGATCCCGTAGAGCCGCAGCCGCGGCGCCCAGAGGTAGTCGCGTAACGCCCAGGAGTTCCGGGGCAGTTCGGAACGGGCGAAGCGGCGCCCCGCCTCGATCACCGCCACCCGGTAGCCCTTCTCGGTCAGCCGCAGCGCGGAGACCGCGCCGCCGAAGCCCGAGCCGACGACCACGACGTCGTAGTCGCGGTCGCGGTCGTAGTCGCGGTCGGCGCGGGAGTCGGCGCCGTCCTGGTCGCGTGTCATCGGAACCTCAGGACCTTGAGCGCCTTCAGCGAACGGCTCATCACCGCCGCGTACCCCCGGTCGTCCATGCCGTGCGAGGGGGCCAGCGGCAGCAGCCGCTGCTCGGCGATCGTCTGCGCTTCGGTGTACTTGAGGATGCCCTCGGCGCCGTGGCGGCGGCCGAGCCCCGAGTCGCCCATGCCGCCCATCGGCGCGCGGACGCTGGCGTAGGCGGCGCCGTACCCCTCGTTGATGTTGACGGTCCCGGCGCGCAGCCGGGCGGCGACCCGGCGCGCGCGGCGCGCGCTGCCGGACCAGACGCTGGCGTTGAGCCCGTAGCGCGTGTCGTTGGCGCGGGCGATCGCGTCGGCGTCGTCGCCGCAGCGGTAGACGGAGACGACGGGGCCGAAGGTCTCCTCGGCGCAGACCGCCATCGCCGGGGTGACGCCGGTGAGGACGGTCGGCTCGTAGAAGTACGGTCCGACGTCGGGGCGGGCCCGGCCGCCGGTCAGGACCTCGGCGCCGCGCTCCACCGCGTCCGCGACGTGCCGGGCGACGGCGTCGAGCCGCGCCCGCGAGGCCAGCGAGCCCACGTCGGTGCCCCAGTCGAGCGGCGCGCCGAGCCGCAGCGCCCGGGTCCGCGCGGCGAACGCCGCCAGGAACGCGCCGGCGACCGCCTCCTGCACGTAGATCCGCTCGACGGAGACGCACAGCTGGCCCGCGGAGGCGAAGCAGGCGCGCACCGCGCCCGCCGCCGCCTTGTCCGGGTCGGCGTCGTCCAGCACCAGCATGGCGTTCTTGCCGCCGAGTTCGAGGCTGGCGCCGACCAGCCGGCCGCCGGCCCGCCGCGCCACCTCGCGGCCGGTGCGCGTGGACCCGGTGAACGCGACGTAGTCCGCGCGCTCGACCACCTGCGGGCCGACGACGGGCCCGTCGCCCAGCACCATCCGCCACACGTCCCCCGGCAGCCCCGCCTCGACCATCAGGCGCCGCGCCCACAGGGCCGTGAGGGCGGTCTCGCTGTCCGGCTTGGTGACGACGGCGTTGCCCGCGACCAGGGCCGGGAGGGCGTCGCCCGCGGTGAGTTCGAGCGGGTAGTTCCACGGGGCGATGTGCCCGACGACGCCGCGCGGGTGGCGCAGTTCGCGGACGCGGGTGAGTCCCGGGACCGCGCCGGTGTGCCGCCGGGGGCGCAGGTACGCGGGCGCCCCGCGGCCGTAGTGCCGGGCGGCCAGGGCGACCGCGAGCAGCTCCTCGTGGGCGTGGAGGCGGGCCTTGCCGGTCTCCAGCTGCACCAGGTCGAGGATCTCCCCCTGGCGGGCCAGCAGCAGATCGTGGAAGCGGAGCAGAACGGCCGCGCGCCGGCGCACGGGCGTGGCGGCCCACGCGGGTTGCGCGGCGGCGGCGCGGACGAACGTCCGGGCCACCTCGTCCTCGGTCGCGGCGGGCAGTTCGGCGAGCCGGGTCCCGGTGAGCGGACTGTGGCAGGCGGTCAGGCCGCTGCCGGCGACGCCCTCGGTCAGCGAGGCCACGAACTCCGCGGTCACCAGCCCGTCGGCCCGCGCCTGAACGCCGGGCTGCGCAGTCGTCATGGGCGGAGCCTACGACCGGCTACCGGCCGGTGACCACCCGTCGAACGGCACCGGGTGGGGCGGCCGGAGCCGGCCTTGGGGTCAGTCCCCGGCGCGGTAGCTCTCCGCCGTGACGTCGTAGATCTCGCCGAGGCGGTCCCGCTGGTCGGCCGGGCCCACGACCATGACGACGTGGTAGAAGCCGTCGATGAGCAGGACGCGGTTGTACGCCCTCCGCTCGCCGTCGTCGCCCAGCCAGTCGAATATCCCCTCGGCCACCGAGATGTCGCCGACCCTGTCCTCGAACAGGCCGGTGGAGACGCCGTACTGATAGGCCCGGTAGGCGTCGAGCTCGCGCTGCTCCCTGAGCTGGTAGTCGCTGGGCTCGCTGGCGAACTCGGCCGTGCTGTCCCTGCCCGGCACGAAGAGCAGCTGGAGTCCCTCGCCGGAGTAGACGATCTGGCCGTCCGCGTTCTCCGCCTGCCGCTCCCAGCCCTCGGGCACGGCCGCGCTGAACCCGCCGTCGTCCTCGACGACCGTGAAGCCGCTGGGGGGCGGCGCCGGGTGCGAGTCCTCCTCCGCGGGGGACGGCTCGGTCGCGTCCTCGGTCGGCTGGGAGGAGGGGCCGGGCTGCTCCTCCCCCGGGGACTCGCGCCCGGCCGGCTCCTGGGACTCGGGGCCCGGCGGGGCCGAGCCGCGGTCGTCGGACCGGTCGTCCCCCGACATGAACGTCACCACATAGGCGACGGCCCCGGCGAGCCCGAGCAGCACCAGCGTGAGCAGCGCCCGCCCGAGCCGGCGCGGATTGCGCGGGCCACGCGGGCGCGGGCGCCGGCGCGGGCCGACGAGTTCGCCTCTGCGGCGCACGATCGGCAGCCGCCTCGGGGCGGCGGGCCGCCCCGGCTCCAAGGCGGGCGGGGCGGTGACCGTGTGGCGGCCGACCTCGGGCTCGGGCGCGCTGCGCAGCAGCGAACGGAGCCAGCCACGCAGCTCCTCGGCGCTCAGCCGCTCGGTGGGGTCCTGCCGCAGCAGCGACTCGATGATGGGGCGCAGCGCGCCGCAGTCCTCCGCGAACGCGGGCTGCTCCGCGCAGACCGCCTGGGTGAGCTCGGCGGCGCTCTCCTCGGGATAGGGCGGGTAGCCCTGCACGGCCCGGAAGAGCAGGGCGCCCAGCGCCCAGAAGTCGGCGGGCGGGCCGACCGGAGGGGCCAGCCGCCAGTTGGCGTAGACGGGCCCCGCCTGCTCGGGCGCCCACCGCTCGGTGACGGCGCCCACGGTGGCGATGCGCGCCTGGCGCGCGCGCTCGGCGGCCAGCGCGCTGTCCGGGCCGCGGTAACGGTCCTCCCCGCCGGGAACGACGACCGTCTCGTGCGGCCGCTCGTCCGGTCGGTCCGGCGGCGGCTCCCCGGCGTGCTGCCGCGGCGCGGGCAGCGCCCCCGCCTGGCGCGGCGTGGGCTCCCAGCCGGTGCGCACGGGGTGGCTCGGCCGCCCGGGGCCCGGCAGCTCCGTCGGCCCCGAGCCGCCGGTGCGCTGGGCGGCTCCGGCCTGGGTGCCGGCGCGGTAGGCGGCGATGGCGCCGCTGCGCGCCGCGCGCTCGGCGGCGGTCGGGGGGCGCCCGCCCTGCCCCGGCGCGTCGGCGCCGCCCTCGAAGTCCCAGGTGGCGGGCAGCCGTTCGCCGCCCTGCGGGTGCGGGGGGTGCCCCTGATACCCGGGGCCGTGGCCCGGCTCGGGGTGGTGCCCCTCGGGGTACTCCCCCGGCTCGGCGTCGTGCGGCGAGCCGCCCTGCTGGCGCACCCGGGCGACGAAGCCCGCCGCGCCGGCGCCACCGCCCGGTCCCGCGGACGGGCCGTGCTCCTGCCCCGGGTCCTCGACCCGGGGAACGCTGCCGGTCTCCCAGCGCCGGTAGGCGTCCGGCGGCGGGACCTCGGGGTCACCCCACGGCTGCCCGGCGTACGGCTGCGGATACGCGCCCTGCGGTCGGGAGCCGTGCTGCCCCTGACCGTGCTGCCCCTGACCCAGCGGGCTTTGACCGTGCTGCCCCTGACCGTGCGGGCCCGGGGACCCCGGTCTGGTCGGCCCCTGGGGACCCTGCCCCGGCTCCCCCGGCCCGTTGCCCTGGAGGTGGAACCCGGGCGGCAGGCCGCCCTGACGGCGCACGCGGGCCGCCAGGTCGCCGTGGTCCTCGGCCGACGGCGGCTGGTGCCGCTGCGGGGGCGGCTGGAGTTGGGCGGGCGGCTGCTGCCGGTCGCCCGGCGGGGCCTGGCGCTCGGGGGCCACCTGCCGCTCGGCCTGCGGCGGGCGGGGGCCCGCGGCGAACGTGTCGGGCAGGTCCGAGGGCAACGGGTCGTACCCGCACAGGACTTCCTCGGCCGCGCCCGCCGCGAGACCGGTCAGCACCGCGCGCCCGTCCTCGCAGATCAGCACCGTGCGGGCCGTGACGTTCCGGTGGGTCCAGCCCTGGGCGTGGACGATCCGCAGCGCGGCGAGCAGGTCGGCCGCCACCTCGGCCGCGCGGAACGGGCCGAGCCGCTCCTCGGCCAGCACGGCGGCCAACGGCCGTGCCGGAACTAATTCGCTGACGATCCAGAGGCCGTCCCCCTGCACGAAGACGTCGAAGACCTGGTCGAGCCGCGGGTGGTCGGGAAGCCTCGCCGCGGCGGCCGCCGCCTCGACCGCGCGCCGCACGACCGGGTCGTCGGGCAGCCGGGTCGCCCGGTCAGCCGAACGCGGGGCAGCCGGACGCGGCCTGCCGACCTCGTCCAGCGTCTCCGCCTCGACGACCTCTGGCAACGGCACCTGCCGCACCAGGACTTCCTGCCCACTGGCAGTGTCGAAGGCCCGTGACTCGATGAGCTCGAACTCGTCCGAGGGAGTCCTCGGGAGTCGGTAGCGATCAGCCAGAAGCCGTCCCGCATAACTTTCCACGATGCCTCCCCACCGCGTGCAGGCCCCCCGCGCCGGATCCGGCCTATCACCATACGCGCCGGGGACATCCCTCGGCTACGGTCCGTCAACTGCTGATACGTCTCAGTTCAACGGCTGGAAGGTCTCGAAGGCCGTCTCGCGCAGGGTGGAGCACGTCCTGTCGTTCCAGGCGTCGGCCGCACAGGTGATCATGATCGCGTAGCCGTGGGAGGCGTCGATCCTGAAACCCCTGTCCAGCACGTGTACCCGGGTACCCCCTTCGGTTCTCTCGAAATGCCAGTCGGCGACGGTCGGATAGTCGCGCCACTCCACCGCCTCGATGGAGATCCGCTGGTAGTCCGTGCTGTTGGTCCGTGTGCTCGGCTCCAGGTCCTCCCACGCCTCCACGGCGTCCTCGGTCGGGCTGTCGGTGAAGTCGACCTGGACCTTGGGGCCTTCGCCGCCCGGCGCGCTGTAGACGGCCCCCGAGTTCTGCCCCGACGTGCCGGTGCGCTCCCAGCCCTGGGGCAGGGATATGCGGAAGTTGAAGTCGGTGTCCTCGATCTCCGAGTATCCGGCCGGGGTTTCGGGGAGCTCGGCGCCCGGGTCGGTCTCGGGCGAGGTGCCCGGCGGCCCGTCCTCCTCGGGCGAGCCCTCCGGCGGCGGGTCGGCCGTGTCCGAGGGCCCGCCCGAGGGCTCCTCGCCGCCCGCCGGGTCCTCGGACTCCTCCTCGCCGTCCGGCGTGGGCGCCTCCTGCGTGGGGCCCTGCCCGCCGGTCTCCGTCTCGTCGTCCCCGCCGCCCGTGAGGGCCGTCGCCAGGGCGGCGCCCAGCAGCGCGAGCAGCGCCACCACCACGCCGGCGACGACCAGCGCGCGCCGGCGCCTCTCGTCCCCCGGGCGCGAGCCCCTCGTCGTGGTGCTCCCGCCCGCGCCCGTACGCGGGGGAACGGGCGTGGGCGGCGGGGTGGGCGCGTCGGCCCCGATCGCGGCCACCGACTGCGCCGGGGTGGGCGCCGCGTCGGGCACCAGCGTCGCGGGGACCGCGGGCGTCGCGGACCCGGGGGTGCCGGGCGCCTTCGAGGGCCTGGCCGGGGTGCCGGCCGGGCCGAGGCCGACGACCAGCGTCTTCGGCTCGTCGCCCGCGGGCTTCGCCGCGGGCTTCTCGGCCTCGGTCAGCGCCGCGGCGAGCATCCGGCCGGCCTCGGGCTCGTCCAGGCGCGCGGCCGGGTCCTTCCTCAGCAGCCCGGCGATCACCTCGGTCAGCGGTCCCGCCCTGCGGGGCGCGGGGACCGGGTCGTGCATGACGGCGGCGAGCGTGGCGATCGCCCCGCCCTCGTCGTAGGGCGGGCGGCCCTCGACGCAGCAGAACAGCAGGGCGCCCAGCGACCAGAGGTCGGCGGGCGGCCCCGGCGGCGCGCCCCTGGCGCGCTCGGGCGAGATGTAGGAGGGGGCGCCGACGAGCATGCCGGTGGAGGTGATCGACGGGTCGCCCTCGACCTTGGCGATGCCGAAGTCGGTGAGAACGACGCGGCCGTCCTCGTCGGCGATGATCACGTTGGACGGCTTGACGTCCCGGTGCAGGATGCCCGCGGCGTGCGCGGCGCGCAGCACTTCGAGCACGGCGAGCCCGGTCGCGGCGGCGCGGGCGGGCGACATGGGCCCGTCGTTGCGCACCACGTCGGCCAGCGACCGCCCCTCGATGAGCTCCATGACGATCCAGGGCCGGGAGCCCTCGTCCACCACGTCGTAGATGGTGACGACGCCTCGGCTGCGGATCGTCGCGATGGCCTTGGCCTCGCGCAGCGTCCGCGTGATCATCCGCTTCCGCTCGGAGTCGTCCACGCCGGGCGGCAGCCGAAGCTCCTTCACGGCCACGGCACGGCCGAGGACTTCGTCCGTCGCGTGCCACACCGTGCCCATGCCGCCGCGGCCGACGACGGAGCCCAGCCGGTACCGCCCGTTCAGCAGGCGCGCGGCGCGCACCGGCCGCGTCAGCTCCTCCGTCACATCCGCCGACGGCGCGGCCACCGGCGCGTCCGAGGGTTCCTCCACGCCCCCCTCCGCCGCCTTGTCCGCCGCCGCGTCGGCCGGCGTGTCCGCCGGCGCGCTGTCGGCGCGCGCCTTCTCGTCGCGGGGCTCCCGCTCCGGCATCTCGTCCGGCACGGCGGTGTCCCCGTTGTCTTGGCCCATGCGTCCCCTCCGGCTTCCCCGGCCATTGTCACCCATTCCGCCGACACCCGGGCCGCGGGGCGCGTCAGGCCGAGCCCGCGACGCGTCTACGTCACGGCCGCGACGCCTCCATGCCGCGTCCAGGACACCCCCACGCCCCTCACCGCCCGCTCACAGTGGCACCGTGTCAGCGGCGCCGAGCCGGGCCGCGTCCGCGGTCTGGTCGTCCGGCTGGAGCTGCGACTCGCGCTCCGCCTCCACCCTCTTCTCGTAGTGCTGCACCTCGCGTTCGACCTGTTCCGGGGTCCAGCCGAGCACCCCGGCCATCAGCTCGGCGCACTCGCGGGCGCTGCGCGTGCCGCGGTCGAACGTCTCGATGGAGATGCGCGTCCTGCGGGTGAGCACGTCCTCCAGGTGCCGCGCGCCCTCGTGCGAACAGGCGTAGACGATCTCGGCCTTGAGGTAGTCGTCGGCGGCGGGCAGCGGCTCGCCGAGGCGGGGGTCCTCGGCGACCAGGTCGAGCACCTCCTCCGTCAGCGACCCGTAGCGGCCCAGCAGATGCTCGATGCGGGCCTCGTGCAGCCCGACGCGGGTGGCCAGACGGGCCCTCGCGTTCCACAGCGCGTGGTACCCCTCGGCGCCCGCGAGCCGCACCTCCTCGGTGCAGCACTCGGCGACGCGCTGGTCGAGCCCGTGGACGGCCGCGTCCACCGCGTCCTTGGCCATCACCCGGTAGGTCGTGTACTTGCCGCCCGCCACCACCACGAGCCCCGGCACCGGGTGCGCCACCGTGTGCTCGCGCGACAGCTTGCTGGTGGCGTCCGACTCACCGGCCAGCAACGGGCGCAGGCCCGCGTAGACGCCCTCGACGTCGTCGCGGGTGAGCGGCACGGCCAGCACGGAGTTGAGGTGGTCGAGCAGGTAGTCGATGTCGGCGCTCGACGCCGCGGGGTGCGCCTTGTCCAGGTCCCACGCGGTGTCCGTGGTGCCGATGATCCAGTGCCTGCCCCACGGGATGACGAACAGCACGCTGGTCTCGGTGCGCAGGATCAGCCCGGTCGAGGAGTGGATGCGGTCCTTGGGTACCACCAGGTGGATGCCCTTGGAGGCGCGCACATGGAACTGGCCGCGCTCGGCGATCATCGCCTGCGTGTCGTCCGTCCAGACGCCGGTGGCGTTGACCACCTGTTTGGCCCGCACCTCGTAGGTGCCGTCCTGCTCCAGGTCGCGCACCTTCACGCCGACGACGCGCTCGCCCTCGCGCAAGAACTCGGTCACCCGCGCCCGGTTCGCCATGTGCGCGCCGTAGCCCGCGGCCGTGCGGACCAGCGTGGCGACGTAGCGGGCGTCGTCCATCTGGGCGTCGTAGTACTGCAACGCGCCGACCAGCGCCTCCTTCTTCAGCGCGGGCGCGATCCGCAGCGCGTGCCGGCGCGTGAGGTGCCGGTGGTGGGGCAGCCCGCCGCCGCGGCCCGAGGACTTGGCCATGACGTCGTACATCGCCACGCCGGTCCCCGCGTACAGCCGCTCCCAGCCGCGGTGCTTGAGGGGGTAGAGGAACGGGACGGGCCGCACCAGGTGCGGGGCGATCCGGTCCAGCAGCAGCCCGCGCTCCTTCAGCGCCTCGCGGACCAGGCTGAAGTCGAGCATCTCCAGATAGCGCAACCCGCCGTGGATCAGCTTGCTCGAACGGCTCGATGTCCCGGATGCCCAGTCCCGCGCCTCGACGAGCCCGGTGGCCAGGCCCCGGGTCACGGCGTCGAGCGCGGTTCCCGCCCCGACGATGCCCCCGCCGATCACGAGAACGTCGAGCTCGCGCTCCGACATCCGGGCCAGTGCCTCGGCCCGCTGTCCGGGGCCCAGTGCGGCTGTCCTCACGCCTGCCTCCTCAACAGGACGCTCCGCCAGCGCGGACGCCCACTCGCTCGCCTGCTCGTTCGGGTCATGTCCCGCTACCGATGCTCCCCCATTTCCGACGCTTTGGCGCGCCATCGGTCCGCCCCGGCGGTCCATCGGCTACATCTGTCATATACGCCCCTAATCAGACAGACAGGGGAGAACGGAGCCGTACCGCGTATGCCCGCTGATCTCGCCGTTCTCGGCCTGGAGCAGCTGGGACTGCCCGCCGCCCAGGCCGCCACCGCCGCCGGCATCGCCACCGTCGGCTTCACCCCCGAGTCCGGGAGTGCCGCCGGGCTGAACGCGGGCCGTCCCCCCGCGAGCGGCTCGCTCTCCGCCGCCGAACTGCGCCGCATGCTCGCCTCCGGTTTCCACGCCACCAGCGACCCGGCGGTGCTCGGCCGGGTCCGTACGGCGCTGATCTGCTCTCCTACCCCGCCGGGCGCCGGGCACGCGCCCGATCTGAGCGCCGTGCGCGCCGCGGCCACGGCGCTCGCCGCGCGGCTGCGCCCCCGCACGCTGGTGGTCGTCGAGTCCGCCGTCCACCCGGGCACCACCGGGGACGTGGTGCGCCCGCTGCTCGAACGCGGCTCGGGGCTGCGCGCCGGGCGCGACTTCCACCTGGCATGCGCCCCCGGCCGCCTCGACCCGGGCAGCCGCTCGTTCGGCTACGCCAACATCCCGCGCGTCATCGGCGGCCTCACCCCCGCCTGCACGGAGGCCGCCGCCGCGTTCTACGGGCGGCTGACGGACAAGGTGGTCAGGGCCAGGGGAGTGGCCGAGGCCGAGGCGGCGAAGGTCCTGGAGACCAACTTCAGGCACGTCAACACCGCCCTGGTCAACGAGATGGCGGTGCTCTGCCACGAGCTCGGCGTCGACCTGTGGGACGTGCTGCGCTGCGCGGAGACCAAGCCGTTCGGCTTCCTCGCCTTCCGCCCCGGGCCGGGCGTCGGCGGCCACTCGGCCCCGGTGGACCCCGGCGGCAGGCTGCGCCTGGTCGGCCTGGCGCGCGAGGTCAACGAGCGCATGCCGCGCTATGTCACCGGACGGGCCGCGGCCCTGCTCAACGAGCACGGCAAGTCGGCGCGCGGCGCCCGCGTGCTGCTGCTCGGCGTCACCTACAAGCCCGACCTGCCCGACGAGGAGGGCGCGCCGGCCCGCGAGATCGCGACCCGGCTCATGGGCCTGGGCGCGCAGCTCACCTTCCACGACCCCTTCGTGCTGGGCTGGCGCGTGGCGGGCAGCCAGATCCCGCGCGCCGACTCGCTCTACGACGCGGTGGCGGACGCCGACCTGACGCTGCTGCTCCAGCCGCACGCCACCTACGACTTGGCCGGCCTGGCCGCCAAGGCGCCGCTGCTGCTCGACACCAGGGGCGCCACCCCGGCGGGGGCCGCCAACCGGTTGTGAGCCAACCGGTTGTGAGGCGCGCGCCCCCTCGCCTACGTTGGAAGGGCCATGAGCGCGGGCGAGAGGACCACGGCGAACGGAGACGGGCGGCAGGCCATCAGCCGCCGGTCCTTCGTGGGGCGCTCGGGGCTCGCGCTCGCCGGAAGCGTCGGAGTGCTCGCGAGCGCCCCCGGCGCGCTGGCATGCGAGAGCGCCGTCGAACGCGCCGCCGGCTACGGCCCGCTGCGCCCCGATCCCGAGGGCGTGCTGTCGCTGCCCGAGGGCTTCTCGTACCGCGTCCTCACCAGGACCGGCGCCACCACCCTGACCACCGGCGAGCCCACCCCGGCCCGGCACGACGGCACCGGCACCTTCGAGGGCGCGCACGGCGCCGACCTGCTGGTCGTCAACCACGAGCTGCCCGGCCCCCGTTCGGACTGGGAGCACCCGGTGCCGCTGGCCGAGGACCTGGTCTACGACCCGGCCGCGTCCGGCGGCTGCACGGTGGTGGAGGTGCCGGGCGAGGGCGGCACGGTGCGGGAGTGGGTGGGCATCGCCGGGACCTCGACCAACTGCGCGGGCGGCACCACCCCCTGGGGCACCTGGCTGACCTGCGAGGAGAACTCCGACCGCGCGGGCGAGAACGGCATGTCCCGCGACCACGGCTATGTCTTCGAGGTGGACCCCTACGACCTGGCCGCCGCGCGCGACCCGCGCCCGCTCCTGGCCCTGGGCCGTTTCGACCACGAGGCCGTCGTCGTGGACCCGCGGCGGGGCCATCTCTACCTGACCGAGGACGCCTCGGACCCCCACGGCCTCTTCTACCGCTGGGTCCCGCCCCGCGGCTTCCGCCACGGCCACGGCGCGCTGCGCGCGCTGGACGGCGAGGCGGGCACGCTCCAGGCGATGCGCTGCGTCGACGCGGAGGGGCGGTTCGTGGACGACCTCACGCGCGCCACCGAGGTCGGCACCGTCTACGGCGTGGAGTGGGTCGAGGTGCCGGACCGCGACGCACGCGAGACGTCGGTGCGCGAGCAGTTCGGCGAGGGGCGCGTCACCCGCGGCAGCAAGCTGGAGGGGATGTGGTGGGGGACCGGCGGGGTGCACGTCGTCTCCTCCTACGCCCGCGGCGAGAGCCCGGGGGCGCCCCACGACGGGCAGGTCTGGTTCCACGACCCCAGGCGGCGCACGCTCACCCTGAAGGTGCTGCTCGGCTCGGACCGCGACCCGCTGGACCCGGGCCGCGTCGACGGCCCGGACAACATCACCGTCTCCCCCTACGGCGGCCTGATCATCGCCGAGGACGGCGAGGGCCACCAGCACCTGTTCGGCACGACCGGCGAGGGCGGCACGTTCCCCCTGGCCGGGAACGAGGTCAACGTCGGCACCGCCACCCGGCCCGCCTTCGGCGAGTTCACCGGAGTGAACTTCTCGCCCGACGGCCGCACGCTCTACGCCGCCATCCAGGAACCCGGCATCCTGCTGGCCGTCACCGGCCCCTGGCGCCGCCCTAACGGGAGCGGGCGACCGTGACCTCCACGCGCTGGAACTCCTTGAGCTCCGAGTAGCCGGTGGTCGCCATGGCGCGGCGCAGGGCGCCGAAGAAGTTCATCGAGCCGTCCGGGATGTGCGAGGGGCCGGTCAGGATCTCCTCCGTCGTGCCCACGGTGCCCAGGTGCACCTTCTTGCCGCGCGGCACGTCCTCGTGCACCGCCTCCATGCCCCAGTGGTGCCCGCGCCCCGGCGCGTCCGTGGCCCGCGCCAGCGGCGACCCCATCATCACCGCGTCCGCGCCGCAGGCGACCGCCTTGGGCAGGTCACCCGACCAGCCCACGCCCCCGTCCGCGATGACGTGCACATACCGCCCGCCCGACTCGTCCATGTAGTCCCGGCGCGCCGCCGCCACGTCGGCCACCGCGGTGGCCATCGGCACCTGGATGCCCAGCACGTTCCGCGTGGTGTGGGCCGCGCCCCCGCCGAAGCCGACGAGCACCCCGGCCGCGCCGGTCCGCATCAGATGCAGCGCCGCGGTGTACGTGGCGCAGCCGCCCACGATCACCGGCACGTCCAGCTCGTAGATGAACTGCTTGAGGTTCAGCGGCTCGGCCGCGCCCGACACGTGCTCCGCCGACACCGTGGTGCCGCGGATGACGAAGAGGTCCACGCCCGCGTCGAGGACCACCTTGGAGAACTGCGCGGTCCGCTGCGGCGACAGCGCGGCGGCCGTCACCACGCCCGCCTCCCTGACCTCGCGCAGCCGCCGGAAGATCAGCTCCTCGCGGATCGGCGCCGCGTAGATCTCCTGGAGGCGGCGGTTCGCCGAGGACTCCTCCAGCCCGGCGATCTCGTCGAGCAGCGGCTCGGGGTCCTCGTACCGGGTCCACAGACCCTCCAGGTTCAGCACCCCGAGCCCGCCCAGCTCGCCGATCCTGATCGCCGTGGCCGGTGAGACCACCGAGTCCATCGGCGCCGCCAGGAAGGGCAGCTCGAAGCGGTAGGCGTCGATCTGCCAGGCGATCGAGACCTCCTTGGGGTCACGCGTCCGCCGGCTCGGCACCACGGCGATGTCGTCGAACGCGTAGGCCCGCCGTCCGCGCTTGCCGCGCCCGATCTCGATCTCGGTCACGGGGGAACACCCTTCCTTAACGCCGCGAGTAGTTCGGGGCTTCCGTCGTCATCTGGATGTCGTGCGGGTGGCTCTCCTTCAGCCCGGCCGCGGTGATGCGGACGAACCGGCCGCGCTCCTTGATCTCGGGAACGGTGCGCCCGCCCAGGTAGTACATCGACTGGTGCAGGCCGCCGATCAGCTGGTGCACGACGGAGGCCAGCGGACCGCGGTAGGGCACCTGGCCCTCGATGCCCTCGGGGATCAGCTTGTCGTCCTCGCCGACCCCGTCCTGGAAGTACCGGTCCTTGGAGTACGAGCGACGATCCCCGCGCGACTGCATCGCGGCGAGCGAGCCCATCCCCCGGTAGGACTTGAACTGCTTGCCGTTGATGAACAGCAGCTCGCCCGGCGACTCCTCGCACCCGGCGAGCAGGCTGCCGAGCATCACCGTGTCGGCCCCGGCGACCAGCGCCTTGGCGATGTCGCCGCTGTACTGGAGGCCGCCGTCCCCGATGACGGGGATGCCCGCCTCGCGCGCGGCGAGCGACGCCTCGTGGATCGCGGTCACCTGCGGCACGCCGATCCCGGCGACCACGCGCGTGGTGCAGATCGAGCCGGGGCCCACGCCGACCTTGATGCCGTCCACGCCCGCGTCCACCAGCGCCTTCGCGCCGTCGCGGGTGGCCACGTTCCCGGCGACGATGTCGACGCCGTCGTAGTTCGACTTGATCTTCGCGGCCATGTCGGGGACCAGCCGCGAGTGGCCGTGGGCGGTGTCCACCACCAGGAAGTCCACGCCCGCCTCGATCAGCGCCTCGGCCCGCTCGTAGGCGTCCCCCGCCACGCCGACCGCGGCGCCGACGATCAGCCGGCCCTCGCCGTCCTTGGCCGCCTGCGGGTACTTCTCGGCCTTCACGAAGTCCTTGACGGTGATCAGGCCCTTGAGCCGGCCCTCGCCGTCCACCAGCGGCAGCTTCTCGATCTTGTGCCGGCGCAGCAGCTCCATCGCGTCCTCGCCGGAGATCCCGACCCGGCCGGTGACCAGCGGCATCGGCGTCATGACCTCGCGCACCTGGCGGCCGCGGTCCGGCTCGAAGGCCATGTCGCGGTTGGTGACGATGCCCAGCAGCCGCCCCGCCGCGTCGGTGACCGGCACGCCGCTGATGCGGAACCGCCCGCAGAGCTCGTCGGCCTCGCGCAGCGTGGCGTCCGGGCGGATGGTGATCGGGTCGGTCACCATGCCGGACTCGGAGCGCTTGACGCGGTCGACCTGGGCGGCCTGGTCCTCGATCGACAGATTCCGGTGGAGGACACCCGCGCCGCCCTGCCGGGCCATGGCGATGGCCATCCGCGCCTCGGTGACCTTGTCCATGGCGGCGGAGAGCAGCGGAACGTTCACCCGGACGTTGCGGGAGATGTGCGAGGCGGTGTCGATGTCGCCGGGCGCCATGTCCGCGGGGCCGGGCAGCAGCAGCACATCGTCGAAGGTCAGCCCGAGCGCCGCGAACTTCTCCGGCACCTCACCCGCGTAATCAGTCATGACAGCCTTTCCCGCGCAACCCGCATGGCTGTCCATGCTACGGCTCCATCGGAGTGCCCCTCGACTCGCTGCCCCACCCCGCTCGGCGCCCGGTCGGCGCCCGGTCCGATCCGCTCGGACGGGCCGGGAATCAGCGCCCGGCCAGCGCCCGCAGCCTGCTCAGCGCGCGGTGCTGCGCCACCCGGACGGCCCCGGGGGACATGCCGAGCTTCTGCCCCGTCTCCTCGGCGGTCAGCCCGATGGCGACGCGCAGCAGAACGAGCTCGCGCAGGTGGTCGGGGAGGTTCGCCAGGAGCTTCCTCGCCCACGCGGCGTCGCTGCTCAGCAGCGCCCGCTCCTCGGGGCCGAGGGAGTCGTCGGGCCGCTCCGGCATCTCGTCGGACGGCACGGCCGTGCTGCCGGGGTGGCGGAGCGCGGCCCGCTGGAGGTCGGCGACCTTGTGCTGGGCGATGGCGACGACGAACGCGTCGAACGGGCGTCCGGTGTCGCGGTAGCGCGGCAGGGCGCAGAACACGGCGAGACACACCTCCTGCGCGAGGTCGTCCACGAAGTGCCGTGCCTCGCCCGGCAGCCGCGCCAGCCTCATCCGGCAGTAGCGCAGGGCCAGCGGGTGCACATGGGCGAGAAGATCGTGCGTGGCCTGGGGGTCCCCTTCGGCCGCGCGAAGGACGAGGGCGCCGATCCCCGCTGTCTCGTCATCGCGCATCGGTCCATGGTGCACCGTCGCCGCACGGTCCGGACCACCGCCGGCGGAGTTGTGCACCGAAGCGTTATGTGCGGCGGGAGCGTTGTGCGCGGGAGCACCGAACGACATGTCCCGGGCCCTCCCCTCGCGCCAGGCCGACTCGTCCCCATGGAGCGTCATACCTTCAAGGATGCGGCACCGGCCACGCTTTTGATCCGCCGCACCTCACCGGACGGGGTGAGCGCCACCGCCGCGCTCCCCGTCCGGCCTGCTGAGACCCCCTGCGGGTCAGCGGACAAGACCCCAGCGGAAGCCGAGCGCCACCGCGTGCGCGCGGTCGGAGGCCCCCAGCTTCTTGAACAGCCGACGGGCGTGCGTCTTGACCGTGTCCTCGGAGAGAAAGAGCTCGCGCCCGATCTCGGCGTTCGACCGGCCGTGACTCATCCCCTCCAGGACCTGGATCTCGCGGGCGGTGAGCGTCGGCGCCGCGCCCATGTCCGAGGAACGCAGCCGGCGCGGCGCGAGCCGCCAGGTCGGGTCGGCGAGCGCCTGGGTGACGGTGGCGCGCAGCTCCGCCCTGGACGCGTCCTTGTGGAGGTACCCCCGGGCCCCGGCCGCGACGGCGAGCGCCACGCCGTCGAGGTCCTCGGCGACGGTGAGCATGATGATGCGCGCACCGGGGTCGGCGGAAAGAAGGCGCCGGACGGTTTCCACACCGCCGAGGCCGGGCATCCGGACGTCCATCAGAATCAGGTCGGAACGGTCGGCACCCCAGCGGCGCAGCACCTCCTCGCCGTTGGCGGCCGTCGTGACCCGCTCCACACCGGGCACGGTCGCGACCGCGCGGCGGAGTGCCTCCCGGGCGAGCGGGGAGTCGTCGCAGACAAGGACGGAAGTCATGGTCGCCCTCCGCAGCTGATGCGCATCACCTTGAGCCTCCAGGCAGTCGTGTGTGTCGTCATCTGTGCGGTTGACAAGCCGTGTCAACCGCCTCGCCCTCTCAACGACGGTCACCCGAAAGAGTTACGGCCTCCAACCTCACAGCAGCAGCACTGTACGTGACCGACCGATCACGCGGGGGCCGCCTTCGACAAACACGCCGAACATCCGTTTTTGACCTATTTAGACCTTATTGCCCATCTTGGGGTGTCTATGGCTATATTCGGCTGGTAGTCATATTTACATCTGTTCCGTGCGGCCTCTCGCTGATTCACGCGGTGCGCGGGATTCCCTTCGGATTGATTCGGATTTCATTCGGATTTCTACAACTTCTTCCAGCTCGATGACGATTGGGACACTGTCATGGCAGATTTCTCCCGCCTTCCGGGCCCCAACGCCGACCTGTGGGACTGGCAGCTCCTGGCCGCCTGCCGGGGGGTGGACAGCTCGCTGTTCTTCCATCCCGAGGGCGAGCGCGGGGCGGCCCGCAGCGCGCGTGAGGAGGCGGCCAAGGAAGTGTGCATGCGCTGCCCGGTGCGGGCCGAGTGCGCCGCGCACGCGCTGTCCGTCCGCGAGCCGTACGGCGTCTGGGGCGGTCTGACCGAGGACGAGCGCGAGGAGCTGCTCGGCCGGGCCCGTCGCGACCTGGTGAACGCGCACCCTCAGCAGACCAGGCGCTGACCACGACTACCGTCTTGGTATGACAACTGCATTGGTGACGGGAGCGACCGCCGGTATCGGCGCCGCCTTCGCCCGCCGGCTGGCCCGGGACCGGCACGACCTGGTGCTCGTCGCGCGCGACGCCGAGAGGCTGCGGCGGCAGGCCGCCGAGCTGCACGACCGGCACGGGATCGAGGCGGCCGTGCTGCCGGCCGACCTGTCGACCGACGAGGGCATCGGCGCGGTGGAGCGGCGGCTCTCCGACCCGGACCGCCCGGTGGACCTGCTGGTCAACAACGCCGGCTTCGGCCTGAAGGGCGGCTTTCTCGACGCGCCCCTCGCCGATGAGCTGCGGATGCTGAAGGTGCACTGCGAGGCGGTGCTGCGGCTGACCGCGGCGGCCGTGGAGCCGATGCGCGGGCGCGGCCGGGGCGGCGTGGTGAACGTGGCGTCGGTGGCCGCGTTCTTCCCCCGGGGCACCTACAGCGCGTCGAAGGCGTGGGTGGTGCAGTTCACCGAGGGCGCGGCGCGCGACCTGGCGGGCAGCGGGGTGCGGCTGACGGCGCTGTGTCCGGGCTTCGTGCGCACCGAGTTCCACGAGCGGGCCGCGCTGGGCATCGGCGCGATCCCGGACTGGATGTGGCTGGACGCGGACCGGGTGGTCGAGACGGCGCTGAGGGACCTGGCGCGGAACAAGACGGTGTCGATCCCCGACGCGCGGTACAAGGTGCTGACGGGCGCGGCCCGGCTGGCGCCGCGGAGCGCGCTCGGCGGCATCTCGGCCAGGGCGCGCCGCCGCTACGGGCCGCGCCGCGGCGACTGAACGCGCACGGGCCCCGTTCCGCCGGCCGGACTCGGCGGTGGAACGGGGCCCGTTCTGCGCTCGGCTGGCTGCCGGTCAGTGGGAGTGACCGTGGCCGTGCCCGCCGGCGCTCTCCGGCTCCTCTTCCTTCTTCTCGACCACCACGGTCTCGGTGGTGAGCAGCAGGGAGGCGATGGAGGCGGCGTTCTGCAGGGCGGATCGGGTCACCTTCACCGGGTCGATGACGCCGTCCTTGACCAGGTCGCCGTAGACGCCGGTGGCGGCGTTGTAGCCCTGGCCCTTGTCGAGCTCGGCCACCTTGGAGGTGATCACGTAGCCCTCGAGGCCCGCGTTCTCCGCGATCCAGCGCAGCGGCTCGACGAGGGCGCGGCGGACGATCGCCACGCCGGTGGCCTCGTCGCCGGTCCTGTCGAGGCCGCCCTCGAGCACCTTCGCCGAGTGGACGAGGGAGGCGCCGCCGCCGGGGACGATGCCCTCCTCGACCGCCGCGCGGGTGGCCGAGATGGCGTCCTCGAGACGGTGCTTCTTCTCCTTGAGCTCCACCTCGGTGGCGGCGCCGACGCGGATGACGCACACGCCGCCCGCGAGCTTCGCCAGGCGCTCCTGGAGCTTCTCGCGGTCCCAGTCGGAGTCCGTGGCGTCGATCTCGGCGCGGATCTGGGCGACCCTGCCCTCGATGTCGGAGGACTTGCCCGCGCCGTCGACGAGGGTGGTGTCGTCCTTGGTGATGGTGACGCGGCGGGCGGAGCCCAGCACGTCGATGCCCACCTGGTCGAGCTTGAGGCCGACCTCCTCGGAGATCACGGTGCCGCCGGTGAGGGCGGCCATGTCGCCGAGCATCGCCTTGCGGCGGTCACCGAAGCCGGGGGCCTTGACGGCCACCGAGTTGAACGTGCCGCGGATCTTGTTGACGACGAGGGTGGAGAGCGCCTCGCCCTCGACGTCCTCGGCGACGATCAGCAGCGGGCGGGAGCCGCCGGACTGCATGATCTTCTCCAGGAGCGGGAGCAGGTCCTGGATGGAGGCGATCTTGCCCTGGTGGATGAGGATGTAGGGCTCGTCGAGGACGGCCTCCATCCGCTCCTGGTCGGTGACCATGTAGTGCGAGAGGTAGCCCTTGTCGAAGGCCATGCCCTCGGTGAACTCCAGGTCGAGACCGAAGGTCTGCGACTCCTCGACGGTGATGACGCCGTCCTTGCCGACCTTGTCCATCGCCTGGGCGATGAGCTCGCCGACCTGCTTGTCCTGGGCGGACAGGGCGGCGACGGCGGCGATGTCCTCCTTGGAGTCGATCGGCCGGGCGCTGGCGCGCAGGTCCTCGGCGACCGCCTCGACCGCGGCGTCGATGCCCCGCTTCAGGCCCGAGGGGGAGGCGCCGGCGGCCACGTTGCGCAGACCCTCGCGGACGAGCGCCTGCGCCAGCACGGTGGCGGTGGTGGTGCCGTCACCCGCGATGTCGTTGGTCTTGGTCGCCACCTCCTTGACCAGCTGCGCGCCCAGGTTCTCGTAGGGGTCCTCGACCTCGACCTCGCGGGCGATGGTCACGCCGTCGTTGGTGATGGTGGGAGCGCCGAACTTCTTGTCGATGACAACGTTCCGGCCGCGGGGACCGATGGTGACCTTGACGGTGTCCGCGAGCTGGTTGACGCCGCGTTCGAGGGCGCGGCGGGCGTCCTCATCGAATTTCAGGATCTTCGCCATGGGTGTGGGTGTCCCTTAGTGGTCTTCGGAAAACGACACCACGCCCCGGCCCCGGCAGTCTGTCGACTCAGTCGCGGGTATCGGGGCGCGGCGTGATACGTCGGTGCCGTACGCGATTACTACTTCTCGATGATCGCGAGCACGTCGCGGGCCGAGAGAACGAGGTACTCCTCGTTGTTGTACTTCACCTCGGTACCGCCGTACTTGCTGTACAGCACGATGTCGCCGACCTTGACGTCGAGCGGCAGACGGTTGCCGTCCTCGAAGCGGCCGGGGCCCACGGCCAGGACAGTGCCCTCCTGGGGCTTCTCCTTGGCAGTGTCCGGAATGACCAGGCCCGAGGCCGTGGTCTGCTCGGCGTCGAGCGGCTGGACCACAATGCGGTCCTCGAGCGGCTTGATGGCAACCTTGGAGCTGACGGTCGTCACGATCCGACCTCCCCCTTCGGAGATCTCACGGGGTCTTCAATGGACTGACGGGCAACTGGGTGGACCCGTCGTCGCGGGTGCCGGATCCGCCTGTCACACGTATCTGGCACTCCTACGTGGAGAGTGCCAATGTCGAGACTATGCGGCTGTTAGCACTCAGTCAACTAGAGTGCCAGGCACCCTGGCGAGCGCCGTCGGCAGAGGACGCGCACGCGGGCGTATACGCGCCTGAGCAGGGCGCGTTGGACGCCGAGGGGCGCGTGCGGCGCCACCCGCCCCGGCGTGTCCCCCGCGTGTCCCCGGCGCTCAGATGTAGTCCTCCAGGCGGGCCACGGCGAAGCCCTGCTCGGTCACCGTGTCGAGCACGCGGCGCACCATGTCCGCCATGCTCCCCGACCACTCCCCCGTACCGCGGAAGTGGGTGAGGATGATGTCGCCGGGGTGGAACTTCCGGTCCGAGCGCCCCCATTCGATGCGGTCGGGGAACGCCTCCTCGGCCCACAGCGGCACCACCTCGACCCCGCAGGAGGCCGCCGCCCGCAGCGTGTCGCGGTCGTAGGCGCCGTAGGGCGGGCGGAAGAGGGAGGGCCGCTCGCCGATCTCCTTCTCCAGGGTGTCCTGCTGGCGGCAGATCTCCTCGCGCTGCTGGGTGTAGGTGAGGCGGGTCAGCTCCGGGTGGCTGACGGAGTGGTTGTGCATCCCGGCGCCGTCGCGCACGGCCTCGCGGAAGTAGCCGTAGTCCTCCCGCGCCACCTCGTCGGTGAGGAAGCCGCTGAAGGGGACGTCGAGTTGGCGCAGCATCTTCAGCAGCTCCGGGTCCTTCTCGGCGCCGTCGTCGATGGTGAGGAAGACGACCTTCTCGTCCGTGGGCACCTGGACGATCACCGGGGGCAGGCCCGCGCCCTCCACATGTCCCGGCTCGGTGGTGAGCTTCGGCTTGCGCTTCGTGGGCGCCGGCGCGCGCAGGGGCGCGCGGCGCAGTCCCCAGCTCTTGGCCGCGGCGACACGGCGCGCCTCGGCGCGTTCGAGCCGGTCGGCGTAGGAGGCGACCGCCTCGGCGGCCCTGGCCGCCTGGCGCAGGGCCGGGGCGACGGCCTGGCCGCCCTTGCCCGGCGGGTTCGCATCGACCGTGGACGGCAGCTCCGCGTCCCCGTCCCGGGCCCCGGCGGGCAGCAGGAACGCCGGAAGCCCTGCCCCCGAGCAGACGAGGGCGAGTATCGCCGCGCCGCCCAGAGCACCGCAGCGCCGCACCCCTCGGGGAACCCATCGGTAATTTTGTCCTACTTGTTCGATAATCCTCATGGCTCGGGATGCTGCCACCCCCGCCCCCCGGACCCGTGCACGCCGATCCCGACCGGCGGGGAGAATGACTCAGGTGGCCGCACCCGAACTCGACGCCTCCTCCGCCCTGGCCTTCCGGGCCCTGCTGACCGAGCCGGGGCGCCGCCTCCTGGACGAGCTGCGCGACCTCGCCCCCGAGCGCGAACTGGCCGCCGCCACGCGCCTGCGCCGCGACCACCCGCCCGAGCTGGTGTCGGCGGCCATCGGCCAGGCCCGGCTGCGGCAGCGGGCCGCGGCGAAGTTCGGCGCGGAGGCGGAGCGCATGTACTTCACGCCGGACGGCGTGGAACAGGCCACGCGCGCCCCCGTCGCGGAGTGGCGCGCCCGGCGCCTCGCGGCGCTCGGCGCGCGGCGCGTGGCGGATCTGTGCTGCGGCATCGGCGGCGACGCGCTCGCCCTGGCGGGGGCCGGGATCGAGGTGCTCGCCGTGGACCGCTCCCCGCTGGCCTGCGCGGTCGCCGAGGCCAACGCCGCCGCGCTCGGCCTGTCCGACCGCGTCACGGTGCGGTGTGCCGCCGTCGAGGACACGGACGTCTCGGGCCACGACGCGGTCTTCGTGGACCCGGCCCGCCGCAGGACGGGCGGCGGCAGGATCTTCGCCCCGGAGGCGTACTCGCCGCCCCTCTCCTGGGCCGTCGCCCTAGCCGGGCGCGTTCCCCACGCGGCGCTCAAGATCGCGCCGGGGGTGCCGCACGAGGCGATTCCGGCGGAGGCGGAGGCGGAGTGGGTCTCGCACCGGGGCGAGGTCAAGGAGGCGGTGCTGTGGTTCGGCACCGGCGCGGCCCACCCCGTGCGCGCGACCCTGCTCCCCGGCGGCCACACGCTCACCGGCAGGGCCCGCCCGGCGCCCGCGGGCCCACCGGGCCGCTACCTCTACGAGCCGGACGGCGCGGTGATCCGCTCCCACCTCGTCGCGGATGTGGCGGAACGGGTCAACGGCCGCCTGCTCGACCCCGAGATCGCCTACATCACGAGCGACGAGGCGCACCCGACCCCGTTCGCGACGGCCTACGAGATCACGGACGTCCTCCCCTTCCACGTGAAGCGGCTGCGGGCGCTGCTGCGCGAACGGGACGTCGGCACGGTGACGGTGAAGAAGCGCGGCTCCGCGGTGACGCCCGAGACGCTGCTGAAGCAGCTGAAGCCGAAGGGCTCCGCCAGGGCCACCGTCTTCCTGACCCGGGTGGCCAACGCGCCCACCATGCTGCTGGCCCGGCCCGCGACCGACCCTCCCGGCTAGGGTCTGTCCGGCGGATCTTCGTGGATGGCGAGCGGCTCCCCCAGCCTGACGGCTGGGAGGTGCCCCCAATGCGGTGCATCGCTGGGCCCCTCCTGCCCGCTGGCGGGCAAGGAGGGAACCGGGTCGCCCCTCGCACGTGGGGGCACCTCCCGGACGGAGTCTGGGGGAGTACGTGGGCGATTCGGTAACGCGGCGAGGCTCCCCCAGGCCCTTCGGGGCCTGGGAGGTACCCCCATCCGCCGGCGTCGGGAGCCCGCGAGGATGCGCCGGACAGGCCCTAGTCCGAGACGGGCGAGAAGCGCCAGCGGTGGACCGGCCGGTGCAGCAACTCCTCGGGGGGCGTCGGCAGTTCGGGCACGTCGGCGGCGTAGGGCGCGTCCCACCACGTGATCACCAGCACCCGGTCCCCCGGGGCGGTGAACGTCTCGCGACGCGCCGGCGGGGGGTCCAGCTCCCGCGCGCGGGCCCACGCCAGCAGCTCCGCGCCCCGGCCCTCCGCCGCGCGCGCCTCCCACATCAGCGTCACCGCCATCAGGGGCGCCCCGGCGCGTGCGCGAGCGCTTCCGGCACATGGGGGTGCGTCACCGGCAGCGAGGAGTCGGCCGGGAGGTCGAGCCCCGACGGCGCGCGCCCCCGGGCCACCATCTCCGCGCCGAGTGCCGCCACCATGGCGCCGTTGTCCGTGCACAGTCCCGGCCGCGGCACCCGCAGGATCAGGCCCGCGGCGGCGCACCGTTCCTCCGCCATGGCGCGCAGCCGCGAGTTCGCGGCCACCCCGCCACCGATCATCAGGTGGTCCACGCCCTCCTCGCGGCAGGCCCTGACCGCCTTGCGCGTCAGCACGTCGGTGACCGCCTCCTGGAACGACGCCGCCACGTCCGCCACCGGCACGTCCTCGCCCGCGTTCCGCCGGGCCTCCACCCACCGCGCCACGGCCGTCTTCAGCCCGGAGAACGAGAAGTCGTACGGCGCGTCCCGCGGCCCGGTCAGGCCGCGGGGGAAGCGGATCGCGTCCGGGGCGCCGTCCCGCGCCAGCCGGTCGATCGCCGGGCCCCCGGGGAAGCCGAGGCCGAGGACGCGGGCCACCTTGTCGAACGCCTCGCCCGCCGCGTCGTCGATCGTCGCGCCCAGCGGCCTCACATCCGCCGTGATGTCCGGTGCCAGCAGCAGCGAGGAGTGGCCGCCCGAGACCAGGAGCGCCATCGTCGGCCGCGGCAGCGGCCCGTGCTCCAGCTGGTCGACGCACACGTGCGAGGCCAGGTGGTTGACGCCGTAGAGGGGCGTGCCCAGCGCGTACGCGTACGCCTTGGCCGCCGAGACGCCCACCAGCAGCGCGCCCGCCAGCCCCGGGCCCGCCGTCACGGCGACGGCGTCCAGGTCGGTGGGCGCCACCCCCGCGTCGGCCAGGGCCCGTTCGATCGTGGGGATCATCGCCTCCAGGTGCGCCCTGCTGGCGATCTCGGGGACGACCCCGCCGTAGCGGGCGTGGTCGTCCACGCTGGAGGCGACCGCGTCGGCCAGCAGCGTGTGGCCCCGGACCACGCCCACGCCGGTCTCGTCGCAGGAGGTCTCGATGCCGAGCACCAGGGGTTCGTCAGCCATCCTCGTCAGCCATCCTCAGCCGGTCCTTCCCCGTTCGCGTGCGCCGGCGCGCGGCGCATCACCAGCGCGTCGTGGTTGCCCGGCTGGTAGTAGCCGCGGCGCAGCCCGACGCGGGTGAAGCCGAAGCGGCGGTAGAGGCGCTGGGCGGGCGCGTTGTCCACGCGCACCTCGAGCAGCACCTCGTGGCAGCGGAACGCCTCGGCGGCGGCGAGCAGTTCGGCCAGGACCCGGCCGCCGAGGCCGTGGCTCTGGTGGTCGCCGGTGACGCCGATGGTCATCACCTCGCCCGTGCCGCCCGCGACGCCGAGCCCGCCGTAGCCGACCAGGCGGCCGTCCGGCGTCTCCGCCACCACGTAGTGGCGCGAACGTCCCGGGCCGCGCGCCCCCGCGAGCTCCCCCCAGTAGGTCGCCTCCGACCAGGCGTCGCGCGGGAACAGCTCCGCCTCCAGGGCCAGCACCCCGTCCATGTCCCACCAGCGCATCTCGCGCAGCACGACCCCGTCGTCCGCGCCGGCCGACCCGACCGTTCCC
>NZ_LAVK01000350.1 GCF_001083795.1 Streptomyces sp. SBT349
CTTCGGTGCCCCCGCCCGGCGGCTCGCGCTCCGGCGCTCCGCGCCCCGGCTCTGGCGCTCCGTCCCCCCGTCCCGGCCGCTCGCCCCGCAAGGGCCCGCCGGCCCGAGGCCCCGCGCCGCAAGGGCCCGCCGGCCCGAGGCCCCGCGCCCGCACGCCGTCCCGTTCTGCACCTTGTCACCTGGCGCACCCACTCCTTCAACTCGCGGGTACACAACCTTCACAAGCCCGATCACCACCAGAAATGCCGCCGCTCGGACACTTCGCCCGGAAATGACAATGGCCGGAGCGGCGAATTCCGGTCTCTCTGATCGTGTCGTGTCCCACATCTTCCCCCTATCCGAATGCAGGTCTTACGCTGGGAGCGCTCCCACTCGCGGAGCGTGAGGGGCGGGACAGGTGCTTCCGCGCAGGACAGCGCGGCGCCTTCGCGACCCTCGAAGGAAAGTGCCGCATTCCTCCCCCTGTTGCTCTCAGCCATTCCAGGGACGGTCGCGTCGTCGGCCACCGTCCGGCCCCCGTCAGCAGCATTGCGCCGCCTTGCCCCACAAAGTCCCAGGGTGGCCGGGGAATGCCCCGTAATACCGTTCTGCATTCTGCTTCAGCGGCGCCGGGCTGTCCCGTCGCCGCCCACAGGTGACCGATTGGAGAATCATGTCCGGTGTCCTTGTCGCCGGCGGTGCCGTCGCGGCGCTATTCGCCTCGACTTTTTCCGCCCAGGGCGCTGCACCCATGACGGACGCGCCATCCGAGAGAATCACGGTCAACATCCAGACCATCAACGGGTCGGGCTGCCGCGCGGGTACCGCCGCGGTGGCGGTCTCGGAGGACAACACCGCGTTCACCGTGACCTACAGCGACTACCTCGCGCAGGTCGGCGTCGGTGCCTCGCCCACCGACTTCAGGAAGAACTGCCAGCTCAACCTGGGTGTGCACATCCCCTCGGGCTTCACCTACGCCATCGCGAGCGTGGACTACCGAGGGTTCGCCCACCTGGAGGACGGTGCCACGGGACTCCAGAAGGCGCAGTACTACTTCCAGGGCTCGTCGCAAACCGCCTCGGAGACGTACGACTTCGACGGCCCCTACAGCGACAACTGGCACACCTCGGACGACACCGAGGTGGCGGAGCTGGTCTACGCGCCCTGCGGCGAGCAGCGGAACTTCAACATCAACACCGAACTGCGCGTCGGCGCCGGGGAGTCGGACCCGCGGAGGTCCACCAGCTTCATGGCCATGGACTCGACGGACTCGGCGGTCAGCACCACGTACCACATGACCTGGCTGAGGTGCGACACCAACTGACGCCGGCCCACCACCCCGGCCGAAGGCCGATTTCCGACTGATGCTCCCCGCGCCTCAATGACTCACACAGCCGAGGCGGGGGAGCGTCAGCACAACTCACCACGGATCGCGTACCCGCATTGCCCTGCAACGACGCGATCCGCAGCCGAATCGATTGGAGAACCATGCCTGGCGCACTCGTTCTGAGCGGCGCCGTCGCTCTGCTTTTCGCGACGACGTCCTCCCCTCAATTCTCCACCCCACCCTACTTCCTGGACGCGCCGACCGACAGAATGGTCATCGACATCGTCACGGTCAATGGCTCCGGTTGTCCCGCGGGCACGGCCGCGGTGGCGGTCTCGGAGGACAACACCGCGTTCACCGTGACCTACAGCGACTACCTCGCGCAGGTCGGCGTCGGCTCGGGTGCGACCGACTTCAGGAAGAACTGCCAGCTCAACCTGGCCATGCACGTCCCCCAGGGCTTCACCTACGCCATCGCCAGCGTCGACTACCGCGGCTACGCGTATCTGGAGGAGGGGGCGTCCGCCCGCCAGCAGGCGCAGTACTACTTCCAGGGCTCGCAGCAGACCGACCAGTTCGCGCACGATTTCGACGGCGCCTTCGACGACAACTGGCAGGCCACGGACGTCACCGACCTGGAGGCGCTGGTCTTCGCGCCCTGCGGCGAGGTGAGGAACTTCAACATCAACACCGAACTCCGCGTCAGCGCCGGGACCTCCGACACCGACGAGACCACCAGCTTCATCACCATGGACTCCACCGACGGCGACATCGACACCACCTACCAGTTCGCCTGGCTGGAGTGCCCGGAGGAGGACGACTAGGGCCCCCACCGGCATCCGCCACCGGCGTCCGCCACCCGGTCCCGACCGGGTGGCGGACACCCGCCCGCCGTGCGACCGTTCGGCCCCGACCGTTCAGGCCCGCCATGCCCAGTCCGGGGCGTTCCCGGTCATCCTCTCGGTCAGCCGCTCCAGCAGGTCGGCCGGGCGCTCGGGCCGCACCCCGCCCGCCCGCTCCATCTCCTCGCGCAGCCGCCGGAACGCCCCGTCCACCAGCCCGATGACCCGTTCCTCGTCCGCCCGCGTCAACCGCCCCTCCCGCTTGACCACCTCGCCGTCCACCAGCACCGTGTCGACATCCGCCGCCCCGCAGTGCAGCACCACCGTGGCGAACGGGTCGACCACCGGCCGGTGCCGCAGCCGGTCGTGCCGCAGCAGCACGAGGTCCGCCGCCTTCCCCGGCTCGATGGACCCCGTCACCTCGCCGAGCCCCATGGCCTGCGCCCCGCCCAGCGTCGACCAGTGCAGCACGTCCCGCGGGCTCACCGCGGTGCCCCGCAACGCGCCCAGCCCGCCCGACTCGACGAGCTCCCGCGAGCGGCGGCCGTTCTCGCTCTGCATCGCCAGCCGCATCTGGGCGAACGGGTCGCCCGCGTTGTTCGACTGCACGTCGGAGCCCAGGCCCACGGTCACGCCGAGCCCGGCCGCGCGGGCGAACACCGGCCATCCCATGCCCGTCTGGAGCTCGGTCTCCACCGTGCTCGACACCGCCGCCCCCGTCTCGGCCAGCAGCCGCAGCTCGTCGTCCGTGCTGGCGGTCGCGTGCGCGTGCACCTGGAGGGGGCCGAGCAGCCCGTCGTGGTGCAGCCACGCGATCTCCGGGGGCGCGCCCGGCGCGGGAACGGAGTTGGTGTGCGCCGTCAGCAGCACGCCGAGCTCCCTCGCCAGACGGAACTCGCCGCGCGTCGTCTCCCAGGGGACGCCACCGATCTCGTTGGCCGCCAGCCCCATCCGGACCCGGGCGTTCGCCGACGCCTCGTCGGGGAAGTACGTCAGGCGGACGCGCTCGACGTCGGCCATGCGGTGCGTCTCGTTGCCGAAGGCCGCCTCCGCGCCCGGCGTCGCGGTCAGCCCGTACGCCCACACCGCGCGGATGCCGGACTCGCGGACGCCGTTCACGGCGGCGTCGGCGTGGTCGGGGGTGTTGATGATGTGCGCGAAGTCGAGCACGGTGGTCGTGCCCGCGTCCAAGGCGGCCAGCGCGCCCGCGAGGGTCCCGGCGTAGACGTCGTCGGGGCGTTGCAGGGCGGTGTGGTGGGTGCGCATCGCCCACAGGAAGTCCGTGATGTCCCATTCGGCGGTGAGGCCCCGCATGGTCGTCTGCCACAGGTGGTGGTGCGTGTCGACGAAGCCGGGCAGCACGAACCGGCCGGTGGCGTCGAGCACCTCGGGACCGGTGACGCCGGGCTCGGCGGCGCCGGAACCGGCCCCGCCGGACCCACCGGTGCCCGGCGGTCTGATCTCCTCGATCAGCCCCTCCGCCACCACCACGTCGGCGCGCTCGAACCTGCCGGACTCCGGCGGCCCGGCCAGCACCGTTCCACCCGTGATGACCATGCTCGTCGGTCTCATCAGCCGCTCGCTCTCGTCCCTGGCCCGCCCGGGGGCCGCCGGTGCCTGTGCTGGCCCCATCGTGGCCGCGGGGGCCGCCGGCGCCGGGGCGAACTGCCCGGGAGGGACCGCAGGACTACGCCAACGGTCCCAGGCCACCCCCGCCCCCCGGCCGATCCGGCTGGCGTCCCCCGGCGGTTAGCGTCGCGGCATGCGTATCGGACTTCTCGGAACCGGCAATGTCGCCCGCGCCCTGGCCGCGGGCTGGACCGCGGCCGGACACGACACCGTTCTCGGCTCGCGGCGGCCGGAGGAGCACCGGGACCCCGCCGTCACCGGGCTGAAGGAGGCCGCGGCGCACGGAGACGTCCTGGTCAACGCCACGCCCGGCACGGTGTCCGGGGAGATCCTGGAGACCATCGGCGCCGAGGCCCTGGCGGGGAAGGTGCTCATCGACATCGGCGTCGGCTTCACCGACTCCATGGGTCTGGCCCACCCCGACGCCTCCCTGGGCGAGCTGCTCCAGAAGGCGTTCCCGGCGACGTCGGTGGTCAAGACGCTGTGCACGGTGGACGCGAGGGTGATGGGGAACCCGGGCCTGCTCGACGGCCCGAGCACCGTCTTCCTCTCCGGCGACGACGCGGAGGCCAAGCGGACCGTGGGCGGCCTGCTGGAGGACCTCGGCTGGCCCGAGTCCGCGCGCCTCGACCTGGGCGGCATCGCGACGGCGCGCGGACAGGAGCACTTCGCGCTGCTCTTCCTCGGCATAGCCGGGGCGCTGGACACGTACGTGTTCAACGTCCGCGTGGTGCCGCCGGTGGCCTGACGGGAGCGGCGAGCGACGGCCGGGGCGACGCGGTCGCGACGTGAGGGTCAGGCGCGCTTGCGGGCGACGCCTCCGTACCCGGCGATGTCCGCGTCCCGGAGCCCGTCGGCGAGGACGTCCTCGTCCGGGCGCCAGTGGTGAATGAGCGTCACCCCGGGCTCGATGAGGTCGAGGCCGTCGAAGAACGCCTCGGCCTCCGCCTTCGTCCTGGCCTTCAGCGGGATGCCCTGCGAGGTGTACTCCTGCTCCAGCGCGGCCAGTTGCACCGGATTGGTGTCGGCGGTCAGCACGTTCATCGCGAGGAAGCTGCCGGGCGCGAGGTCGCGCATCAGCCGCCTGACGATGCCGTAGGGGTCCTCCTCGTCACGGAGGAACTGCACGAGCGCGATGAGCGAGACCGCCACCGGCTTGGTGAGGTCGAGGACCTCGTGCAGCCTGGGGGCGCCGAGCACCGACTCCGGGGCGCGGAAGTCCGCCTCGATGTAGGCGGTCCTGCCCTGGGGCGCGCTCTTCATCAGCGCGCTGGCGTGGACCAGGACGATCGGGTCGTTGTCCACGTAGACCACGCGCGACTCGGGGGCGATGCCCTGCGCGACCTCGTGGAGGTTCGGCGGGGTCGGAATGCCGGTGCCGATGTCGAGGAACTGCCGTATGCCGTACTCACCGACCAGATGCCGCACGACGCGGTGCATGAACATGCGGTTGTGCCGCATCCCGACCGGCAGTCCCGGCCATGCCTCCACCGCCGCGCGCGCCGCGTCGCGGTCGGCGTCGTAGTTGGTCTTGCCCCCCAGCAGGAAGTCGTAGACCCGCGCCGAGTGCGGGACGTCGAACCTCAGGTCGACGGCCAGCCGCTCCGGGTCCTTGCCCGGCTCCACCCCATCGGATTCCGTCACTCGCCCGCCCCATCAGCCTCATGGCCCACACCTGGACCGCTCACCCCCCGATCAGCGACATGCTAGCCACCGCTCCGGCGTCCGCATGAGGACCGGTGCACTCTCGGCCAGCCCGTCTCGCGCCCTTCCGCACGATCGCGCAGCTCAGGACCCCTTCCGGCCATGAGGGAAGGGGGCGCCACACCGTTCATATTCGGCTTGAACGCGGCCCCCGCGCCGACCGCGCGAGCCCGGACCACGGCCGGTCTCACGTTCCGGCCGCCCCGATCGTTTACCTGATGTGAGCAAGCCACCATTCGAACAGCTCGTCACCGCCCACGGGCCGACGGTGCTCCGCGTCGTCCGGGCCGTGCTCGGGCCCGACGAGGCGGAGGACGCCTGGTCGGAGACGTTCCTCGCGGCGATGCGCGCCTACCCCGGCCTGCCGGACGACGCGAACGCCGAAGCCTGGCTGGTGACCGTCGCCCACCGCAAGGCCATCGACGCCACCAGGGCCCGCGCCCGCAGACCCGCCCCGGTCGAGGAGCTGCCGGAACACCCCGCGCGCACCGGCCGCCCCGAGGACTGGGACCCCGACCTGTGGCGCGCGCTCGGGGCGCTGCCCGACCGCCAGCGCCAGGCGGTGGCCTACCACTACCTGGCGGGCCTTCCGTACAAGGAGATCGCCGCGCTCACCGGCGGCACCGCCGACGCCGCCCGCCGGGCCGCCGCGGACGGCATGAGAACCCTGCGCCGCACCTACCCGGCGAACGAGACAGGAGAGGCCGAACACCCATGAACGCACCCATGAACGCACCCGAGCACGTTCCCGAGGCCGCGCGCCTCTTCGCGGGGCTGCCCGAACGCGACGACGCCGCGATGGACCGCCTCCGCGCCGGGCTGACGGAGCGGGCCGCCCGCGAGGGGCTGCTCGACGTCGCCTACCGCACGGTGGACACCCCCGCCGGGTCCCTGCTGCTGGCCGCGACGGAGGAGGGCCTGGTCAGGACCGCCTACGCGGTGCAGGACCACGAGGCCGTCCTCCAGCAGCTCGCCGACCGGATCAGCCCCCGGATCCTGCACGCCCCCGCGCGGCTCGACGAGGCGAGCCGGCAGCTCGACGCGTACTTCGCCGGGCGGCGCAGACGGTTCGACCTGCCGCTCGACTGGCGGCTGTCCACGGGCTTCCGCCGTCAGGTCCTCGCCCACCTCCCGGAGATCGGCTACGGGCGGACCGAGAGCTACGCGCAGGTCGCCGCCGCCTCCGGAAGCCCCCGCGCGGTCCGCGCCGTCGGCACCGCCTGCGCGACCAACCCGCTGCCCGTCGTGGTGCCCTGCCACCGCGTGATCCGTTCCGACGGCTCCGCCGGCCGGTACGCGGGCGGCGACGAGGCCAAACGCATCCTCCTCACCCTGGAGACCACGGCATGACCCCGATGACCCCGATCACCCCGATCACCCCCTCCGTCGCCGCCGAGCGGTCCTCCCCCCGCCGTTTCGCCGAACGGATCGCCGCCGCCGACTGGGACGCGGTCGCCAGCGAGCTGAACGAGCACGGCCGCGCCCTGCTGCCCCGGCTCCTCACCCCCGCCGAGTGCGCGGACCTGGCCGCGCTCTACGACCGGCCCGAGCTGTTCAGGTCCACGGTCTCCATGGCCCGCCACCGGTTCGGCGAGGGCGAGTACCGCTACTTCGACCACCCCTTCCCCGAACCGGTGCGGTTGCTGCGCGAGGAGCTCTATCCGCGCCTGCTGCCCGTCGCCCGCGACTGGTACGGGAAGCTGGGCCGCGAGGCCGAGTGGCCCGACAGCCTGGGGGAGTGGCTGGACATCTGCCACCGCGCCGGACAGACCCGGCCCTCACCGATCCTGCTGCGGTACGAGGCCGGAGGCTGGAACGCCCTGCACCGGGACCTCTTCGGCGACAAGGTGTTCCCGCTCCAGGTCGTCGTCAACCTGAACGCGCCGGGCGAGGACCACACCGGGGGCGAGTTCCTGCTGGTCGAGCAGCGCCCCCGGGCCCAGTCCCGCGGCACGGCCACCCTCGTTCCCCAGGGCCAGGGCCTGGTCTTCACCACCCGCGACCGCCCCGTCCGCTCCCGGCGCGGCTGGTCGGCGGCGCCGGTCAGGCACGGCGTCTCCGCCGTCCACACCGGCCGCCGCCACACCCTCGGCCTGGTGTTCCACGACGCCACCTGACACCCCGGCCGCCGCCTGAGCCGCTGCAAACACTTCAGCGGGTTCAGCCGCCCCCGCC
>NZ_LAVK01000351.1 GCF_001083795.1 Streptomyces sp. SBT349
CTATCCTCTACGTCGCCAGCGTCGGATGTGGATAAGACACAGGCCTCCCCGCCGGACTCCCCAGCCGCCGCGCGGTCACCGGCGGGCTGCTGGTGGGCGGCTGCCTGGTGCTGGTCGCCCTCCCCCCGCTGCTGCGCCCCCGCCCGATCGGCAACGCCACGGTCCTGCCCCTGGACTACGGCCGGAACCTCGCCCTGGCGCTGGCGGCGGTCGCCGTCCTCACCGCCGCCCTGATCGCCGTCCCGATCGCCTCGCGCGCCCGGCGCCGCCGACCGCGACCGTAGCGGCGGCGGCGGGGCGTTCACCGCGGGGCGGCCACCCCGAGCCCGGCGAGGGTCGCCGCGAAGCGGCCGTGCGGCGCCTCACCGGCGACCCGTGCCGCGTCGCGGGGCGTGTCCACGTCGCGCAGCACGGGGAGGTCCCGCACCTCGCAACCGGCCCCGGCCAGCCGCCGCCGCTGCGCGGCCCCGGTCTCCGGGGTGGACATCGGCACGCCGAGGGCGAGTTCGGGGCGGGGCTCGGCCATGCCGAGGGCCCAGAACCCGCCGTCGGCCGCGGGTCCGAGCCATGCGCGCCCCGGCGCCCAGCCGCCGGGTCCCGTCACCGGGGCCAGCAGCTCGGGCGTGAGCTGCGGGGTGTCCATGCCGACCAGGAGCGCGGGCCCGGCGCAGTGGGCGAACGCCGCCGCGATGCGGGCGTCGAGACCGCCGCCGGTCTGCGGGACGACCTCGAACCCCGGGGGCAGCCACGCCCCGGCCCGCCCCTGGAGGACGAGGAGGCGGCGCCGCGCGGGCACCCGCAGCAGCGTGTGCAGGGTGTCGGCGAGCGCGGCCTCCGCCAGCAGGGCCGCCTGCTCCGGCGTGAACGCCGGGGTGAGGCGCGTCTTCACGCGCCCCGGCACCGGCGCCTTGGCGATGACGAGCAGCGTGGTCGTGGCCCTCGCCGCCGCTGCCGCCGCGGTCACTTGAGCACCGCCCGCATGTCGTGCACCGCCTGGTACGTGCCGCGCCAGGTGCCTGTCACCTTGGAACGCCCGGCGCGCGGCCGGTAGGCGACCTCCGTCTCCTCGATGCGCCAGCCCGCGTCGGCGGCGCGCACGACCATCTGCAACGGGTAGCCGCTGCGCCGGTCGGTCAGCCCGAGGCCGAGCAGCGCCACGCGCCCGGCCACCCGCATGGGACCCAGGTCCCGCAGCCGCACTCCGGTACGGCGGTGCAGCATGCGGGCCAGGACGCGGTTCCCTGCCCTGGCGTGCAGCGGCCAGGCGCCGCGCGCGGTGGGGCGGCGCCCGGCCAGCACCAGGTCGGCGGTCCCGGCCCGCACCGGCTCGGCGAGGCGCGGCAGTTCGCCCGGGTCGAGGGTGGCGTCGCAGTCGCAGAAGGCGACGAGGTCGGCGGTGGCGGCCAGCAGACCCGCGTGGCACGCGGCGCCGAAGCCCCGGCGCGGCTCGTGCACGACGCGGGCCCCGAGCCGTTCCGCGAGCGCGGCCGAGCCGTCCGTCGAACCGTTGTCCACGACCAGGGCGCGCCAGCCGTCGGGCACGCGGTCCAGCACCCAGGGCAGCGCCTCGGCCTCGTTCAGGCAGGGCAGCACGAGGTCGCCCCACGGGGCACGAGGGGATGGAAGATCCGGGGAAGGGCCCGAGGGAGGGGAGGTGGTCACGGCTCAGCTCTCCACCGGAGCCGCCGTGGCGGGCTCGCGCAGCGGGGCCGCGGCGAAGCGGGCCATGCCGTCCTCGAAGCCGACCGCCGGCCGCCAGCCGAGCTCCTCCCTCAGCCGCGCCGAGCAGGCCGTGATGTGGCGGACGTCCCCGAGCCGGTACTCGGCCGTGATCAGCGGGGCCGGGCCGCCGAAGGCGGCCGACAGGGCGGCGGCCATCTCGCCGACGGTGTGCGGCTCCCCGCTGCCGGTGTTGTACGTCCGGAGCGCCCCGGCCTCCGCCACCCGCTCCAGCGCGCCGAGCGCCGCGACGTTCGCCGACGCGACGTCCTCCACATGCACGAAGTCCCGCCGCTGCGCGCCGTCCTCGAAGACCCGCGGGGCGAGCCCGCTCTCCAGCGCCGAGCGGAAGAACGACGCCACCCCCGCGTAGGGCGTGTCGCGCGGCATGCGGTCGCCGTAGACGTTGTGGTACCGCAGGGCGACCGCCCGGCCGCCCGTCGCGCGGGCCCACGCCGCGGCCAGGTGCTCCTGTGCCAGCTTGGTCGTCGCGTACACGTTCCGCGGATCGACCGGCGCGTCCTCCCCGACCAGGCCGGGCGTCAGCGCCGCCCCGCACACGGGGCACGGAGGCTCGAAGCGCCCCTGTTCCAGCGCCTGGGGAGCGCGGGGTCCTGGCCGCACGCGCCCGTGGCGTTCGCATTCGTAACGGCCCTCGCCGTACACCACCATCGACCCCGCGAGCACCAGCGCCCGCACCCCGGCCGCCGCCATCGCCGACAGCAGCACCGCCGTGCCCAGGTCGTTGACGCCCACGTACTCCGCGGCGTCGGCGAAGCCGGTCCCGAGCCCCACCATCGCCGCCTGGTGGCAGACCGCGTCGACGCCGACCAGCGCCCGGCCCACGGCGTCGGGGTCACGGATGTCCGCCCGTTCCCAGGGGACGCCGAGCCCGAGCCGGGGCGGCTCGATGTCGAGCACCACCGCCTCGTGCCCCGCCGCCGACAACGCCTCCACGACATGAGAGCCGATGAACCCGGCTCCTCCGGTGACCAGTACGCGCATGCCCGCCACGCTAGCCACGGGGACCGCGCTCGGAGGGCAGACACGGCCCGCCGTCAGCGTTCCGTAAGATCCGCGGACGACTGTTCCCACGGCACGCTCAGCCAGGGGCTCTCCGGCTCGGTGCTCAGGAGCTGGTGCACGGTCACCATGTCCGTGTACCAGTCGCCGAACTCCTCACTGTCGAAGTGCAGGCACCGCCCCAGCACGAAGCCGATGGCGAACTCGGCCCACGACCGGTACACCTGGCGGCTCGCCTCACCCGCCCGCAGCAGCGCCCGTTCCGTCTCGTGCCGGTCGCCGTACCGGGCGCCCATGCCCCAGCGCGCCATGCACGAGGCGCGCCCGAAGTCCCACGCGAGCACCGAGCGCACGCAGGTGTTCCCGGTGAGCAGGCCGTCCGCGCGGAAGCGCGCCTCGTACCGCAGGATCCGCCCGATCAGCTGCTGCACCAGCGCGATGTCGGCGTGCAGGTCGAACTCGGGCGGGCGGCCGGTCTGGTCCACGACCTCGGCGGTCCGCGACACCAGCACCCGTTCCGCCGTCTCGCGCCACTGCACGGCGTTCGGCATCGTGCCGTCCTCCTGCATGAGCGCCTGCCGCACCCGCAGCGCGAACTCCCAGGCGGGCGAGACCACATCGGCGCGCAGCAGCTGCTCGACGATCTCGATCCACTCCTGCCGCCCGGTGACGCCCCACCAGCGGCGCAGCAGCTCCTTCTCCTCGGTGTAGCCGCCCCACTGCCAGCCCAGGTGGTTCCAGATGGCGCCGTTGTTCACCATGAGCATCGCGCCGCAGGCCATGCCGTGCGCGAGCGCGCCGTGCCGGTGGCCCGTCCACAGGGTCTTCAGCTGCGGCTCGGGGACCGACGTCCTGGCGTGCTTCTTCCACCGCTTGGGGTCCGCGGGAAGGAACGTCTCCACGGGCGTGCCCGGGTTGACGGCCAGCCACCGCACCGTCCTGGGCCACACCCTGGCCACCGACTTCAGATCGCTGCGTTCGAACACGCGGTCGCCGCCGGGGGGCACGAGCAGCCCGCGCGTGAAGACGGCCAGGGCGAGGCCGTCGAACTTCGGGTCCTTGAACGGCTTGAACGGGATCGAGCCGGGCACCGCGTCCATCAGCTCGCGGGACATCGGGAAGTAGAGGTCGGTGGAGGCCAGCACGGCGAAGAACGCGGGCCAGTCACCGGACAGCCCCGCCCGGTACAGGCTCTCCTCGATCGTGGTCGGCGCCTGCCACGGCGCCTCGCCCCCCGCGGTGCTCCCCGCGGCCCCCTGATTCCCCATGCGCTCGACTGTAGCGGGAACGGCCCCCGGCCCGTACGGGGGCCGAGGGCCGTCACGGCCGAACCGTCAGCGGCCGGCGGTCAGTGGCGGCGGCGTGCCCCGCTGACCAGATCGGCGGTGAGCGCGCGCAGCTCGCGCAGGGCGGCGTCCTCGTCGTCCAGGTGGTCGAGGACCCGCTGGACGAACGCCGAGCCCACGATCACGCCATCGGCGAACGTGGCCACCTCCGACGCCTGCACCGCGTTCGACACGCCGATGCCCACGCAGACCGGCAGGTCGGTCGTGGCCCTGATCCGCCGCACCAGGTCGGCCGCGTCCCGGCTGACCGACGCGCGGCTGCCGGTGACGCCCATCAGCGAGGCGGCGTAGACGAAGCCGCTTCCCGCCGCCGTGAGGGTGGCGAGGCGGGCGTCCGTGCTGCTGGGCGCGGCGACGAAGACCGTGGACAGGCCGTGCTGCTCGGCGGCCTTCCTCCAGCCCTCCGACTCCTCCACGGGCAGGTCGGGCAGGATGCAGCCCGCGCCGCCCGCCTCGGCCAGCTCGGCGGCGAACCGCTCGGGGCCGTACCGGTCCACCGGGTTCCAGTAGGTCATGCACAGCACCGGGACCCCGGTCGCCCGCTGCACCTCGCGCACGGTCCGCATCACGCCCGCGATGCGGATCCCGCCGCGCAGCGCGATGGTGTCGGCGGTCTGGATGACCGGTCCGTCGAGGACCGGGTCGCTGTGCGGGAGGCCGATCTCCACGATGTCGCAGCCCGCCTCGGCCATCGCGGTCACGGCCCGGATCCCGCCCTCCAGGGTGGGGAACCCGGCCGGGTAGTAGCCGATGAGCGCCGTCCGTTCCTCGCTCCGCACCGCCGCGAGCACGGCGTCGAGAGCCTGCGCGTTGCCGCTCATGCCTGGCTTCCCTTCCGGTCCTCTTCGCCCTGTTCATAGAGGCCGAAGTAACGGGCGGCGGTGTCCATGTCCTTGTCGCCACGCCCCGAGAGGTTGACCAGGATCAGCCCGTCGGGACCCAGCTCGCGGCCCACGTCCAGCGCGCCCGCCAGCGCGTGGGCGCTCTCGATCGCCGGGATGATGCCCTCGGTGCGTGACAGCAACCGCAGCGCCCGCATCGCCTGGTCGTCGGTGACCGGGCGGTAGTCGCCGCGCCCGCTGTCCTTCAGGTACGCGTGCTCGGGGCCGATGCCGGGGTAGTCGAGGCCCGCGGAGATGGAGTAGGGCTCGGTGATCTGGCCCTCGTCGTCCTGGAGGACGTACGAGCGCGAGCCGTGCAGTATGCCCGGCTCGCCGGCGGTCAGCGTCGCGGCGTGCTCGCCGGACTCGACGCCGTGGCCCGCCGCCTCGCAGCCGACGATCCGGACGCTCTCGTCGGGGATGAACGGGTGGAAGAGGCCGATGGCGTTCGACCCCCCGCCCACACACGCCACCACCGCGTCGGGCAGGCGGCCCGTCCGCTCCCGCACCTGGCGCCTGGCCTCCACCCCGATGACGCGGTGGAAGTCGCGCACCAGCGTGGGGAACGGGTGCGGCCCGGCGACCGTCCCGAACAGGTAGTGCGTGTTCCCCACATTGGCGACCCAGTCGCGGAACGCCTCGTTGATCGCGTCCTTCAGGGTGCGGCTGCCCGAGGTCACCGGGATGACCTCGGCGCCCAGCATGCGCATGCGCGCCACGTTGAGCGCCTGGCGCTCGGTGTCGATCTCGCCCATGTAGACGGTGCAGTCGAGGCCGAACAGCGCGCAGGCCGTCGCCGTCGCGACGCCGTGCTGACCCGCGCCCGTCTCGGCGATGACGCGGGTCTTGCCCATGCGGCGGGTGAGGAGGGCCTGGCCCAGCACGTTGTTGATCTTGTGGGAGCCGGTGTGGTTGAGATCCTCCCGCTTGAGGAAGACCGTGGCGCCGCCCGCGTGCTCGGCGAAGCGGGGCACCTCGGTCAGCGGGCTGGGACGCCCGACGTAGTGGACGAGCAGGTCGTCCAGCTCGGCGGCGAAGGCGGGGTCGCCCTTCGCCTTCTCGTACTCCGCGGCGACCTCTTCGACGGCGGCGCGCAGCGCCTCCGGGACGAAGATGCCCCCGAAGGCGCCGAAATATCCCCCGGCGTCGGGGACCCGGCCTTCGGGGTCGGGAAAGAAGTGTGCGTCTGGCATGCGGAACCAAGCCCTTCCAGGCGGTTGTACCGATATCGGCGAACGCGGAAGCCCTCAGTGATCAACGGATGATCAACGTGATCAACGGGCCGGGGAACGCCATCGCCGACCGTTGATCTGGCCGGGCTCGCACCCGATGTGGTACCGCACGCGGCGGCCGAGGACGCGGCGCGCGGGCGCGCGACAGCCGCGGGGGCGCATGCCCCGGCTCGGGTCGCTGCACACGGCGCTCGGGGACACGGCGCTCAGCGCCCCTGCCGCAGGGCCGGGTGCGCGCCGGCGGCCACCAGGTCGGACACGGCCGCCCTCGGGTCGCGGCCGGTGACCAGCGACTCCCCGACGAGGACCGCGTCGGCGCCGTCGTGGGCGTAGGCGATGAGGTCGTGGGGGCCCCGGACCCCGGACTCCGCGATCTTGACGATGTGGTCGGGGATCTCGGGCGCCACGCGGGCGAAGGTGCCGCGGTCCACGTCGAGGGTCTTGAGGTTCCTCGCGTTCACCCCGATGATCTTCGCTCCCGCGTCCACGGCGCGCTCGACCTCGTCCTCGTCGTGCACCTCGACCAGCGGGGTCAGCCCGATGGACTCGGCCCGCTCCACCAGCGAGACCAGCGCCGCCTGGTCGAGCGCGGCGACGATCAGCAGCACGAGGTCGGCGCCGTGCGCCCTGGCCTCCCACAGCTGGTACGCCGAGACGATGAAGTCCTTGCGCAGCACGGGAACGTCGACCCGGGCCCTGACGGCCTCCAGATCGGCGAGCGAACCCCCGAAACGGCGCCGCTCCGTCAGCACGGAGATCGCCGCCGCGCCACCCGCCTCGTAGTCACCGGCCAGCGCGGCCGGATCGGCGATGGCGGCGAGGGCGCCCTTGGAGGGGCTGGACCGCTTGACCTCGCAGATCACGGCGACACCGTCGGTCTTGAGGGCCGCGACGCCGTCCTTGGCGGGGGGAGCCTTCGCGGCGGCCGCCTTGAGATCGTCGAGGCTCACACGCGCCTGCCTCTCGGCAAGGTCTGCGCGGACACCCTCGATGATCTCGTCGAGCACACTCACGCGACTGGCCCCTTCCTTCCGGGGAGGTACAAACACCTCGATGGTATCCGCCACGACCCGGAGCCCTCGCATCCGCATGCGGCGGCCTGGCCGTGGGTGGGGTGGCTGGGGCGGTCTCCGAGGCTTTACGCAGCCACGTTGGGGCGAGCCTCCAAGATCGGGGGCCCGATCGGGGAAAACGCGGTGGGGCCCAGGGGCCCGATCCGCCGGCCAGCGTAAGGGCCCCCGATCTCTCGCCCCAACGCAGCTCCCGCCCAAAGCCTCTCCAACCGCGTGGGGGGCTCAATCCCTGCGGGCCGCGTCGGGGTGAGGCCCTGGCGCGGGCCGGGGGGTGGGGACCCTCTTTGGTTGTTCGGCGCACTTGCGACGGGTGGGGCGCGCGGGCCAGTCACGCG
>NZ_LAVK01000352.1 GCF_001083795.1 Streptomyces sp. SBT349
TCTCCTGCCTGGTACTCGACGCTGCCGGCGGTCAGTTCCATGAACGCCTCCTCGATCGAGGGGGTGCGGGTGGTCAGTTCGTGCAGCGGGATCCCGTGCTCGGCCGCCAGCGCGGCGACACGCGCCGGGGGCAGGCCGGTCACCACCAGCCGTTCGGCGCCCGCCGAGCCCTCGGGCCCGGCCGACGCCCCGGCGGCCACGAGGACCGCGGTCAGCTCGGCGGCCCGGGGCGTTCCCACCACGACGCCGAGGCCCGCGGAACGGGAGCGGGCCGCGAAGTCGCGCACCGACTCGGCGGCGATGAGGCGCCCGCGGCCGATGACGACGAGCCGGTCCGCGGTGTGCTGCATCTCCGACATCAGGTGGCTTGAGAGGAAGACCGTGCGGCCCTCGGCGGCCAGGCGGCGGAAGAGGCGGCGCACCCACAGCACGCCCTCCGGGTCCATGCCGTTGACCGGCTCGTCGAACATCAGGACGGGCGGGTCGCCGAGCAGGGCGGTGGCGATGCCGAGCCGCTGCCTCATGCCGAGCGAGAACCCGCCGATGCGGCGCCGCGCCGCCTCCGCCAGGCCCACCTCCGCCAGCACCTCGCCGACGCGCCGCGCGGGAATGCCGTTGGAACGGGCCAGCGCGGACAGGTGGGCGACGGCGGTGCGCCCGCCGTGGACGTGGTTCGCGTCGAGGAGGGCGCCGACGTGCCGCAGGCCGCGCCGGTGGGTGCGGAACGGGACGCCCCCGACCGTGGCGGTGCCGGCGCTGGGGGCGTCGAGGCCGAGGATCGCGCGCAGCGTGGTGGTCTTGCCCGCGCCGTTGGGCCCGAGGAACCCGGTGACCACGCCGGGAGCGACGGTGAAGGACAGGTCGTCCACGGCGGTGGTGCGGCCGTACCGCTTGGTGAGTCCGTTGACTTCGATCATGCCGACGACCCTGCCGGGCGGGCCGGGGTCCGGGCGTCGGGCGGCGGGCGGCAATCCCGGGGGCCGCGTCCTCCCGGGGGCTGCCGTCCCCGGGTGGATGCCGGGCGCCGGGGCGACTCACTACCCTCGGCCTCATGAGAACGAGGCTCGCGGCCTGGGGCGGCGCCGCTCTGTACCCCCTCGCGCTGGGGTTGCTCGTCGGGGGCGCGCCCGACGCGTCGAGCGCCTTCCTCGCCACCGGATCGCTGCTGGCCCTGGTGCTGCTGGTGGGCACGCTCCGGCGTGCGCCCCTGGTGGCGCTGGTGCTGACGCTCCTCGGCTCCTCCACCGTGATCCTCTTCCGCGTCGATCGCGACAGCGAGCGGTATCTGTCCTATCTGGCGGTGGACGTGGTGCTGGCCTGCGTCGTCGCCACGCGGCCCCGGTGGGTCTGGGTCACCGCCGTCTCCCTGTCGTTCGCCGTCCAGTCCCTGAGCATCGCCGGGCTCGGGCCCGACGCCCTGGTCGGCACCGTGGTCGTCGCCGCCCTGGCGATGGCCACCTCGTGCATGGTGGGCCTGCTGGCCCGCGAGCGGCGCGAGCACGCGGTGGCGCTGCGTTCGCAGGAGGTCGCCGAGGCGGTGACGGCGGAACGTCTCAGGATCGCGCGCGAGTTGCACGACATGGTCGCGCACAGCATCGGCATCATCGCCATTCAGGCCGGGGTGGGCCGCCGGGTCATCGCGACGCAGCCCGGGGAGGCGCGCGCGGCGCTGGCCGCCATCGAGTCGACCAGCCGGGAGACGCTGTCGGGCCTGCGGCGCACGCTGGTGGCGCTGCGCCAGGCCGACCCGGAGGCGCACGCCGGGCGTGCGCCCCTCGTGCCCGCGCCCGGTCTCGGCGACATCGACCGGCTGGCGGAGACGGCCGCCGACGCGGGGGTCACCGTGGAGGTGCGCCGGGAGGGGGAGCCGCGCCCGCTGCCACCGGACATCGACCTGTCCGCCTACCGGATCGTGCAGGAGGCGGTGACCAACGTGGTCCGGCACGCGGGCACGGAACGCTGCCGGGTCCTCCTCACCCACGGCGCGGAGGAGCTGTCACTGGAGATCACGGACGAGGGACGCGGGGTGGGGAGCGCCGCTCCGGGAACGGGCTTCGGCATCACCGGCATGCGGGAACGCGTCAGCCTGCTGCACGGCCGGTTCGAGGTGGGGCCGCGCCCGGGAGGCGGCTTCCGGGTGGCGGCCGGGCTGCCGGTGCCCGTCACGCCGGGGCCGGGGCCGGGGTCCGTGCCCGCGCCGACCGCCGCGTCCCGGGCGGAGTCCCGGTGACCGTCCGCGTCGCGCTCGCCGACGACCAGCCGCTGGTGCGCTCCGGCCTGCGCGTGCTCATCGCCGACACCGATGACCTGGAGGTGGTGGGCGAGGCGGCGACCGGCGCCGAGGCGGTCGGGCTGGCCGGGGAGGTGCGGCCCGATGTCGTGGTGATGGACATCCGGATGCCCGGCATGGACGGGATCGAGGCCACCCGGCTGATCACATCGGAGCCGGGGGCGACCACCCGTGTTCTCGTTCTGACCACCTTCGACGAGGACGAGCATGTCTATGGCGCGCTGCGGGCCGGGGCGAGCGGGTTCGCGGTCAAGGACATGGCACTGGACGACATCCTGGCCGCGATCCGCGTGGTCGCCGCGGGCGACGCCCTGATCGCGCCGAGCGTGACGCGCCGTCTGATCGCGGACTTCGTCCGGCGCCCGGAACCGGGCCCCGGCCGCCCGGCGCGGCCGGTCGAGGGCATCACCGAGCGGGAACGTGAGGTGCTGACCCTGATCGGGCGCGGCAGGTCCAACAGCGAGATCGCGGAGGACCTCTGGATCACGGTGGCCACGGCCAAGTCGCATGTGGGGCGGCTGTTCACCAAGCTGGGCGCCCGGGACCGGGTGCAGCTGGTCATCACCGCCTACGAGATGGGCCTGGTGTCGCCGCCGCGCGAGTGACCCCTCGACATGCCGCGGGCGGCGAACGGACGCACAGTGGATCCATGGGCATGCAGGGACAGCGCGTCGTCGCTCTCGGAGGCACCTCGGGCATCGGCCTGGCCGTCGCGCTCGGCAGCGAGAAGGCGGGGGCCTCGGTCACGGTGGCCTCCAGCCGCCCCTCAAGCGTGGAACGGGCGCTGGCGCGGCTGGGCCCGCACGCGTCCGGCCAGGTGGTGGACGTGCTCGACCCGGTCTCGGTGGAGATGCTGTTCGGGACGGTCGGTCCGTTCGACCACCTCGTCTACACCGCGGGCGAGCCGCTGACGACGATGCCGATCGGCGCGCTCGACCTCGGGCGGGCCCGCGCGTTCTTCGAGGCCAGGTACTTCGGCGTGCTGGCCTCGGTCCACGCCGCCGTCCGGCACATCCGGCACGGTGGCTCGATCACGCTGACGTCCGGCACGGTGGGCGAACGCCCCGGCCCCGGCTGGTCCCTGGGCGCGAGCGTCTGCGGCGCCGTCAACGCGCTGACCCGCGCGCTCGCCATCGAGCTCGCCCCCGTCCGCGTCAACGCCGTCTCCCCCGGAGTGACGCGCAGCCAGGTCTGGTCGGAGATGGACCAGGACGATCGCGAGGCGATGTACGACGAACTCGCCCGGTCCCTCCCCGCGGGCCGCGTCGGCGAGGTCGAGGACGCGGCCGAGGCGTATCTGTACTGCATGAACCAGTCCCACACCACCGGCATCGTCCTCACGGTGGACGGCGGCACCGTCCTCGTCTGAACCGGCCCGCGCACGCCTGTCCGCGGCCGGCACCCGTGAACAGATCGTTTCCGGGGTAAGGGAGGGAGAGAACCAGCCGGCGGCGCCAGGGGGTTGAGTGATGGCGGCGGACGATCCTGACCACACGTACCGCACGGAATCGGGAATTCTGGCCGAGATCGGGCGGGAGTTGGACGACCAGCTCTCGCGCGTGGCGGTGACCCTGTCACGCCCGCTCGCCGAGGCGGCCGTCGCCGTATGGCGCGGCGACCACGCGCGCACCGCCTGTGACATCGCCCTGATCGGGATGATGATCGACGACCGGGGCGTCTGGGACGGCGACAAGGTGATCGTGGACCTCGACATCATCCAGATCGGCGTGGCCCTCCGAGCCGCCCTGAACTCCGAGCGCCAGAGCTGACGCCGCCGTGCTCATGCGCCCTCGCGACCCGGCGGCCGGCGGAGGACGGACGCGGCGGCCGTGCGGCGCCCGGGTGGTCAGAGGGCCTGGGCGGCGTAGAGGGTGCCGAGGGTGGTGGCCAGCGCGCCGAGGAGGAGCCGGAGGGCGGTCTCGGGGAGGCGGGGCTGGAGGCGGGCTCCGAGGTAGCCGCCGATCAGGCCGCCGAGCCCGCAGGCCACGCCGAGGAACCACTCCGGCGCGATGTCGCCGTTGGCCGCGAGCGCCAGCAGCGCGTAGGTGCACGCGCCCACGAGCGAGGTGGCGAACGTCGACGCGAGGGCCGCGGGGGCGACCCGGGCGACCGGCATGCCCCGGCCGACCAGGAGCGGGCCGAGGATCGAGCCGCCCCCTATCCCGTAGATGCCGCCGACGACCCCGACCAGCAGGGCCAGGGCCGAGAGGGTCCGCGCGGACGGCTCCCGGTCCCCCCTCCCGCGGCCGGGCCGCAGGGTCCTGGCGCACAGCCAGATCCCCAGGGGCAGGAGCAGGGCGGCGACCAGGGCCCGGAAGACGGTGGGGCCCGGCACCGCGAAGACGCGGATCACGGCGCCGACGACCACGCCGGGCAGGGTGCCGATCAGCAGGAGGCGGGTGAGCGGCCCGTGCAACGCCCCGCTTCGGTGGTGGCGTATCAACGCGCCGGGCCCGGCCACCACGTTGTAGAGCAGGTTGGTCGGGGTGACCGCCGGGCTGGGCACGTGGAGGACGCTGAGCTGCACCGGGAGCAGGAACACCGCGCCCGACACCCCCACCGGAGCGGTCACCACCGCTATCAGAAGCCCGGCCATGAACCCGAGCGCCCCCGTTGACCAGTCCATCGGCGGTGTCCTCGCTCAGCGGCCGTCGTGGCGGCACTCGCCGGTGAAGACACCGGCGAGGCAGGTGCGGATCAGGTCCTCGGCCGCGGCCACCAGCGGGCGGCCGCCGACGGTGCGGGCCGGGTCCTGGTGGAGCTGCTCGGCCAGTCCGTCCACGAGCGCCGCGATGTGGGTGGCGGCGGTGGCGGGGTCGAGGGCGGGCTCGACCTCGCCGCACGCCTTGCCGTTCGCGACGGCGGCGGCGAGTCGGGCGCGGATTCCGGCCGCCGTGGTGCGCGCCACCTCGGCCAGCGCGGGGTCGTCCAGCGAACGGCCGAGGAACGCGTGGGTCACCCGGTACTCGTCACGCCCGCGGTCGTCGAGCGGCAGCAGTTCCCTCAGACTCTCGAAGACGGCGTCCGCGACCGGCCGCCGCTCCCTCTCCCCCTCGGCGACGCGCGCCGCCACCCGGTCGCCGACGGCCGCCGTCACCTGGCGGTAGGCGAACAGCAGGAGGTCGTCCTTGCTGCGGAAGTAGTGCTGGACGAGCCCCACCGAGAAACCCGCCTCGCGCGCCACCCCGGCCACGGTCGCCGCGTCCAGACCGACCGTGGCGACGAGCCGGTGCACGGCGGCGGCGATCTCCCGGCGTCGTGCGTCGTGGTCCGCGGTCCGTGGCACCGGATAACCGTACCAAGGTACTATTTCGCCATAACCATACGGTCATATGGTGATGACTGTGCCGGGTGTGCTGGCCGTGCTGGCCTGGATCGGCCCGAGAACTCACGCCTCGCCCGGCCGGAGGCTCAGAGCACGAACAGGAGGATCGCCAGGGCGACCGCGCCGACCGCGAAGGGGGCCAGGATCTCGTAGCACCAGCGGACGGTCACCGAGCCCTGGGCCGCCTCGTCCTCGCCATGGCGCTCGGCCAGCTCGCGGAGCTCGGACACCGCCACGTCGCCGGGGGCGGTGCGGGGGCCCTCGGGCTCGCCGCCGAAGCCGCCTCCGCCGCCGAGCCGCAGCAACCGGCCCCGGGCCGGCCGCCCCTGGGCGATCTGCTCGTTGTGCTGGGTGGCCTTGGAGCGGGCCCGGAGCGAGACCGGGACCGCCCACAGCTGGTACCTGCCGCCGTCCGCGAGAAGCTCCGTGGAATAGCTCGCGCGGATCGTCTCCACCGCGCCCCACGGCACGGTGATCGTCCGGAACGGGTTCCGCACGCGGAGCCTCTCGTCCGAGGCGAAGACCGCCGGACGGAAGGTGAAGGCGATGACGACAGGCGCCACGAACAGCAGCGTGGACGCCGCGGTCAGCGGCGTGCGACCGTCTCCGCGCACCATCGCGTCCCCGCCCAGCCACCCCGCGAGGCCGAGCAGCAGCACCCCCGCCACGATGCCGGAACCCGAGCGGTAGATGCGGTCGGGATACTTCGTGGGCTCACTCATGAGTCCGATTCTGCCGGAACCGCCGACCGCACCGCGCCGCCCCCGGCCCTCGTCACCGTCCGTCGAACGGGCCCCGCGATGCGTCAGGAAGGTCTCGCCGTCCGCCTCGCACGGGTCGCCCGGCAGCCGCCCCGGCAGTCACCCCGGCAGCGGCCGAAGATTCCGCCGACCTCGTGACAGACGCCTACGCGCGTAGATATGCTGGTCTGGTGACCATGTCTTCCACAGCTCCCGCCCTGCCGCTGGCGGATGTCACCGCCTCCAACGCCACGTTGCGCCGATTCCTGCACGGTCTGTCAGGGGTGGACGCGGTGGGGTTGGAGGCGCGTGCGGCGGCGTTGGCGACGCGTTCGATCAAGACGTCGGCGAAGGCGTTCGCGATCGATCTGGCGATCTCGATGATCGATCTGACGACGCTTGAGGGTGCGGACACGCCGGGCAAGGTGCGTTCGCTCTGCGCCAAAGGGGCCGCGCCCGATCCGACCGACCGCTCCGTGCCCAGGGTCGCCGCCATCTGCGTCTACTCCGACATGGTCACCATCGCCAAGGAGGCGCTGCGCGGCACCGGCATCGCGGTCGCCTCGGTGGCCACCGCCTTCCCCGCCGGTCGCGCCGCCCGGTCCGTGAAGCTCGCGGACACGCGCGAGGCCGTCGCCGCCGGGGCGGACGAGGTGGACATGGTCATCGACCGGGGCGCGTTCCTCGCGGGCAACTACCTGAAGGTGTTCGAGGAGATCGTGGCGGTGCGGGAGGCGTGCGGGGACGCGCACCTGAAAGTCATCCTCGAAAACGGCGAGTTGGGGACCTACGACGCGATCCGCCGGGCGTCCTGGCTGGCCATGCTCGCCGGAGCCGACTTCATCAAGACCTCCACGGGGAAGGTCGCGGTGAACGCCACCCTCCCCAACACCCTGCTGATGTTGGAGGCGGTGCGTGACTTCCTGGTGGTGTCGGGGCGGCAGGTGGGGGTGAAGGCTGCGGGTGGGATCCGGTCGTCGAAGGATGCGGTGCGGTATCTGGTGGTGGTGAATGAGACGGCGGGTGAGGCGTGGCTGGATCCGGGGTGGTTCCGGTTCGGTGCGTCGAGTCTGCTGAATGATCTGCTGATGCAGCGGCGGAAGCTTGTGTCGGGTGTGTATGCGGGTCCTGACTATGTGGCGGTGGACTGAATCATGGCTGATCGTGTGAGTGGTGGAGCGTTCGGGTATGCGCCGGCGCCGGAGTCGGCGGGGCTGGCGCGGATCGCGCCGTCGTATGGGTTGTT
>NZ_LAVK01000353.1 GCF_001083795.1 Streptomyces sp. SBT349
GACCCGCAGCAGGCCGTTGTCCAGGGTGAACGCGCCCCGCCGCGGACGGCGCGTTCACCCTGGACAACGGCCTGCTGCGGGTCACCGTCGACGCCCGTGGCCTGCTGACCTCCGTGGTCGACCTGGCCGCGGGCCGCGAGGCCGTGCCGCCCGGCTCCGCCGCCAACCTCCTCCAGATCCACCAGGACTTCCCCAACCAGTGGGACGCCTGGGACGTCGACGCCTACTACCGCAACACCGTCGTCGACCTCACCGCGGCCGAGGAGGTCACGGCGGCCGACGGCGGCGTCCGCGTCGTCCGCGAGGTCGGCGCCTCGCGTGTCGACCAGGTGATCACGCTGCCCGAGGGCGCCCGCCGCGTCGAGATCGACACCACCGTGGACTGGCACGAGCGCGAGAAGCTGCTCAAGGCCGCCTTCCCGCTCGACGTGCGCGCCGACGACTCGCGCGGCGAGATCCCGTTCGGCCACACCCGCCGCCCCACCCACACCAACACCAGCTGGGAGGCCGCCAAGTTCGAGTTCTGCGCCCACCGCTGGCTGCACGTCGGCGAGCCGGGCTGGGGCGCGGCGCTGGTCAACGACTCGACCTACGGCCACGAGGTCACGCGCGACGTCAGGCCCGACGGGGGCACCACGACCACCGTGCGGCTCTCGCTGCTGCGGGCGCCCCGTTTCCCCGACCCCGAGGCCGACCAGGGCCGCCACCGGCTGCGGTACGCGCTGCTCGTCGGCGCGGACCTCGGCGACGCGGTCACCGAGGGCTACCGGCTCAACCTGCCGGAGCGCCGCGTCCCGGGCTCGCGCGCGGTGGCGCCGCTGGTGGCCGTGGACAACGACGCCGTGGTGATCGAGGCGGTCAAGCTGGCCGACGACCGGTCGGGCGACGTCGTCGTCCGCCTCTTCGAGTCGCGCGGGGGCCGCGCCACGGCCACCCTCACGACCGGCTTCCCGGTCGCGAACGTGACCGTGACCGACCTCCTGGAACGGCCCCTGGACGCGGAGGGGGCGCGGGCCGGCCGCGAACTGGCCCTGCGCCCCTTCGAGATCCTGACCCTCCGGCTGACCCCGCTGGCCGGGATCAGCCCTTCGGCGTGAGGACGTCCTCGATCTCGCCGAGCTCGTCCTCGGCGAACGCGAGGTTGGCGACGGCCCCGACGTTGTCCTCCAGCTGACGGACGCTGCTCGCGCCGATCAGCGCGGAGGTGACCCGGCCCCCGCGCAGCACCCACGCCAGGGCGAGCTGCGCGAGGGTCTGGCCGCGCCGCTTGGCGATCTCGTCCAGCGCCCGCGCGATCGCGACGGACTCCTCGACGCGCTCGGTGGTGAGGAACGGGCTGGCCCCGGCCGCCCGCGAGTCCCCGGGGACGCCCCCGAGATAGCGGTCGGTCAACAGGCCCTGCGCGAGCGGCGAGAACGCGATCGACCCGGCGCCGACCTCGTCCAGGGTGTCCAGCAGGCCGTCCTCGACCCAGCGGTTGACCATCGAGTAGGACGGCTGGTGGATGAGGAGCGGGGTGCCGAGGCCGGCGAGGATGCGGGCGGCCTCGCGGGTCTGCTCGGGCGAGTAGTTGGAGATCCCCGCGTACAGCGCCTTGCCCTGGCGAACGGCCGAGTCGAGGGCGCCCATGGTCTCCTCCAGGGGCGTCTCGGGGTCGGGGCGGTGCGAGTAGAAGATGTCCACATGGTCCAGGCCCATGCGGCCCAGGCTCCGGTCCAGGCTGGAGAGCAGGTACTTGCGCGACCCGAACTCCCCGTAGGGGCCCGGCCACATGTGGTAGCCCGCCTTGGTGGAGACGATGATCTCGTCGCGGTAGGGGCGGAGGTCGGCGGCGAAGACCTGCCCGAAGTTCCGCTCGGCGGCGCCGGGCCCGGGGCCGTAGTTGTTGGCCAGGTCGAAGTGGGTCACGCCGAGGTCGAACGCGCGACGGAGGATCGCCCGCTGGGTCTCGTACGGATGGGCGTCTCCGAAGTTGTGCCACAGGCCGAGCGAAATCGCCGGCAGCTTCAGGCCGGACCGTCCGCTGCGTCGGTAGGGCATGGCGTCATAGCGGCTGCCGGAGGCGACGTATGTCACGGTTCTCCCTCGTCGTGCGCGTTCTTGTGCGAACCGCCGCATCCTGACACACGCCTTACAACGTCACAACCCACGCCTTCGGCCCCCCACCGGCCCCCTGCCTCGACAAACGGCGAGCAAGCGGCCCCCTCCCCCGTGATACGCTGCTCCAGCGACATCGGCCCGGTTCAGGGCGTCGTACACGCCAGGTCCTGTGGAGCAGTTTGGAGTGCTCGCCACCCTGTCAAGGTGGAGGCCGCGGGTTCAAATCCCGTCAGGACCGCTCTGGCTGGGTAGCTCAGTTGGTACGAGCGTCCGCCTGAAAAGCGGAAGGTCGCCGGTTCGACCCCGGCCCCAGCCACCTTCCTTTGAGCAGCACATACGGGCCCCAGCGGAGATCATCCGCCAGGGCCCGTTTTTGTGTCTACCCCAACCGGTACGCCAACGCGCCCAGCCTGGCCTGGACCCCATGCCGTCGAGCGCCTTCTGCGCTCTCGGGCGCCAGTGGGTCGCACCCGGGACTGCATCTGGTCACAGGCCAGCCCGGTTCCTCAAACCGACGCCAGCCGCCACCCGTTAGTCCTGCTCCGCCTCTGGCTGTGGCGTGCTCCCACCGGTAGACGCAGCGTGATGCTCCAAGAAGCTAGCATCCACCGCGATCTCACCCATAAGACGCCATGCTCTTCGTTCATAGGTTAGGTCACCCGTTACCGTGAAGGGAAGTTTTTGCCTATACGCAACTATTGCCCAGTCATGATCTTCGCCCGACACTGTCAGATGGACGTGTCGCTGCTTCCCATTAACCTCGGCCGCAAGCGTAATCGAAGCTGTTTCCTCTTCCCCGTCCACAGCCTCATCCCTACTAAGGCTTTTGACAATGCCCACCAGCATTTCACGGCGTGGCGGCTCCTCTTGTCGCACCAGTCTTTCACGCACACGAGGTAACTCGACCATGACGTCACGGTCCAAAGTAATCGTGGTTAGCCCAACGTCGGGCCTCGGCTCGGTCACAGCCCACTCGAATGAAAGATCAAGCCGCCTTAGATGAGATGGTTGCACCATATCCTCTAGCGACTCGACTAGCCCCGCGCTAAGCCCGGCCCGCCAGGGTGCTTCCAGGATCTCTTCATCCCACTGCCTAGTAAGATATTCGGCTGTCTCCAAGCCGCGAGCTAAAGTCTCCATGACTTTACGGGGAAATGGCGAAACTGGATCGGACTCCGATCGGCCCGCCAGCGCTGGAGCATAATCACCGAGTCGGGCGGCGATGGTAAAGACAAAACTACCCCGCTTGGTATGACCCAACCGGACGTCATCTTCGAGGAACTCAGTCACCCCGGCCGGTCGCCGACCACGGTGCGGATGACTTGGGTCTGCTGCGGTGGTCGCCGCCGCACGGACCATCTTATAGAGCGCTTGTAGCGTTTTCTCTGCTTGCTGGAAAGGAATCGTGCCGTCGATCATGATCTGGTCTAAGCGAACGAAGAATAGGTCAGCTCGCGTGGTGATGATCCGCTCGTACAGTTCACCTGCATCCATCGAATGAATATGACCGAGCGACACCAGGACGTCTTCGAACCGCTTCCCAAAGTCCACGAATTCGCCTGCAAGCGGCAACATAACTCTGCCCTCAACGCGTCCGCTCGCATCTTTCAGACGCCAAATTTCACGGACCCGATCCTGCCGCGACTCAAGTTCCCAATCATGCGCTGCGAGAAACTGGGAAACAGCCGCCGGGCTCAGAGTATCTGCCGCCTCGCGATAGCCGTCAAGGGCAGAGGAACTCATCGAACGCCTCCCCCATCATCGCCGATATTTGCCATTATCTCAAGCAGTCGCCTGCCGTCGAATAAGTTCGCCCGCGGAAGGTAGACTGTTTTAGTTTCATGGACGCCGTCGTCTGGTTCGAGCCTAGAGGCCGCCTGCCAATACATACGGCTTTCCGTGATCAGGCGATCTTCGTCTACAGAAAGCCACTCTTCGGCATCCTCGGGCAATAAAAGCACACCTAGATACGCCGGAATAAATCGATTAGGCCGTATCAACTTCCGATATGGCTTCACCTTCATGGGCCAGGCCATATGAGTGGATGCGAGATAGCGCTTCTGCGTCGTACACTTCAGCTGAAGGTCGAATTCAGCGCCATAGAATCGCTTATAATCCGCCGACGAGGTGATAGTGATATCGACACCCTCGTAGTCGGTTTCATGGGTCTTGACCGCACAGCCAGCCACATAGGCAACCATGCGCGTGAACGCTAAGCTGAAGTGCTCCTGCCGCGCGGTCATGGGTAACTGTCCGTCTACCAAGTCCCGAGCATTGCTGGCACGAACATCTATGTCATCCTCAACCGTCGCCATGTGCCCCCCTTGCTCAGCGGAGGCTGAGACTAGCCGACACAGAGGGCGAAGTTAAAGGGCCAGAGCGTATCGATCTGCATCAACTCCCCTGGCCAGCATGGAAGAGCGAATCGAGGCCGGACGAACACTCGGTGCCAAACCTCCACATCGCGAGCCAGTTCGGCGGCGTATCCGGGGCAACAGGCTACTGAACGATCGAGGCGTACTGACAGTGACCAGGAAAGAGGCCCGGGCAGAGATCATCTGCCCGGGCCTTTTATCTTCGCACGTCAATGCTCAGCCCAGCCGCCTCCCGAGCCGGTCGAGCGCCTTCCGCATCTCGTCCAGCGACGCGTGGGCGTAGACCTTCATCGTCACGCTGTGATCGCTGTGCCCGGCGATCTGCTGGACGATGTGCGGCGGCACACCGAGGTCGAGCAACAGCGTCACGCAGGAGTGGCGCAGGTCATGAAAGCGGAGGTCGAGGCCGAGTCGCTTCCGGAGGGGGTACCAGGACCGGCGCAGGTTGTCCGGCTCCAATGGAGTGCCCACCCGGGAGGTGAAGACCAGGCCGCTGTCCGTCCAGGTGTCGCCCTCGGCGGCTCGCTCCTGTGCCTGGCGCTCGCGGTGGGCCAGCAGTGCGGCGACCACCAGAGGCGGCAGCGGCACCGTCCGGACCGAGGACGGCGTCTTGGGCCGGACCAGGGAGAGGCTGCCGTTCACGCGTTGCAGGGAGCGTTCCACGATAAGCGAGCCGCGGTCGAGGTCCACCGCGTTCCAGGTGAGCCCCAGCAGCTCGCCGCGCCGCATGCCCATGGCGAGCGCGAGCACGTAGAGCGCGTGCAGCCGATCCCCCTCGGCCATTTTCAACAGGAGCCGGGCCTGTGTCACGCTCAGCCCCTTGCCGGTGTCGTAGACCGGCGTCGGGACCTGCACGAGTTGGGCGACGTTCCGCGTGATCAGCTCCTCGCGCACGGCGTTCTGGAGCGCGTTCCGCAGCACGGCGTGGATCGACTGCACCATGCGCCGCGAGAGCCGCGACTCGCAGCACTCCCCCGCCGCGCAGCAGCGCTTCCGCTCCACGTCCAAGCCGTGCTTGCAGCACTGGCACTCCGCGGCCACCTGAGCGAGCCACGTCCGCACCTCGGCCGCGCGGAGCGTCCGGATCTTCTTCCGGCCCAGGCCGGGAACGAGATGGACGCGGGCGACACTCTCGTAGCCCTGGTAGGTCTTCGGCCGCCGGTTGACCGCGACCACGCGGGCCAGCCAGTAGGTCAGGTACTCCTCCAGCTTCATGTTGGTGTCGGGCTGGGGGACGCCCTTGGCCTCCTGCGCTTGCAGTTCGGTGACCTTGTGGCGCACCTCATCGCGAGTCTTGCCGTAGACCGAGACGCGCTTGCGGACGCCGCTGGTGGTGGTCACGTAGACCCGGCCGTGATAGGTCCCGTCCTTCCGGCGAGTGATGCTGCCCTCGCCGTTGGCGCGCTTGGCCATCAGTCGTTCTCCTCGATCTGCCTGCGGATGAAGGCGCGGATGGACTCGGCCGTGATGCGGCGGGCGCGGCCGATGGTGAAGCTGGTCAACTGCTTGGTGCGGATGAGGTCGTAGAGCTTCCCGCGCTTGATGCGGAGGGCGGCCATGGCCTCGGGAACGGTCAGAACCTCGATCGGGCCGGGCGCGGGGGCGGTGGTGCTGGGGGCGGGCATGCGAGATCCCTTCGGGCATGCGGTGCCGGGGTCCTGTCAGTGCCGCTACTTCCGCTACCTCCGCTACCGCCCTGGTCAGGGGCATGATCGAGGTAGCGGATCGGGGTAGCGGTAGCGGATTGGGCGCTACCGGCCCGGGGTGCGATGGCCGGGCCGGTAGCGGGAAGAAGCGCGGGGGTAGCGGATGCGGGGAGGGTTTCCGCTACCCGGGCGGGGCCTCTGAGCTGCGCGGTAGCGGAGGTAGCGGAAGTAGCGGATCCTCCGGTGGGGGTGGGCAGTACCGCTGCCAGGCGTCGGCGAGGTCGGCCGCGTAGTAGCCCTTCATCACGCTGCCGCCGGTCTTGATGTTGCGGGCGGCGATGGGGGCGTTGTCGGCGGTCATGTACTCGCGGAGCATCTTGGACAGGCCGCGGGGGTTGAGCGGCTTGCCGCCGATGTCGGCCCAGGGCGCTTCGTCCAGGCTGTGGAGCCGGTCCAGGATGGCGACGGTGGGCAGGCGGTCGATGCCCGCGAACACCTGGTCGCGCAGGTCGGTCAGCAGCCGGATGCCGAGGGATCCCTTGTCGTCCTGCCGGGCGGCGGCCACCAGCTCGACGCACGCCTGGCGGGCGCGGGCGGGCCAGGGGCCGCCGGCCGCGTCGGCGACCGCGAGCAGGGGTTCCCACACGTCGGCGGGGCGGTCGGTGACCCCTTCGGGCATCTCGGGGAAGCTGCCTTCGACGCCTTCCCTCGCGCTGTCGGCCCACCTGGCGAGGCGGTCGCGGAGCGCGTGGCCCTCGCGTTCGTGCCAGCGCTGGCGGAACCCCTCGACGGTCTCGTTGGGGGCCCGTCGGCGCATGCGGATGATGACCGAGCGGGTCAGGATCGTGTCGGGCAGCGAACCGAGCCCGGCGAGGGCCACCGCGCAGAAAGAGGGGAACTCCTGCACCGTCTGGTTGGCGCCGTCGCCGACGCACCGGTACATCACCCCGGACCGGCGGTGTCCGGCGTTGAGGAACCCGCGAAGCTGCTCGTTCTCCCCGGCCTTGGGGCCGAAGACGGTGTCGATCTCGTCGAACAGGATCGTCGGCCGCTCACCCATGCCGGAGACGGCGCGGAACAGCGCGGACGCCGACGCGTTGACCGCGACCATCGGGTAGGGCACCAGCGTCTCCACGATCTCCAGCGCGCGTGACTTCCCGCTGGCCGGTTCCGGGGAGAGGAACGCGAGCCGCGGCGTCGCGTCGAAGCAGTCGAGCAGGTGGGCGTGCGCGTCCCACAGGACGACGGCCACGTAGGCCGCTTCGCTGGGGAAGGCGTTGAAGCGGCGGTGGAACGCCTCGACTTCGTCCAGAAGCGCGGCGCCGTCCTCGGTGTGCGGGTCAGGGCGAACAGCAGAAGGGACGCCCTGTCGGGCGGCGTCCTCCGAGTCGCCCTCGACCACCGGGGGCGGGGCCGGTTTGGCGGGGGGGGGGGTGTGGGGGTCTCTTTTAAACATATTGCTGGCGCGGGCGAAGGAG
>NZ_LAVK01000354.1 GCF_001083795.1 Streptomyces sp. SBT349
GCGGGGGGCAGCGCGCGTTCCCGCTGGGCGGGCGGGAGCACGTCCAGGCGGCCGGTGGGCAGCGCGCCGTCGGCGTCGGCCAGCCCCTCCAGCACGTGGAGCAGCCGCGTCTCGTGCGCGGCGAGCTCCGCCGCGTCGTAGCGGTCGGCGTTGCCGTCCAGGTCGATGTGCAGGCCGCCGCCGTCGGGGCTGACGTGGACCACGACGGAGAAGTCGTCGGTCGGACCGATCGACAGGTTGCGCACGGTGGCCCGGTGTCCGTCGAAGGTGACGACGTCGGTGAAGGCCATCACGTTGACCTGGGGGCCGACCAGCGGGCGCTCCGGACCCCCGCCGTGCTCGCGGCGCAGGTCCTCGTACCGGTACCGCTGGTGGCGCATGGCCTCGCGGAGCCGGCCCGCGACGTGGAGCAGCGCCTCGCCGACCGTCATGGCCGGGCGGAGCGCGACCCGCAGCGGCAGCAGGTTGGAGACCATGCCGGGGGTGGAGCGGGACAGGCGGCCGAGACGGGTCGTCACCGGGACGCCGAGCACCGCCTCGTCGGCCCCCGCGGTGCGCTGGACGTACAGCGCGACGGCGGTGAGCACGACGGTGGGCCAGGGCACATCGGCGTCGTAGGCGGCGTCGCGCAGCCGGTCGAGCGCGGCGGCGTCCAGCACGACGCCGCGGCGGATCCTCTCCCGCGGCGGCACCGGGGGCCGGGTGCTCAACGACGCGGGCGCGGGGGCGCCGGCCAGCCGCCCCGCCCAGAACTCCCGGTCGGTGGCGAGGAGTCCGGAGGCGCGGTAGTCGGCGTCGGCCTCGACGAGCCCGGCCAGGGGCAGGAAGCCGGGGCCGCTTGCCGCGCCGTCCGGCCCGTCGGCGTTGTACAGCTCGGCGACCCGGCGGGCCACCGCGGCGACCGTGAAGCCGTCGGCGACGAGGTGGTGGTAGTGGTGGAACCACAGGTGCCGGTCGTCGGCCAGCACGAACAGCGCGCTCCCGAAGAGCGGCCCGCCGCCCGGGGCGCCGATCTCCAGGGGGGTGGCCAGCTCCCGGCGCATCGCCCGTTCGGCGGCGGCGAGCGGGTCGCGCTCCCCGCGCAGGTCCACCACCGGCAGCGGCCAGGCGCCCGCCGCCTCGACGTACTGCCGCGGCCCCTCGGGGCCGTCGAGCACCACGACCCGCAGCGTCTCGGCCTCCTCCCGCACCCGGCGGACGGCCCGCTCCAGCCGGGCGGCGTCCACCGGCCCGGCGATCTCCAGGTACTCGCCGCCCCGGAAGGCGGCGTTGAGCGGGTCGAGCTGCTGCGCGTGCCAGATGCCCAGCTGCGCGGCGGTCAGCGGCAGTCCGCGTCCCGAACGGCCATCCCCGCCGTCGCTGTCGCTCACGGCGCGCATCGAGGTATCGCCAAGCACGTCGATGTCCCCTTCGGGTTCGGGTGGACAAGGTGTGGGTGAGAGAGGGGCGGGCCCGGTGCCGCCGACCCGGTCGGGTCAGCGGCCGGTCCGGGTCAGAGCCGCCGGGCGTACGCCCGGACCGCAAGCGGCACGAACAGCACGAGGACGACGGCGGCGGTGAGCACGGTGGTGCCGATGTCGGAACCGGCCGACGAGGCCGGTCCCGTGAGCAGGTCGCGCACGGCGGTGGCGAGGTGCGACACCGGGTTGATCTTGACCCAGGCCTGGAGCCAGCCGGGCAGCGAGTCGGTGGTGACCAGGGTATTGCTGCCGAACGCCAGCGGGAACAGCAGCATCATCACGAGCATGTTCACCGACTCGGGCTTGTCGGCGATCAGCCCGATGGTCAGGGCGATCCAGGAGAAGGCGAAGGACACCAGCAGCACCAGCAGGATCGCCAGCAGCACCGACAGCGGGTCGGTGTGCACGCGGAAGCCGAGGATCACCCCGAACCCGAGGATCACGACGGTGGCGGCCGCCTGGCGCGGGAGGTCGCCCACGACATGCGCGATCAGCGGCGCCGAGCGGGCGATGGGCAGGCTGCGGAAGCGGTCGAAGATGCCCTTCTCGATGTCCGTGTTGATCGCCTGGCCGACCGTGGTGACCATGAAGGCCGCGTTCTGCGCGAGCATGCCGGGCAGCAGGAACTGGAGGTACTCCGACTGGCTGCCCGAGACCGACCCGGCGAACAGCACCATGAACATCAGCATCATGATGATCGGCTGCAACGCGCTGAAGACCACGATCTGCGGCGAGGTGCGCAGCTTGCTCAGGTTGCGGCCGACCAGGGCCGAGGTGTGGGTCAGCAGGCTGCCCTTGGGCGCCGCCGCCACCACCGCCGCGCCGGCGGGGGCGGCAGGGGCGCCGAGTGGGGTGCTGGTCATCGGGAAGTCCTTTCGGCGGCACCGGCCGCGATCGGCGCCGCGTCGGCGTCTGTTTCGGCCGCCGCGGCGGCCTTCGGGCTGCGGCCGGTCAGGGCGAAGAAGACCTCGTCGAGGGTCGCCTGGCGCAGCCCGAGCTCGACGAACGGGATCCCGGCGTCCTCCAGTTCGCCGACCAGCCGGCGCAGCGCCCCGGTGTCGCCGACGGGGACCTCGATCAGCCCGGTGTCCTCGTCCACGGCGGGCTGCGAGCCGGTGACCGCGGCCACGTGCCCGGCGGCCCGCGCGCAGTCCCCGGTGGACACGACCCGGACCTGGAGGGCGAGCCCTCCGGCCTTCGACTTCAGTTCGGTCGGAGTGCCGCTGGCCACCACCCGGCCCTGGTCGAGCATCACCAGGTCGTTGGCGAGCTGGTCGGCCTCCTCCAGGTACTGCGTGGTGAGCAGCACCGTGACGCCGTCCGCCACGAGTTCGCGGACCAGTGACCAGACCTCGTTGCGGCTGCGCGGGTCGAGGCCGGTGGTCGGCTCGTCGAGGAAGAGCACCCGGGGGCGGCCCACCAGGCTCGCGGCCACGTCCAGCCGGCGCCGCATGCCGCCGGAGTAGGTCTTGACCATCCGGCCCGCCGCCTCCTCCAACTCGAACCGCTCGATGAGCTCGGTGGCCCGTGCGCGGGCTGCCGGGCGGGAGGCGCCGAGCAGCCGGGAGATCAGCTCCAGGTTCCGCAGCCCGGTCAACTCGTCGTCCACCGCGGCGTACTGGCCGGTGAGACCGATGGCCGCGCGCACCTGCTGCGGCTGCGCCACGACGTCATGGCCGTCGATCCACGCCTGCCCGCCGTCCGGGCGCAGCAGGGTGGCCAGGATGCGCACGGTGGTGGTCTTTCCCGACCCGTTGGGGCCGAGGAGTCCGAGAACGGTGCCGGGCCTGGCGGTGAAACTCACCTCCGACAGCGCGGGACGCTCGGATTTCGGATACGACTTGCTCAGACTTTCGACTCGGATGGTCTCCACTGCACGGCCTCTCGGTCACGGGCCACCCATCCTCGCGAGCGGGGCGGGCGGCCAAAAGTCCGTATTAAAGAATCCGAAGAGTTTCTTGTGGGCGGCCCCGGGACCGGCGCTTCAAAGTTTTGAGACAGAGAAATTCGATCGGCGGTTGCGTGGCGCGTGACGTTCCCTCACCCTGGCGCCACCCGCCGGAACGGGCCTGCGGATCGCGGCGGTCGGGCTCCCGCGGCTGCCGGGCGGCGCCCCGCGCGGCCGGGGCCCCTCCTCGCGCCGCCATCCGGCATCGAAGAATTCGCAGTGCCCTTCCGCAGGTTCGCGGATCGGCGCGTACAGTCGCCGCTCAGTCCCCGTCCGCAGGGAGAGTCCAGGTGCCCCCTTCCGCCATCCGTCCGCTGCCCCGTCCGCACGCCTCCCGTACCCTGCTGTGCCTGAGCTTCTGCGGGGGCGGCACGGCGCCGTTCCGGCCCTGGGCGCGGTCGCTGCCGGAGGACGTCGAGCTCGTCCTGCACTGCTACCCGGGCCGCGAGGGCCGCTTCACCGAGCCGTTCGCCAAGGACTGGCGGGACATGCTGGACGACGCGCTGACGGCGTTGCGCGGCATCGCCCGGCGCCCTTACGTGCTCTTCGGGCACAGCATGGGCGCCTGGGCCGCCTTCGATCTGGCGCGGCGCGCCTCGGCCGAGGGGCTGCCCGCGCCGCAGTCGCTGGCGCTGTCGGCCGCCGACTCCCCGGCCCTGTGGCGGAACGCGACACGGCACCGGCCGGAGCCGAACGACACCGACCAGCAGCTCATCGACTGGATGTGCGCCAAGGGCCAGTTGCCCGAGAGCATCCTCGGCGACGAGGGCATCATGCAGATCGCCGTGGAGATCCTCCGCGCCGACCTCGGCATCATGAACAGCTACCGGTACGGCGCCGGCGACCGGGTCGAGGTGCCGGTCCAGGTGCTGCTCGGCGAGGACGACAGCATCGGCGCGGAGGCGCCGGAACGGTGGCGGCTGCTGAACGGCGGCCCCCTGGAGGCGACCTGGCTGCCCGGCGGCCACTTCTACACCCCCGAGGTGTGGGCCCGGCTGCCCGAGTACCTGACGGTGCTGGGCCGCTCGCCCTCGGCGGCCTGATCCGCGCGCGGGGGCCCCGCGGCGCCGTGCCCGGCGGCGCGGGGCCCCCGCGGCGGGTGGCGCCCGCCCGGGTCAGGCCGGGCGGGCGCCCTTCGAGCGATCGATGAGCTTCATGCTCTCGATGAGGGTGAGAACGACGCGGGCGGACGGCAGGATCATCCGGCCCTCCCGGGTGAGGTGGGCGCCGGTCGAATCGCGGGTGAACAGTTTGATGCCCAGCACCCGTTCCAGGCATTTGATCTGATAGCTGATGGCGGGCTGTGAATATCCCAGCGCCTTCGCCGCTTGGTCCATGCGCCCGATCTCGGCCACGGACACGAAGGCGCGGAACTCACGTTCGTGCACGGCTCTCCTTTTCTTTTCTCTTACGGCGCGCGCGGAGCGGAGGTCCGGCGGCGACGCGCCGGCGCCCCGCTCCCGCCGTCACGCCGCGGACAGCCTTCCGGACAGCAGCCGGTAGGCGCTGTCCAGGGAGGTGACGCTGCGCAGTTCGGTCTCGTCCAGTCGCAGCCCGTACGTCTTCTCCAGGACGACCACGACCTCCAGGGCCATCAGGGAGTCGACCTCGAGGTCGTCGGTGAAGCTGGCGTCGTCGGTCAGTTCGGCGACCTCGACATCGAGGACCTGCGCGATGGTGGTGCGCAGCTCCTCCTTGTCGAGCCGGATGGCGGGGCGGGAGGGCGACGTGGTCATGGCTGTCTCCGTTTCTCAGGAGGTGTCACAGGAAGCACACCGTCCGGTAGTCGGACCACCGGGCCGCGGCCTCAGTGGTCGAGATCGTTCGTACGCCGTCGAGCAGGCGCCCCTCGCGGTCGAGGCCATAGGCGCGCACCGCGGACTCCTCCGCGTACAGCCGAAGCCCGGCCCTGAGCAGGACCTGTACGTCGGAACGCTGGTCGGTGAGGGTGTCGATGAGCAGCCCGCCGAACCTCAGCTGCCCCACGTGTGCCCCGGCGGCGGCGTAGGTGACGGCCAGGCCGCGCAGCAGGATGTCCATGCCGCCCATCTGCCGGTGCAGCTCGGCCGCCAGGTACAGGGTGTCCGCGTACTGCTTCTCCACCGTGCCCCGGTAGGCGCGTTCCACGATGGCCAGCACCTGGGCCCCTTCGACCGTCGGCCGCGTCGGGTCGGCCATGTCAGAGCACTCCGACCATCATCGTCTTGGCGGCGGCCGCGCCGTTGGCGGCGAAGGCCGAGGGGCCGCGCAGCGCGACCCCGGGCATCTGCTCGCCCGCGCCGCGGTCCTCGCTGCAGAAGCGGCACACGTACCAGTGCAACCGCCCGGGGAAGGCGGCGAGCAGCTCCCCGACCAGGGCGGCCGTCGAGGGGTAGGCGCGCGACCAGTGGGCGATGTCGCGCGGCTTGTGGGCCCCGAGGGACGCCTGGGTCAGTGTGGTCGCGTAGCCGCAGGCCCACACCTGGACGCTGCCGCCGCGTTCCAGCATGGCCTGCACCAGGCGCAGCACGCTGGTGGTCAGGTCCGACTCGTGCGGCGCGCCCATCAGGACCATCAGCACGTCGGTGCGCGGAACCGGACGCGCCATCAGTGCCACACCACCCTCACGTCGGGGTCGAGCAGCGCACCGGCCACGGCGTCCACGTCCACGATCCGCGCCGCGGGCAGCAGTGCGGCGTCGGCGAGGCCGCGTTGGGCGAGGGAGAAGCCGTCCACCCAGATCCGGCCGCCCTCCGCGCCGAGCGCCTTCACCTCGGCCGAGCGGCCGGGCAGCGCCATGGTCACCCCGTCCTGGAGCAGGAACAGCAGCACGCCGTGGCCCGCGCGGGCCTGGAGCAGTGCGTCGCGGCAGAAGCCCGCGCCGTCCGCGGTGGCCGCCGCCCTGCTCTCGATCAGCAGGTACTCGGCTCGCCCTGGCTGTGCCATCCTTCCCCTTCCGTCGCACCGCTGTCCTTTCTAAGCCACGCCGTTCGCGGGCGGCAACGTGTGGTGCATGAAACTGCCAGGGCGCCCGGAGCGGCCTGACGTGCGGTGTCACGTTGGTGTCAGCCGCCCGTCTCAGCTGATGTCGGCGTCGCGCATGATCCAGCCGTCGGCGCGCAGCACCCGGCGCAGGCCGGGAGCCGCGGACTCCTCGACCAGGAGCTCGACCAGGCCGCGCGGCTGGTCCACGGCGTGCTCGATGCGGAGGTCCTCGATGTTCACCCCGGCCTCGCCGACCGCGGCGAACAGCCGTGCCAGCGAGCCCGGCTGATCCGGGATGACCACGGGAAGCGGCACGTACACCGCCGGCCCGGCGCCCCCCTTGCGCGGGACGCGCGCGTGCCCCCGGTTGCCGAGCCTGAGCAACTCGTCGAGAAACGCGGCCCCTTGCTTACTCGCCGGTCCCTCGGTCCCGCGCAGGGCGCGCAGCGCGTCGATCGCCCGGCCCAGGTCGTCGGCGAACGCCTCGAGGACGTCGGCCACCGCGTCGGCGTTCGCGTCCAGGATGTCGCCCCACAGCGTCGGATCGCCTGCCGCGACCCGGCTGACGTCCCGGAGGCCCTGCCCGGAGATGCGCAGGTGCTCCTCCTCGGCCGGGGCGAGCCGGGCGGCCACGAGCGCGGAGATCAGGTGCGGGGCGTGCGAGGTGAGGGCGACCGCGCGGTCGTGCCGCACACTGTCCATCACCATCGGCACCGCGCCGCACAGCGAGACCAGTTCGAGCCCGCAGTTGAGCGCGGCCCGGTCGGTCCGCACCGAAGGGGTGAGCACCCACGTCCGCCCCTCGAACAGGTCCGGCCGCGCGGCGAGCGGCCCCGAGCGCTCGCTGCCCGCGAGCGGATGGCCGCCGACGTAGCTGGAGAGGTCCCCGCCCGCGGACCGAATCTGGTCCTGTGGGCGGGCCTTGACGCTGGCGACGTCGGTGTACGCGCGGGCGAGCCCGCTGCGCTGGCTGCGGGCCAGCACGGTGCCGATGTGGGCGGGCGGCACGGCGAGTACCGCGAGGTCCACCGGCTCCTTCGGCGGGCCGACCGAGCCCGCCCCCATGGCCTCCGCCGTCCTGGCCGCCGCCGGATCCGCGTCGTCCAGGTGGACCGTGACGCCGTGCCTGCTGAGGGCCAGGGCCACGGNAGGTGCCGATCAGGCCGGTCCCGACGATCGCGGCGGACCTCATCGGACCCGCTCCGCGGGCGCCGTCGCGTCGGCGAGGACGCGCGGCTCCGCCTCGATGAAGCGGGCCAGGCGGGCGATGCCCTCCTCGATCCGCGCGTGCGGCAGATAGCTGAACGACAGTCGCATGGTCCGTTCGCCACCGCCGTCGGGGTAGAAGTAGGACATCGGCGTCCAGATGACGCCGTGGTCCCCGGCGGAGCGCATCAGGGCGGCGTTGTCGGTCGCGAACCCGGCCCGCAGGGTGAGGAAGAAGCCGCCGCTCGGCTCGGTCCAGCTGACGCCCAGGCGGTCGCGGCGGTCCTCGGGGAAGTGGCGGGCCAGCTGGTCCAGCGTCGTCCGGAGCGCCTTGCCGTAGTGGGCGGCCGACGCGGCGCCGAACTCGGCGATCCTGCCGCCCGAGGACAGGAGCGCCCCGGCGACGACGGCCTGGCTCAGCGACGAGGTGTTGACCGTCACCATGCTCTTGATCTTGGTGAGCTCGTCCGCGAGCAGAGTGACCGCGCCGGAGGCGTCCGTGACCCGCTGGTCGGCGACGGCGTAGCCCAGGCGGGCGCCGGGGAAGACGGTCTTCGCGTAGGAGCCGAGGTGGACGACGCGGCGTGCGCGGTCCAGGGACTTCAGGGTGGGCAGCGGGCGGCCCTGGCTGACCATGCGGTAGGGGCTGTCCTCCAGGATGAGCAGGTCGTGGCGCCCGGCGAAGTCGAGCAGGTCCTCGCGGGCCTCCCGGGAGAGGGTGGCGCCGGAGGGGTTGGAGTGGTCGGGAACCACGTAGAGCGCGCGGGGCCTTCGCCCGCGGGCGCGTTCGGCCCGTACCGCGGCTTCGAGGTCGGCGCGGGCGATGCCGTTCGCGCGCTCCTCGACCGGGGTGAGGGGGATGTCGAGGAGCCTGGCCGCTCCGGTGATGCCCACGTAGCAGGGGCTGGCGACCAGCAGCACGTCCCGCGGGCCCGAGAACAGCGCGCGCAGGGTCAGGAGCATCGCCTCCTGGCAGCCGACGGTGACCACGATGGACTCGGGCTCGACGTCGATGCCCTCCTCCGTGGCCAGCGAGTCGGCGATCAGCTCGCGGATCTGCCCGGCCGTGGGGCCGTATTGGTGCAGCGCGGTCGAGACCTCGGTGGCGGAGGCGCCGCCGTCCGTCAGGTGGGCGAGGTAGCGGCGGAAAAAGGAGAGGGTCCGCTCGGTGTCGAAGAACCCCTCGTAGGGGCGGCCCGGCGCGAAGGAGATCGCGTCGGGGAAGCGGTGGGTGACCTCGTTGAGGAAGGTCATCGTGTCGAGCACCGGGTCGGACAGGCTGGCGTGCAGCTCCGCCTTGTTCAGCGGCGCGTTCCGGGGCAGCGGCGCGTCCGGCGGCCGGGCCGCGGCGAGCGCGGGCTCCGGCTCCGGCCGCGGCGTGGGCTCGGGCCC
>NZ_LAVK01000355.1 GCF_001083795.1 Streptomyces sp. SBT349
GCCCGGGGCCCCCCCCCCCCCCCCCTCCGCGCCGCCCGCCATGCCGGGCGGCGCCCCGGGCCAGCCCGGCTACGGCTACCCGCAGCAGCCGCCCGGGGCCCCCGCGCCGCACCAGACCCCGCCCTACCCGCAGCCCTACGCCTCGCCGTACCCGACGTCCGAGGCGCCGGGCGCCACCGGTGGCGCCGGTTTCGGTGCGCCGACCGCGCCCGGCCCGTACAAGGCGCCCACCCAGGGCTTCGGCGTGCCGGGGCCCGGAGCCCCGCCGCCCGGCGCGCCCGCGTCCCCGCCGTTCCCGGGCGGGAAGCGCACGAAGATCCTCATAGCCGTCGCCGCGGCCTTCGTGCTCCTGGTGGGCGGGGGCGGCGCGTTCGTCCTCCTCGGCGGTGACGACGACGGCGGTTCCCCGAGCGCGGACCCCGGCGGGGAGAGCGGCGGAGGCGACGAGGGCGGCGCCGGGGGCGAGGCCCCCCAGGGCGGCCTGCCCACCGAGCCGATCACCGCCCAGCTCGCCTGGGAGATGCCCGTCCCCGAGGTCACCGAGGAGGACATCCTCATCGACGCGCGGGGCTCCTGGTACGCGGGCGACGACCTGGTCCGCGTCATGCCCGACCAGCTCGTCTCCTACAACACGGAGAACGGCGACGAGAACTGGACGCTCTCCCTCGACCTGGCCGGCGGCGACTGCCTCGCCTCGCCCAACGTCTCGGACGACCGCGTCGCGGTGCTCCAGGGCCAGAACTGCGAGGAGCTGACGGTGGTCGACATCTCCACAGGCGACATCGTCATGTCGATGCCGCTGGACTCCTCGTGGCCGACCAGCAGCGACAGCTACCCCTGGATCCTGGGCGACACGGTCTACGTGGGCACCGGCGTCGGTGCCATCGGCTACAGCATCAGCCAGGAGGCGAAGCTGTGGGAGACCGGCGCGACCGACCGCTGCCGGGAGACCGACTTCCTGGTCGTGGACGAGACGGTGCTCTCGCTCTACACCTGCGGCGACTTCACCACCCCGGAGGGCGGCAGCATCCGCGCCACCAACGAGGCGGGCGAGGAGCAGTGGGTCTGGGAGTTCGAGGCCACCCACGAGGACCAGCCGCTCTCCGTGGAGTCCGTGGTCTCGATCGACCCGCTGGTGGTCTCGGTCAAGACCGGTGAGGACCTCTGGGCCGAGACCAACTCCCGCCTGTGGGTGATCGACGAGAACCACCAGGAGATCGCGGCGGAGCTCGACTACGACGACGGCCGCTACATGGCCCCCTGCGAGGTCACCTCGTTCCACAGCTGCTGGCTCGGCCAGGTCGTCGGCGACCAGCTCTTCCTCGGGACGAACGAGCCGGGCTCGCCGTCCAACGCGATCGTCGCGTTCGACCTGACCACCGGCCAGGCCGTCTACGAGGTGGAACCGATCAACGGCGGTCAGATCCGGCCGTTCGGCGTCGAGGACGGACAGGTTTTGGCCTATCAGTCGGCGACCGACACCCTGGAGGGCATGGTGGTGGCCATCGATCCGGCGACGGAGGACATCCGCCCCCTGATGGCGCTCGACCGGACGGCCAGAACGGAGGAGTGGGTCATGATGCGCGGCATCTTCACCCACGACCAGCGGCCGATGTGGCACGACAACACGCTGGCCCTGGTGAACCAGAAGTTCTACGCGGACGCGGACCCCGACATCCGCTCGCTCCTGTTCTACCGGTGAGCGGGTGAGGGCGGGGACGGCGGGAACGGCGGGGGAGCCACGGTGGCGGGCGGAGACGTGATGAGCGTGCGGGTCGTGGTGGTCGACGACAGACGGCTGGTCGCCGAGGCGCTGGCCTCGGCGCTGCGGGTGCGCGGCCACCGGGTGCTGGGGGCCGGCGCGCCCGTGGCCCGGGGCGCCGACCTGGTGGTGAGCAAGCAGCCCGACGTCTGCCTGCTCGGCTCCCTCGAACCGGACGCCCCGGGCGCGCTCGACCCCGTGCAGCGGATACGCCGGGAGTGCCCCCGGGTGGCCGTCGTCGTGCTGGGCCCGGTGCCCAGGCCGCGGGGCGTCGCCGCCGCGTTCGCCGCCGGGGCGCGCGGCTACGTGCGGCACGACGAGCGCATCGACGGGGTGGAACGCGCCATGGTGAAGGCCAAGGCGGGCGAGGCCGCGGTGTCGCCCCAGCTGCTGCGGGAGGCGTTCGCGGAGCTGCTGCACCCGCGCGTCGGCGCGGAGGCGGAGGGCGCGCGGCTCGCCGCCCTGCTCACCGAGCGGGAGGCCGACGTGCTGATGCGGATCGTGGACGGCGAGGACACCCGGCGCATCGCGGCCGGTCTCGGCGTTGCCCCCAGCACGGCCCGCACCCATGTGCAGCGGCTGCTGACCAAGCTCGGCACCGCCTCCCGCCTGGAGGCCGCGGCCCTCGCGGTCCGCACCGGCCTCCTCGACCACCTCTCCGCGCTCCCCGGGCGCTGAGCCGCTCCCCACCTCATCCGGCCTCGTCCCGGCAGATCCGTTGACGCGCCCTGTAGCGGTATGCTTCCTTATGTTTGATTCTGTTGGAGTGCGCCGCGTCTGGATCTGGATTGGGTGATGAAGAGAACCACGACCCGCCTGGCCGACGGCCGTGAGCTCATCTACTACGACCGGGGGGACGGCGCGGCCCGCGACGCCGTGGACCGCCGGCCCCTTCCGCCCGTGGACCCCGCCGCCTCCCTCTCGGAGGTCCGCCACAACCCGTTGCTCGGCGAGCCCGTCGGCTACGCGGCCCACCGGCAGAGCCGCACGTACCACCCGCCCGCCGACCAGTGCCCGCTCTGCCCCACCCGGGGCGACCGGCTGAGCGAGATACCGGCGGACAGCTACGAGGTCGCGGTCTTCGAGAACCGCTTCCCCTCCTTCGGCGGCGAGGCGGGCCGGTGCGAGGTCGTCTGCTTCACCTCCGCGCACGACGCCTCGTTCGCCCAGCTCGGCGAGGAGCAGGCCGCCCTGGTGCTCCACGCCTGGACCGACCGCACCGCCGAGCTCTCCCGCCGCCCCGGCGTCGAGCAGGTCTACTGCTTCGAGAACCGCGGCGCCGAGATCGGCGTCACCCTCGCCCACCCGCACGGCCAGATCTACGGCTATCCGTTCGTCACGCCGTTCACCCGGCGCGCCCTGGACAGCGTCGCGGCGCACCGCGACGCCACCGGCCGCAACCTCTACGACGAGCTGCTCGCGTCCGAACGCGCCGACGGCAGGCGCGTGGTCCTGGAGACCGCGCACTGGACGGCGTTCGTGCCGCATGCCGCCCGCTGGCCCTACGAGGTGCACCTCTACCCGCGGCGCCGGGTCCCGGACCTGCCCGCACTCGACGAGGCGGCGCGCGACGACTTCCCCGCGGTCTACCTGGAGCTCCTCCGCCGTTTCGACCGCATCTTCGGCCCCCAGGCGCCTCCGACGCCCTATATTTCCGGCTGGCATCAGGCGCCCTTCTCCCTCGGGAGCCGGGCCCGCGAGGACTTCGCGCTGCACCTGGAGCTGTTCACCATCAGGCGCAGCCCCGGCAAGCTGAAGTACCTGGCCGGCTCGGAGTCCGGCATGGGCGCCTTCGTGAGTGACGTACTGCCGGAGGCTGCTGCCGACCGGCTGCGAGAGGTGGCGAGCAGCGCATGAGCACGTACTTGGTGACCGGCGGCGCCGGATATGTCGGCGGCGTGGTGGCGGCCCACCTGCTGGCCGCGGGGCACCGCGTGACCGTCCTGGACGACCTGTCCACCGGCTTCGCCGAGGGCGTCCCCGCCGGGGCCGACTTCGTCGAGGGCCGCGTGCAGGAGGCGGGGAAGTACCTGGACCCCTCCTACGACGGCGTCCTGCACTTCGCCGCCTGCTCGCAGGTGGGCGAGTCCGTGAACCACCCCGAGAAGTACTGGCGCAACAACGTGGGCGGCACCCTCGAACTGCTGCGCGCCATGCGCGACGCCGAGGTGCGGACCCTGGTCTTCTCCTCCACGGCCGCCGTCTACGGGGAGCCCGAGACGACCCCCATCACCGAGGACGCGCGCACCGCCCCCGGGAACCCGTACGGCGCCTCCAAGCTGGCCGTCGACCACATGATCACCGGCGAGTGCGCGGCCCACGGCCTGGCCGCCGTCTCGCTGCGGTACTTCAACGTCGCCGGCGCCCACGCCTCGCCCGCCGGCCAGTACGGCGAGCGCCACGACCCGGAGAGCCATCTGATCCCGCTGGTCCTCCAGGTCGCCCGGGGCCGCCGGGAGGCGATCTCCGTCTACGGCAGTGACTACCCGACCCCCGACGGCACCTGCGTCCGCGACTACATCCACGTGGACGACCTGGCCGAGGCCCACCTGCTGGCCCTGACCGCGGCGGAGCGGGGGGAGCACCTGATCTGCAACCTCGGCAACGGCAACGGGTTCTCCGTCCGCGAGGTCGTCGAGACCGCCCGCCGGGTGACGGGCCACCCCATTCCCGAGACCGAGGCCCCGCGGCGCGCGGGCGACCCGGCCGTCCTGGTCGCCTCGGCGGAACGCGCCCGCGACCGCCTCGGCTGGCGCCCCTCGCGCACCGACCTGGCCGCGATCATCGCCGACGCCTGGTCGTTCGCCCGGTGCGGCGGAGCGGAAGAGGAGGTCTCCCGGTGACCGGCACGAGCCACGAGGAGCTGTTCGGCGCCGCCCCCGAGGGCCTGTGGGCCGCCCCGGGCCGCGTCAACCTGATCGGTGAACACACCGACTACAACGAGGGCTTCGTGATGCCGCTGGCCCTCCCGCACACCACCCGCGCCCTGGTCTCCCGCCGCCGGGACCGCACCCTGCGCCTGCGCTCCCGCAACGCCGGGGGCGGTACGGTCACCGTCCCCCTGGACGGCCTGGCCCCCGGCGCCGTCGAGGGCTGGGCCGCCTACCCGGCGGGCGTCGCCTGGGCGCTGCTGGAGGACGGCCACGAGATCGGCGGCGCGGACATCTCGTTCGACTCCGACGTCCCCACCGGCGCCGGGCTCTCCTCCTCGGCCGCCCTGGAGGTGGTCACCGCCCTGGCCCTGAGCGACCTGGGCGGCCTGGACCTGGCCCCGGAGACCGTCGCCCGCCTCTCGCAGCGCGCGGAGAACGACTTCGTGGGCATGCCCTGCGGCATCCTCGACCAGATGGCCTCCGCCTGCTGCACCGCCGGGCACGTCCTGTACCTGGACACCCGCGATCTGACACGCCGCCAGGTCCCGTTCGCCATGGCCCTTGAGGGCATGCGGCTGCTGGTCGTGGACACCCGGGTCAAGCACGCCCACGCGGACGGGGCCTACGCCAGGCGCCGCGCCGAGTGCGAGGCGGGCGCCGCGGCGCTCGGCGTCCCGTACCTGCGGGACGTGCCGTTCGAGAAGCTCGACGCCGCCCTCGCCCGCCTCGACCGGACCGTCCAGGAGGCCGTGCGCCGCCGGGTGCGGCACGTGGTCACCGAGGATCGCCGGGTCGAGCGCGTCATCGAGCTGCTGGACGCGGGCCGCGCCCGCGACATCGGCCCGGTCCTGACCGAGGGACACGCCTCGCTGCGCGACGACTTCGAGGTCTCCTCCCCCGAGCTCGACCTGGTGGTCGAGGCGTCGGTCGCCGCCGGTGCCCTCGGCGCCCGGATGACCGGCGGCGGGTTCGGCGGCTCGGCCGTCGTGCTCGTGGACGACGCCGCGGCGGAGGCCGTCGGCGCGGCCGTGCTCGAAGCGTTCGACGCCGCGGGGCACGGAGCGCCCCGCGTGTTCGAGGCCATCCCCTCGGCGGGGGCGCAGCGCCTCCCGCTGTGATCGCTTCGATATCGGCTCTTCCGCGAAACCACTTCCGCCACCGGCCCGCGCCCGTACTCTGAAGAGCAGCACCGGTGGGGGCCGGTGCCGATCAGGGGGCGAGACAGGTGGGTGCGGCGCCGTGGCCTGACACCGGTGCCGAGCGGCGGCGGCCGTAGCGGTCGGCGGAGGTGGTGTACCGGCGCCGCGCCCGCCGGGCCCACCCATGTGTTCGCCGAGGGCATTGTCAGCCGAGGGGCAGTTGTGGACCGAATTCGGGTGCTGGTCGTGGACGGGCACCGGATCTTCGCCGAGTCACTGGCCACCGCGCTCACCGCGGAACAGGATGTGGAGGCCATCGCCGTGGGCACCGTGTCCGCGGCCCTGCACGTGCTGGAGCGTGGCCGGCCGAACGGGGAGCCGCCCTTCGACGTGCTGCTGCTCGACGTGGAGCTCGACGGCGCCGCCGCCCCCGACGAGGACGCGCTGCTGACGACCGTGGGGGACCGTTTCCCCGGCCTCCACGCTGTCATGCTCGCGGCAGAAGACGATCCGGTGCGGGCCGCCCAGACGCTCAGCGCGGGCGCCTCGGGCTGGGTGGCCAAGAACAGCTCCCTGGCCAGGCTGCTCCAGGTCGTCCGCGGGGTCCTGCGCGACGAGACCCATGTGCCCCCGGCGCTGCTCACCGGCGTGCTGCGCGAGCTGCACCGGGACCGCCACCACCGCAGCGAGCACGAGCGCCTCGTCGAGTCGCTGACGCCGCGCGAGCTGGAGGTGCTGCGCTGCATGCTGGCCGGACTCGGCCGCAAGGCGGTCGCCGAGCGGCTCTACCTCTCCCCCCACACCGTCCGCACCCATATGCAGAACGTGCTGGGCAAGCTCGGCGTCCACTCCACCCTCGCCGCGGTGGCCCTGGCCCGCAGGGCCGGTGTCCAGCCCGCGGAGGGCCCGCCCTGAGTCTCCGCAGGGCGCCCCGCGTCCCCCGTGCGCGTCAGCCCCTCAGCCCCTCAGGCCCTCACACCGGGGTGTTGTCGAACGGCGCGGTCAGCGCCCTGAGCAGCGCGGCCAGTTCGCGGCGCTGGGCCGTGGTCAGCTCGCCGAGCAGCGCCCGCTCCTGGGCGAGGAGGCCGGACAGCGCCTCGTCCGCGTGACGCTGGCCCGCCGGCGTCAGCCGCACCAGCACCCCGCGCCGGTCGCTGGGGTCGGGCAGCCGGCCCACCAGCCCCTTCTTCGCCAGCCTGTCGATGCGGTTGGTCATGGTCCCCGAGGTCACCAGCGTCTGGGTGAGGAGCTGGCCCGGGGAGAGCTGATACGGGTGGCCCGCCCGGCGCAGAGCGGTGATGACGTCGAACTCCCATGGCTCCAAGTGGTGTTCGGAGAAGACCAGGCGGCGCGCCCGGTCGAGGTGGCGGGCCAGCCTGCTGACCCGGCTCAGCACTTCGAGCGGCTCCACGTCGATGTCCGGCCGCTCGCGCCGCCAGGCGGCCACCAGCCGGTCAACCTCGTCCTCCATGGGCCCAGTCTAGGCGTTCTGTCGATATGAAGTCTCACGATATGGAGTGTCTTGATATCAAGATATACTCCCCGGCATGGCTTCTCCCTCTCCCGCCTCCCGCTGGGACCCGGCCCAGTACGAGCGGCACAGCGGCCACCGGACCCGGCCGCTGCGCGACCTCCTGGCCCGCGTCCCGACCCTGCCC
>NZ_LAVK01000356.1 GCF_001083795.1 Streptomyces sp. SBT349
GGGTGGCCGGGTGGCCGGGGTGGTCAGCGGCGGCTGGCGACCTGGCGGAGGCGGTCGGCCAGGCGGAGGTTGGGGAGGGTGACGATGCCGCAGGTGTCGCGGGTGTCGAGGCGGTCGACCTCGGCCTCGAGGGACTCGGTGGGGACTCTGGTCCGGCCGTGCTTCCCGGAGTAGCGGGCGAGGCTCTCCAGGACGTCGATGGCGTTGTTGATCAGCGGGTTCCCGGGCTCCGCCTCGGACTCGGAGGGTTCGCGCGCCTGGAGGTACCAGTGGGTGGCCTCGTGGGGTTCGTCGAGCTCCCGGTGGTGGAGGTGGAGGCAGTAGGCGGCGGCGCGGTCGCCGGCGCCCGCGGCGAGTTGCCACCAGAACTGCGCGCTCTCCCGCCGCCCGGTCAGGTAGAGCAGGCAGGCGAACACCATCGTCCCGGCGGCGAAGTCCTTGTGCTCCGCCGGGAGATCGGGCGGAGGGTCCTCGACCAGATGGGACAGGTGCCGGGCGGCGCCCGGCCGGTCGAGGACCCAGCCGGAGACCAGGTTGAGGGTCTGCCTGGCCTGCCTGGCGCGGACGAGCTCCGGACTCGCCGCCCGGCGTGCCGGCCGCCCGGCGGCCTCCGCTGCCAGGCGGCGCAGCCCGGCGGCGGCGTCGAACGACGCGGAGGACATGGGGATCTGGAGGGTGTCCAGCAGCTCGTCGACGGTCGGTGTGGTCACCGGAGTCCTTCTTCCTTCTCGTGGTTCTCGGGAGCGGGATCGGCGGGCAGCCCCAGAAGCACCCGCAGGCGCTCCTTGGCCCGGCGGTGGTGGTAGTCCACCGTCCGGTCGTCCAGCCCCATGAAACTGGCGACCGTCCTGGTGGGGTGCCCCAGGATGTGCCGCAGCACGATCACGTCGCACTGCCGGGGCGGCAGTTCGGCGATCGCCGTGTACACGCCCCGCGAGCTCTCCATCTTCGCCAGCCGCCCCTGGGCGGCGCGCAGCATTTGCGCCACGGGGCCGTTCACGATGTACGCGGGCAGCCGCCCCTCGACCTCCAGCTGCTCGCGGACCACCCGCCGCAGCACGCGCCACGCGCTCTGCTCCAGGTTGCCCTCCGTCAGCAGCTCGGCCCAGCCGGCCAGCAACTCGGCGAACACCAGGTGCGCCGCCTCCTCGGCCGCGCGCCTGTTGCCGAGGTGGGCCTCGGCGTAGGCGTGGTACATCCCCTGGTGCACGAGGTAGAACGCCTCGGCGTCCAGCGGCAGATCCACCTGCACGGGCGGGCTGATACCGGCCTCGTAGGGACTGCCCTCCGGGAGATCCTCTTCCCTCACGACGGCCTCCCGTCGTACATGGCGGTCCGTCCACCCGCCAGGCCGCAGACAGCGAAGTTCGACATCGGTTCCTCTTCATCGACGTCGGCCACGGCCAACAGGCCGCTGCCGGAGGCTGGTTGGGCCTCACCACCCACCTAAGCGATTCGCAAGAGCGGTCACGCATGCCTCTCGAAGAAATTGTCACCGGGTGGGTTTGCACGTGCGCGTGAAGTAAGATGATCATAGAAAGGGCAAGTCGGGACAAGCCTCTGACCTGCTGACTTTTGGAGTCTGTGCACTCCTGTGGGCAGAAGGTGGCAGATGGTGTGTCTAAGGTCACACCAAGGCGGTCGAACGCCGTCACATGAGGACAGACCCGGGATCGCCCCGGTCGATCCCGCTCGATCCCGCTCGCCGTCGAGGCCGCGGAACGCCCCGGGCGGGTGGCGGACGTGGCCGAGACGGGACTGTTTCCCGCGGGCGACCCCGGAGACGCTGGGAGTGGTCCTCTGCCGACGTGTCCCGATCGGATTCCGGTGGTGCACATGAAGTTCAGCTACGCCCTGCTCCCCGACTACCCCCTGCACGAGTCCCTGGCGTCGATCCGCCTCGCCGACGATCTCGGCTTCCACGCCTGCTACGCCGCCGACGAGACCTGGCACAAGGACCTGTGGCAGCTGTTCGCGGTGGCGGCCGGCCAGACCCGCCGCATCCGCTTCGGTCCCAGCGTCTCCCCGGTCACCCTGCGCGAGCCGAGCCTGATCGCGCAGTCGCTGGCCACGCTCGACGAGCTGTCCGGCGGCCGGGCCGAAGGCGTGCTCTCCAGCGGGAACTTCGGGCTGCTGGCGCAGTACGGCATGGACTGGACGAAGACCCGGCCGTTGTCCCGCGTGAAGGAGGGTCTGCATGTGGTCCGCACCCTGCTGGACAGCGGGGCGATCACCTACGACGGCGAGTTCTTCACCTACGACGGGCTGTTCACCTTCGCCAGGCCCGTCCAGGAGCGCCTGCCGCTGATGCTGGGCGCCATGCGCGGGCCCAGGTCCTTCGAGGCGGCCGGCGAGCTGTCCGACGGCTGCCACCACGCGCTGAGCTACACCCGCGAGGCGTACGACTACGCGGTACGTCACATCCGGGCCGGAGCCGAGCGGGCGGGCAAGGACTGGCGGGACCTGGACATCGGGGCCTGGGTGGTCTTCGCCACCGGGCCCGACTCCGCACGGGCCAAGGAGGCGGCCCGCAGCATGGTCGGCATCTACGCCTCGTCCATGCCGAAGGAGCAGTTGCTCCGCAACGGCGTCGACCCGCAGGAGCTCGCGCCCGTCATCGACGCGATCGCGGGTGGCGACCTGGCCCGCGGCATCGAGCTGACCAGCCCGTGCCTCGCCGACCGCCTCTCCGTCTCCGGCACCCCCGAGGAGTGCCTGGAGAAGATCCGGCGGGACATCGCACCGGCCGGCGTCAACCACATGATCTGCGCCATCACCGACCGCGGCCTGGTGCGCGCCTTCACCGGCCGCGACCTCGACCAGGTCGCCGACGTCGACACCCAGCTACGCCTGATCCACGACCACATCATGCCCGCGCTGACCTGACCCGACGGCCGCCCCCCGGAACCGGTCCGGGGCCCGCGCCCGTGAGGGTTCCCCGTTCGCTGCCGGGCAGCGGGAATGGGCGGGCAGCGGGAATGGGCGGGCGCGGCCACTCGCGCCTTTGCTACGGTGGCCGGCATGAAGCGCGCTGGTATGACGACGACGCCGGAGAGTGTCCCGGCGCGCTGACCATGTCCGACCGACAAGCCCCGGGGCGAGTGCCCCGGGGCTTCGTGCTGCGGTCGCTCGCCCGATGTCCGCGAGGAGACCGCCATGCACGACCACCGCAGGATCGGCCGTGAGCTGGACCTGTTCGACACCGATCCGCTGATCGGCGCCGGGCTGCCGTACTGGCTGCCCGAGGGGGCGGCCGTGCGGCACGCCCTGGAGGAGTACATCCGCGGCGAGGAGCGGCGGGCCGGGTACCGGCACGTGTACTCGCCGGTGCTGGGCAAACGGGAACTGTACGAGATCTCGGGACACTGGGCGCACTACGGCGACGACATGTTCCCGCCGATGGACCTCGGCGGCGAGCAGGTCGTCCTGCGGCCGAGCCTGTGCCCGCACCACGCGGTGATCTACCGCTCCCGCGCCCACAGCTACCGCGAACTGCCCCTGCGGATCGCCGAGTTGGGCGGCATGTACCGCTCCGAGCTCTCGGGGGTGCTCGGCGGGCTGACCCGGGTGCGGGCCATCCAGCTGAACGACGCGCACATCTTCTGCACCCTGGACCAGGTGGCGGAGGAGGCGCGGGGCGCGCTGGAGATGATCCGCCGGGCGTACGAGGCGCTCGGCCTCAGCCCGGCCCGCTACCGGCTCTCCCTCCCCGGGCCCGGCGGGAAGTACGTGGCCGCCCCCGAGATGTGGCGGCGGTCCGCGGTGCTGCTGACCGAGGTCATGGAACGCTCGGGGCTGCCGTTCGAGGCGGCCGAGGGCGAGGCCGCGTTCTACGGGCCCAAGATCGACGTGCAGGTCGCCGACGGCGCGGGGCGCGAGTCGACCCTCTCCACCGTGCAGGTCGACTTCCACCAGCCCGAGCGGTTCGACCTGCGCTACATCGGCGCGGACGGCGCCAGGCACCGGCCCGTCATGGTGCACCGGAGCATCGTGGGCAGCGTCGAGCGGGCCGTCGCCCACCTCATCGAGCGGCACGGCGGCGCGTTCCCCGCCTGGCTCGCCCCGACCCAGGTGGCCGTCCTGCCGGTCTCCGAGGCGGAACTCCCCGACGCCGCCGACCTCGCCGGGCGCTGCGCCGCCCTGGGGCTGCGGGCCGAGGTCGCCGCTCCCGGGCGCGGCAGCCTGGGGGCCCGGGTCCGGGAGGCCAGGCTCGTGCCGTACCAGGCCGTCATCGGCGCGCGGGAGGCGGCGGACGGCCGCGTCGCGCTGCGCCTGCGCGACGGCCGCCGCCTGGACCCCCTGCCCGCGGAGGACGCCCTCGCCCGCGTCGCCGCGCTGGTGGGCGCCCACCGCACCGCGCTGTGGGAGTGAGACCGCGCCGCGGCCTCAGCCCGCCGGCCGGAGCGAGGCGCCGGGGCGCCGGCTCCGGCTCTCGGCGCCCCGGCCGCCCGGCCGGTGCGGCCCGCGCCCGGGGCGCGCCCCGAGCGCCCCCAGCGCCAGCCCCGCGGTCGCCAGGAACGCGGCGCCGAGACCGAACCGGTCGGCGAGCGCCCCCAGCGCCGCCGGGCCGACCACCGTTCCGGCGCCGAGGAAGACCACCGTGGCCGTGAAGCCGGTGGCCGGGCGCTCGGGGAAGACCTGGTAGCTCCACACCGCGAGGAGGCCGGAGCCCGCCATGAAGCTCGGCCCGTACACCAGCGCGGAGCCGGCCACGGCGGGGAGCGCGTCCGGCGCCGTGCCCAGCAGCGCGAGCGCCACCGCGATCCCCGCGAAGAGCCAGGCGTGGACCCGGCGCGCGCCGAACCGGGCGATGGCGTGCCCGGTCAGCACCCCGGCCGTGCCCGCCGCGCCCATCAGCGTCCAGAACAGCGGCTCGACGGCGGCCCCGCCGTCGATGGCCTCGATGGCGAAGGTCCAGTAGACGGCCCCCGCCAGCCCGTAGACCAGCGCGGTCACGTAGAGGGGAACGGCCCGCCCCACGGCCAGCCACCGCAGCCCCTCCGCCGCGCGCGCTCCGGCGCCCGCCCCCGCGCGTCCCCGGGCGGCGGCCCGGCCGCTGCCCCGTGGCAGCACCCGGGCGTTGTACCAGGTCGCCACCAGGCCGGCGGCGGCGAACGCCAGCCACGCGAACCGCCAGCCCGTGTCCCGGGTCAGCAGCGCCAGCGGTCCCGCCACCAGCACGGCGAACGCCGTCCCGCACGCGATCGCGCCCATCACCCGCCCCCGCGCGGCCGGACGGGCCACCCGGTCCACCACGTCGGAGAACGGCGCCCAGACCAGGCCCGAGCTGGCCCCGGCCAGCACCAGGCCGAACGAGAGCTGCGCCGCTCCTCCCGCACAGGCCACCAGCGCCATGCCCGCCGTCGCCGCCGCGCCGCCCGCGACCACCAGCGGCCGGGGGCCGCACCGGGCGACCAGCGCGCCGACCGCGAGCAGCGCCACCAGATAACTGGCGTAGGTCGCGCTGCCGATGAGGCCCACGGCCGTCACCGACAGGCCGAACTCGTCGCGGAACTCGGGAAGGAAGAGCCCGTATCCGTACCGGGCGAAGCCGAAGCCCACCCCGATGGCGGCCAGGCCCGCCACGCTCACCTGCCATTCTCGTCTCATGCGTCAAGCCTGTGACCTGGGCGGACGCGAGGACAGTGGCGAAAACGACGTGATGCCGTAGATTTACGCCATGACCGCACCCGCCCGCGTCGCCGTGGCCCTGCTCGATGAGACCTCCCTCTTCGAACTCGCCGTCCCCTGTGCCGTCTTCCGCTCCCCTCACTACGAACTCCTGCTCTGCGCCACCGCGCCCGGCGGGCCGCGCCACCGGGGACCCGGCGGACTCACGCTCCGCACCGAGCACGGCCTCGACGAGCTGGCCCGCGCCGACCTCGTCGTGGTCCCGGCCTGCGTCATGGACGGCTACCGGCCCCCGGACGGCCTGCTCGACGCCCTGCGCACCGCCCACGCCGCCGGCGCCCGCGTCGCCTCCCTCTGTTCGGGCGCGTTCGTCCTGGCCGCGGCCGGGCTGCTCGACGGCCGGGAGGCCGCCACCCACTGGATGTACGCGGACGAGCTGCGCCGCCGCCACCCGCGGGTCGACGTCAACGACCACGCCCTCTACGTGGACGACGGCGACATCCTCACCAGCGCGGGCACCGCCGCCGCCATCGACCTGTGCCTGCACATCGTGCGCGCCGACCACGGCTCCGCGGTCGCCGCCGCCATCGGCCGCCAGATGGTCGTCGCCCCCCACCGGGAGGGCGGCCAGCGGCAGTACGTCCCGCCCCGCCGCCCGCGCCCCGAGGGACGGGGGACCGGCCTGGCCCCGGTGCTCGACTGGGCGCTGGCCCGGCTCGACCAGCCGCTCGCCGTCGCGGAGATGGCCCGGCGCGCCGGCATGAGCGAGCGCACCTTCCTGCGCCACTTCAACCGCGAGGTCGGCACCACGCCGCTGAAGTGGCTCATCCAGCAGCGTCTCGCCCGCGCCCGCGAACTGCTGGAGACCACCGACCTCCCCGTGGACGCCGTCGCCGAACGCAGCGGCCTCGGCTCGGCGGACGGTCTGCGGCAGCACTTCGGCCGGGCGCTCGGCACCACCCCGGTCGCCTACCGGCGGGCGTTCCGCCGCTCCGGCTGAGACGGCGCCGGCCCCGCCGACGCCCCGGGCCCGGCCGCGCCGGCCAGCCGCTCCCTGGCCTCCATCAGCGCGAAGCCCAGCAGATTCGATCCGCGCCAGCGCGCCGGGTCCCGCGCGCGCTCGTCCGTCGCGGACAGTCCGATCCCCCATATCCGGTCCCGCGGACTGGCCTCCACCAGAACCCTCGTCCCCGTGCCCAGCAGATACGCCGAGAGATCCTCGCGCTGCCCGAACTTGTGGACGCCGCCCTCGACCACGAGACCGAACCGGTGCTCCCGCCACGTCTCCTCGTCGAAGCCGCGCACCGCGCGTCCCACCTCCTTGGCGGCCCGCGGATGCGACGCGGATATCACCCGCTCCCTCGCCTCCTCGTCCCCGAAGAGCCGCGCCTTGCCCGCCATCATCCAGTGCTCGGCCGTCGCGTACCGCACGCCGTCCACCTCGAACGGCGCGGGCCACCACTGGCTGAGGCATCCCGCCCCGACGCTCCCGTCCCGCTCGGGACGGTGCCCCCAGAAGCACAGGAACGCCAGCCGCTCGCCCGCCGCGGCCCGCTCCACCAGCCCCGCGACCCGCGCGTCGCCCTCACCGTCCGTCACGCTCGTGCCCGTCTCCTCGCTCATGTCCCCGATTCTGGCACCCCCCACTGACAATCCGTCACGCACGGTGACGGTGGCGCTCCGCGTCCCCTACAGATAGGCCCCGGTGCCCGCCTCCCGCCGCGGCGCCGGAACCGACGCCGGCGCGGTGCCCCTGCGCAGCGCGTACAGCTCCGCCAGGGTCGCCCCCTCCCGCCC
>NZ_LAVK01000357.1 GCF_001083795.1 Streptomyces sp. SBT349
CGCGCGGGTAACGACGAATACGTGCGGCCAGAGCAGGCCCGAAGGGTGCGCGCCACCCTAGCCCGCCACAAGCAGACCGACCCAAGACCACCGCCATCCGCTGCGCCCGTTCGGACACCCACCTCTTCCACCCCACAAGCCGACCGGTCACCGGGACGGCGAACACCCACGAACCCTCCCCCCGTAGGTGCCTCTTTTCGTGCATCCGCACGAAACAGATACCCGGGAGACCGCGCGCCACCTAGGCCAGGCGTAGAAGCCGCCCCACCCGGAACATGGAGGGCGCGTCAGGCCCGGATGGCGGCGGCAGCGGTGGTCCAGGCGCCACCGGCCGTCGCGTCGGCGACGTAGGTGCTGAAGTCCCGGGCGGGGCGGCCCAGGACCGTGGGCACGTCGGCGGTCACGCGGGCGTTGCGCCCGTCGAGCACGGCCGTGAACACCTCCGTCAGCAGCGCCACCGCCTCGGGCGGCAGCCCCGCACCCGCCAGGACCTCCGCGTACCGCACCGGGGAGACCGGGCGGAAGCGGACCTCCCGGCCGGTGGCGGCGGCGATCTCGCCCAGCGCCTCGCCGAAGGTGAGCAGGCGGGGGCCGGTCAGCTCGTACACCCGGCCCGCGTGGCGCGGGTCGGTCAGCGCGGCCACCGCCACGTCGGCGATGTCCTCGGCGTCGACGAACGGTTCGAGCAGCCCCGGCGCGGCGGGCAGCACCACCTCGCCGCCCAGCACCGACTCCCGCAGGAAGTCCTCGCTGAAGTTCTGGGCGAACCACGCCGCGCGCAGCACCGTCCAGGCGGCACCGGCCCGTTGCATCGCCCGCTCGGCCTCCTCCGCCCGGGCCTCGCCGCGCCCCGACAGCAGCACCAGGCGCCGCACGCCCTGGGCCACGGCCCGTTCCGAGAACGCGCCGATCGTCTCGGCCGCGCCCGGGGCGGCGATGTCCGGGTAGTAGCTCATGAAGACCGCCTCGGCGCCTTCGAGGACCGGCTCCCAGGTGGTGCGGTTCTCCCAGTCGAACGGCGGGGTGCCGGAGCGGGAGCCGAGGCGGGCCCCGGGGAGGCGCCCCGCGATGCGGCGGCCGGTCTTGCCGGTGGCGCCGAGGACCAGGATCCGGCCGTTCGCGATCGTCGCCGCTTCGGCGGCACGGATGTTGTCGAGGGATGTTTCGCTCATGCCCCCACTCCACCCGCTCCCGAGCCGCCGGACCATCGTCGGCAGGCTCACCCGCATGCGCGTGCGTCTACGCTCATCCATATGGACGCGCTGACCAGCCTCCTCGACGGGCCCCGGGCCAGGGGCGCCTTCCTGCTGCGGACGGTCCTGGCCCCGCCGTGGGGCATCAGGGTGCGGGACGAGGCGCCGCTCACGCTGGCCTGCGTGACGCGCGGCGGCGGGTGGATCCTGCCCGAGGGCGGCGAGCCGGTCCGGCTGGGCGTGGGCGACATCGCCGTGGTGCGCGGGCCCGCCCCGTACACGGTGGCGGACGACCCGGCCACCGCGCCGGAGGCGGACGTCCTGCCCGGCGGATGCAGCGTCGGCCTGGACGGGACGGACCTGTGCGAGGCGCTCGACCTGGGCGTGCGCACCTGGGGGACGGACCCGGAGGGGCCGACCGAGCTGCTGATCGGCACCTACCGGCTCCAGTTGGAGGTCAGCGCGCGGCTGCTGCGCGCCCTGCCCCGGGTGCTCGTGCTGCGCGAGGGCGACTGGGACGCGGTGCTGCTGCCGATGCTTTCCGCCGAGATCGTCAAGGACGAGCCGGGGCAGGAGGTCCTCCTCGACCGGCTGCTCGACCTGCTGCTGATCTCGGTGCTGCGCGCGTGGTTCGCGCAGCCGGGGGCGCGGGCCCCCGCCTGGTACCGGGCGCACGGGGACCCGGCCGTCGGGCAGGTGCTGCGGCTCGTCCACGACCACCCCGCGCACCCCTGGACCGTGGCCGGTCTCGCGGCGAAGGCCGGGGTGTCACGGGCGGCGCTGGCGCGGCGCTTCACCGAGCTGGTCGGCGAGCCGCCGATGGCCTATCTGACCGGCTGGCGGCTGGAGATGGCCGCCGAGCTGCTGCGCGACCCGGACCTGACCGTCGAGGCGGTGGCGCGCCGCGTCGGCTACGGCAGCGCGTTCGCGCTGAGCACCGCGTTCAAGCGGGAGCGCGGCATCAGCCCCAGCGAGCACCGCGCACGGGGCCCGGCCGGGGCCGTCCCGGCGGACAGCACCTCCGGGTAGCGCGGCGTCGGCGGGCGCTATGCCGAGGACGGCACCGAGGCGCCGCCGTACGAGCCCGCCACCGAGGGGGGCTCGGGACGGGGCGCGGGCAGCAGGTTCAGCTCGTCCTCCTCGGAACGCACCGGCCGGTAGACCGTCAGGCTGCCCCGCACCTTGTCCAGCAGCAGCGCCGTCGGCGCCTCCCCGGCCTCGCCGTCGTAGGCCAGCGGGGTGCCGTCGCCCTGCCCCGACAGGTGCAGCTCGGGCAGCCTCGCCGCCGCGTACACGCGGGAGCGGCCCAGCGTGCCGGTCAGCGCGGAGAGCACCGTGCGGGTGCGGGCCATCGGCTTGTCCGCGGGGACCATCCGCACGTCCAGCAGCCCGTCGGCCAGGTGGGTGCGGTGGGCGGGGGCGAAGCCCTCGGGCGAGTACAGCCCGTTCCCCGCGAAGAGCAGCCACAGCCGGCGCGGGCGGCCGTTCACCTTGATCTCCAGGGGCCGTGCCGTGCGCAGCACCCGCGCCAGCGAGACCGCGGCCGAGGGCCACTTGCCGATGCGCCGCTCCAGCTTCTCGCGGCTGCGGACCAGTTCGGGGTAGAGGCCGATGCTGAACGTGTTGAGGAAGTAGCGGGTGGGGCCGTCGGCCCCGTCCGCCGGGCGGACCCGCGCCAGGTCGACGCGGACCGCGTCCCCCTCGCGGATCGCCGCCGCCGTGTCCTCGAAGGTCTGTATGCCGGTGTCGAGCGCGAAGTGGTTCAGCGTGCCGCCGGGGAAGACCGCGAGCGGCACCCCGTGCCCGGCCGCCACCGCCGCCGCCGCGTTCACGCTGCCGTCGCCGCCGCAGATGCCCAGGGCGCCGCCCGCCCGCGCGGCCCCGGCCGCGGCCTCCTCCAGCACCGCCACCAGGTCGTCGTCGCCAGAGCGCCGCGTCACCCGGGCCTTGGGCAGCACGGCCCGCAGCCGCTCGGCGTCCGCGTCCGCCGCCCCGGGGCCCGCGCCCTCGTTCACCACCACGACCAGCCCGGCGCCCTCGTCGAGCGCGGGCGCCGGCGCGCGATGGTGCACCAGCTGCGCCGGGGTCGGACGGCGCGGCCACCAGTGCCCGGTGGCCAGCGCGGCGCCCACGCCCAGCAGGGTGCCCGCCACCACGTCCGACGGGTAGTGCACGCCCACGTACACCCGGGAGGCGGCGACCGAGGCGGCGACCGGCGCGACCATCGCGCCCAGCCTGCCCGACTCCAGCGCGACGCCCGTGGCGAAGGCGGCGGCCGAGGCCGCGTGCCCGGAGGGGAAGGAACTGGTCAACGGCTGGCGCGCGAGCCGGCGGGCCAGCGGGACCGCGTCGATCAGCGGGCGCTGCCTGCGCATCGCGTACTTCATGATCGTGTTCGTCGTGAACGAGGCCAGCGACAGCGCGGCGACCCCGCGCAGCGCCGCACGCCGCCCCGGCCGCCCGCCCGCCGCCGCGAGCGCCGCGCCCGCGGCGAACCAGAGCCGCCCGTGGTTGGCCGCGTGGCTCAGCGCGGGCAGCACCGCCTGGACGCCGGGCGGGTGCGCCGCGGCGACGCGCTCGAAGACGCGCCGGTCCAGACGGCTCAGCCGCCCCAGGTTCCCGCTCCGCCGTCGCATTCCCCTCGCCCCCTCCGCGCCGCTCACGCGACGTGATCAGCCGTGCCCGCCGTCGTTGCCGTCGTTGCCGTGTCTGTCATGCTTTCCGTGCCTTGTCCCGTGCACTGGCGAACCTACCCCCGGGCACTGACAGCACTCCTGGTCGTCCTCCGGCGGGAGGTGGCTACGCGGAGTTCCCGCCGGTTCGGCGCGTGTCGTAGACGACGACGGGCTCGGGGTTGGCGGTCACCGTGGTCAGCACCATCACGGCGTCCGCCACGGCGGTGAGCCCGTGCCTGATCTGGGGCACGCGCATCACCTCCCCGGCGGCCAGCTCCGCGTCGCCCACCTCCGACAGCAGGCGCACGCGCCCGCGCACGACGTGGAGGCTGCACGCCGGGGGCGCGTTGTGCTCCTCCAGCACCGAACCGGCGGTCAGCGCGATGACGCTCTGCCGCAACGGCCCGTCGTGCAGGAAGAGATGGGCGCTGCGGCCGTGTTCCGCGTCGCGTGCCAGAGCGAGGTGTTCGTCGGCGAGCTCGGCCAGTTGGGTCACGTCCTGGGTCAGGTCAGTCATGACCTCCATGCTGCCGGGTGGCGCCCGCCCCGCAACTCGGCTAGGCCGCCCGCCCCTCGGAGCCGTCCCGATCCGCCGGTTCCGCAGGTTCCGCCGGGTCCGCCAGTTCCACGCGCACCGCGCACACCTTGAACTCCGGCATCCGGGACGTCGGGTCGAGCGCCGGGTTGGTCAGCGTGTTGGCGCGGCCCTCACCCGGCCAGTGGAACGGCATGAAGATGGTGTCCGGCCTGATGTCCCCGCTGACGCGGGCCGGCGCCACCGCCCGGCCGCGCCGCGATGTCACCGCGAGCCGGTCGCCCTCGGCCGCGCCGATCCGCTCGGCCAGCCGCGGGTGGAGCTGGACGAACGGGCCGGGCGCGGCGGCGTTGAGCGCACCGACCCGCCGGGTCTGCGCGCCCGACTGGTACTGCGCCAGCACCCGGCCCGTCGTCAGCAGCACCGGGTACTCGGGCGTCGGCTCCTCGGCCGCGGGCCGGTGGGTGACCGGCGCGAACCTCGCCCGCCCGTCCTCGGTGGCGAACCGGTCGAGGAACAGGCGCGGGGTGCCCGGGTGGGGCGCGTGCGCCGCGCCCCGCTCCGGCTCGCGCTCCGGGCAGGGCCAGAAGACGCCGTCCTCCCGCTCGATGCGCCGGTAGCTGATGCCGGAGTAGTCGGCTCTGCCGCCCGCCGAGGCGCGGCGCAGCTCCTCGAAGACCTCCTCGGGCTCGGCGGGGAATCCCTTCTCCCACCCCAGCCTGGCCGCCAGCGCCCGCAGCACCTCCAGGTCGCTGCGGCAGCCGGGCGGCGGCTCGGCGGCCTTGCGGCGCAGCAGCACCCTGCCCTCCAGATTGGTGAGCGTGCCGGTCTCCTCGGCCCACTGCGTCACCGGCAGCACCACGTCCGCGAGCCGCGCCGACTCGGACAGCACCACGTCGCACACGGCCAGGAAGTCCAGCGCCCGCATGCGTTCCTCCACATGCGCGGCGTGCGGCGCGGAGACCACCGGATTGGACGCCATCAGCAGCAGCGCCCGCACCCCGTCGGGGGTGTCGCGGCCGAGCGCGTCGAGGAGTTCGTAGGCGCTGCGGCCCGGCGCCGGCAGCGTCGCCGGGTCCACGCCCCACACCCGCGCCACATGCGCGCGGTCCGCCTCGTTCGCCAGCATGCGGTAGCCGGGCAGCTGGTCGGCCTTCTGGCCGTGCTCGCGCCCGCCCTGCCCGTTGCCCTGGCCGGTCAGGCAGCCGTAGCCGGACAGCGGGCGCCCGGCGCGGCCGGTCGCCAGGCAGAGGTTGATCCACGCGCCGACCGTGTCCGTTCCCTTCGACTGCTGCTCGGGGCCGCGCGCCGTCAGCACCATCGCCGCCTCGGGCTCGCAGAACATCCGCGCCGCCGCGCGGAGCTGGGGGACGGGCACGCCGGTGATCCGTTCCACCAGCTCGGGCCAGTGCGCCATCGCCGCCGCCCGCGCCTGCTCCCACCCGGCCGTCCGCTCCGCGACGAACGCCTCGTCCACCCGCCCCCCGGCCACCACCAGGTGCAGCAGCCCAAGGGCCAGCGCCAGATCGGTGCCGGGGCGCGGCGCGAGGTGCAGGTCCGCCTGCTCGGCGGTCCTGGTGCGGCGCGGATCGACGACGATCAGCGTGCCGCCGTTCTCCCGCAGCTCGGTCAGGTAGCGCAGGGCGGGCGGCATGGTCTCGGCGAGGTTCGAGCCGACCAGCAGGACGCAGCCGGTGCGCGGAATGTCCTCCAGCGGGAACGGCAGCCCCCGGTCCAGGCCGAACGCCCGCGTCCCCGCCGCCGCGGCCGAGGACATGCAGAACCTGCCGTTGTAGTCGATCTGCGAGCTGCCGAGCACCAGCCGCGTGAACTTGCCCAGCGCGTACGCCTTCTCGTTCGTGAGCCCGCCGCCGCCGAAGACGCCGACCGCGTCCGGGCCGTGGCGGCGCCGCGCCCCGGCGAGTCCGGCGGCGACGCGGTCGAGCGCCTCGTCCCAGGTCGCGGGGGCCAGCTCGCCCGACCGCTCCCGCCGCACCAGCGGCTCGGTCAGCCGCGCGTCGGCCGCCAGCACCTCGGTGGCGGTGCGGCCCTTGGCGCACAGCGCGCCCCTGTTCACGGGGAACGCGGCGCGCTCGACCACCTCCAGCCCGCCGCCGTCCGCCCGCGGCGCGAGACCCATTCCGCACTGGAGGGCGCAGTACGGGCAGTGGGTGTCGGTCGTGGCCGGGGCGTCAGTGCTCATGGGCGCATCATGCGTCGTGCGTGTTACGCGGGCGGGCGCGTCGCGTTACCCGGCCGGTGCGACCGCCTCAGCCGCCGCGGCGGCGGCCGGTGAGGAAGGGTGGCGCCGTTGGTGACACCCGTGCAACACCACGGCAATGCCGCGGGCCCAGGCTGACGATATGAGCACAATCAGCACCGCGCCGACCCTGGTCGCCGTCGCCCACGGTTCCCCCGATCCGCGGGCGCGAGGCGCGGTCGGCTCACTGATCCGGCTCATCCGCGCGCTGCGCCCCGGCCTGCCGGTCGAGCTCGGCCACCTGGAGACGGACGAGCCGTCGCTGGCCGACACGCTGGCACGGCTGCGCGGGCGGGCGGTGCTGGTGCCGCTGCTGTTCAGCCGGGGGTACCACGTCAAGCACGACATCCCCGCCGTCGTGGCCCACGCCGCGGGGCGCCGCCTGCACGTGTCCACCGCCGCCTGCCTCGGCCCCCACCCGCTGCTGGCCGAGGCGCTGCACAGCCGTCTGGTCGAGGCGGGCTACCGGCGCGGCGACGCGGTGGTGCTGGCCGCGGCGGGCTCGCTCGACCCCGAGTCCGCGGCGGGCACCGGCTACACGGCCCAGATGCTCTCGGCCCGCCTCGGCGGCGCCCGGGTCCTTCCCGCGTACGCGTCGGCGGCGTTCCCGACCGTCCCCGAGGCCGTCGCGGCGCTGGCGGGCGAGGGCCACCGGGGGGTCGCCGTCGCCTCCTGCTTCACGGCCCCCGGGCTCTTCGCGACCCGCTGCGCCGAGGCCTACCCGGGCGTCGTCTCCGCGCTCGGCGGCGCCCACC
>NZ_LAVK01000358.1 GCF_001083795.1 Streptomyces sp. SBT349
CCCCCCGCGCGCGCCCCCCCCCCCCCCCCCCCCCCCCCCGCCCCCCCCACCCCCCCCCCCCCCCTGCTCTCCTACCTGCGGTCCGTCACCGGCTCCGGCATCGTCTCCGGGCAGCACAACAAGGAACCGGCCAGTGCCCCCGGCCAGTACACCCAGCAGGTGCACGACGTCACCGGCCAGTGGCCCGGGATGTGGGGCGGCGACCTGATGTTCCGCGCCGAGGACATCGCCGACCGCCAGCGGGTGATCGACCAGGCGAGGACCGAGTGGGCCAACGGCTCGCTGGTCGCGCTGACCTGGCACGCCTGCCCGCCCACCGGCGGCGAGTCCTGCGCGTTCGAGGGCGGGGTCAAGTCCACCATCTCCGAGGAGGACTTCCGCGCCATCGTCACCGAGGGCACCGACCTCCACCGGGAGTGGCTGGCGCGCCTGGACTCCGTGGCCCCCTACCTCCAGCAGCTGGAGGACGCCGGGGTGCCGGTGCTGTTCCGGCCGTTCCACGAGATGAACGAGGCGTGGAACTGGTGGGGCAACAGGCCCGGCCCCGACGGCAGTTCGCGGCTGTACCGGATGACCCACGACTACCTGGCGGGGACGAAGGGACTCGACAACCTGATCTGGGTGTGGAACGTCCAGGACAACCCGGCGGGCGGCTGGGACGCGTACTACCCCGGCGACGACCATGTCGACGTCGCCTCGCTCGACGTCTGGTACAAGGAGTTCCCGAGCCAGGGCGACTACGAGCAACTCCAGGCCATCGCGGGCGACATGCCCATCGCCCTCGCCGAGATGGGCACGGTGCCCTCCGCCTCGCTGCTGGACTCGCAGACGCGCTGGAGCTACTTCATGATCTGGTCGGAGCAGTTGCGGGGGAACAACTCCGACGCGGAGATCCAGGCGACCTACTTCCACCCCCGGGTGCTCAACCAGGGTGAGGTGAACCTGCCCTAGCACCACCTGCCCTAGCCTGGCGGGACGACGGGCGACGCTCCTCCCCGGCACGCGCCGAACGCCGGGGAGGGGCGCGCGCGTTCGCGCCCCGGCGGCGGGCCCGGCACGGGGAGGGCGGGGATAACCTGGTGGTATGAGCAGGACGAGACGCGGGCGGGGCGGGGCCTTCCCGTGGCGGTGACCATCAAGGATGTCGCCCGCGCCGCCGGGGTGCACGTCTCCACCGTGTCCCGCGCCCTCTCCGCCCCCCACCTGGTGAACTCCCTGACCCGCGAGCGCGTGCTGAAGGTCGCCACGGACCTGGGCTACCGGCCCAGCCACACCGCGCGGGCCCTGACCACGGGCCGCACGCACAACGTCGGCCTGATCGTCGCCGACATCGCCAACCCGTTCTTCCCGCCGATCATCAAGTCCGCCCAGGCGCGGGCCCGCGTGCACGGCTACCACGTCTTCGTCGCCGACACGGACGAGAACCCGCGCGCCGAGGAGGAGTTGATCCACACGTTCGCCCGCCAGGTCGACGGCATCGTCCTGGTCAGCCCCCGGGGGACGAACAAGGCGATCACCCGGGTGGGGGAGGAGCTGCCCGTCGTGCTGGTGAACCGCCGCCTCGCGCGCCACTCCTCCGTTCTGATGGACATCGAGCACGGCGCGGGCCGCGCCGTGGGGCACCTCGGCGACCTCGGGCACGCGCACATCGCCGTGGTGCTCGGCCCCCGCGGCTCGTGGACGGGCGGCCGGATCCGCGCGGCGGCCGAGGCGACGGCGGCCGACCGCGGCCTGCGGCTCGACGTGGTCGCGCCGGTCCCGCCGACGGCGGAGGGCGGCGTCGCGGCGGTGCCCGGCGTCCTCGACTCGGGCGCCACGGGCGTGGTGGCCTACAACGACCTGGTCGCCATCGGCCTGATCGAGGGGCTCGCCGCCCGGGGCGCCGCCGTCCCGGCCGACGTGAGCGTGGTCGGCGTGGACGACAGCTTCGCGGGGCGGCTCAACCGGCCGCGGCTCACCACCGTCGCCATGCCGGGCGCCGCGGCGGGCCGCGCCGCGGTCGACCTGCTGATCCAGGCGATCGAGCCACCCGACGGCTCCCTGACCACGGCCGAGACGATGCTCGGCACCTCGCTGATCGTGCGCGACTCCACGGCCCCGCCGAACAGGCGCCCCCGCCCGGAGTGACGCCCGCCCCAACGCGTCCTGGCGCACGCGGAGTTCGGGGCCTTGTCCGGGGGGTGAGGGGCTTGTACGGTGCTGGTGTACTGGGCCGCGGTTGGGGCCTGGGGGCAGCTTCGACAACAGTGTGGTCCGGCGCACTTCCCATCGTCTGGCGTGCGTCGGCAGAGTCGTGACTCCGTGCCATGCGGCAAGGGGTCGCTCTCGTCGGCTGCGTGCCTTCCCCGGAAGGTCCCCTCCTCATGCGCTTCCCCCGTCATCGCCCACGAAGGTGGGCCGCCGTGGTCTTCGTGGCTCTCGCGAGCCTCGCCGCCACCACCCTCACGCCGCAGGCCGGTGCCGCCCCCGTCCGTTCGCAGGCCCCCACCCAGGTCGTTCTCGCGGATGAGGACGAGGGCGCCGACTGCGCCGTGGGCACCCCTCCCGCGACCTCCAGTGCCCGGCTTCCCGACCCCTTCACCAGGATCGACGGCACGCGCATCACCAGCAGGAGCGACTGGCGGTGCCGGCGGGCCGAGATCAAGGAATTGGCCGAGCGGTCCATCTACGGCCAGAAGCCCCCGCCGCCGCAGAGCGTCACCGGGACGGTCTCCTCGACCGGCATCACCGTGAACGTGTCCGACCAGGGCCGGAGCGCGAGCTTCTCCGCCTCGGTCAGCCTGCCCAGCGGTTCCGGCCCGTTCCCGGCCGTCGTGGTCCTGGGAGGGTTCGGCGCGGACACCACCACCATCAGGAACTCCGGCGCGGCCGTGATCAACTTCGATCCACTCTCGGTCGGCCGGGAGGGCACGCCCCGCAACAACAAGCAGGGCGCGTTCTACAGCATCTACGGCTCGTCGAGCGGCACCGGGCTGCTGGCCGCCTGGGCCTGGGGGGTGAGCCGCATCATCGACGTCATCGAGCAGTCGGGCGGCACCGTCCTCCGGGCGGACGCGACCGGTGTCACGGGGTGCTCGCGGTACGGGAAGGGCGCCTTCGCGGCGGGCGCGTTCGACCAGCGCATCGCCCTGACCATGCCCATCGAGTCGGGCACGGCCGGCGCCCCCATCCTCCGGGGGATCCCCGGGGAGAGCGGCTCCCAGCCGCTGAGCAGCGCCTACGGCGAACAGCCGTGGCTGGGCGACGCGTTCGGCTCCTACACGAGCAACCCGGCGTCGCTGCCCGTGGACATGCACGAGGTCGTGGCGATGATCGCGCCGCGGGGGCTGTTCATCATGGAGAACCCCCACATCGACTGGCTCGGCGCCCGGTCCGGAAGCGTCGCGGCCCTGGGCGGGGCCGAGGTCTACAAGGCCCTCGGCGAGGGTGACAACATCACCTACTGGTCCGACATCCAGGACGGCAACCACTGCGCCGTGCGGAACGAGTGGCGGACCCCGTTGCAGCAGCACATCCAGAAGTTCCTGCTCCAGACGGGCGACCAGCCCGGCGTCTTCCGGGTCTCGCCCAACAAGTCCGGCAACCTGGCCGAATGGCGCGACTGGCAGACCCCGGCCCTCACCACGGGCGGCCCCCAGGACCCGCCGGACGACGACGACCCGCCGCCCGCCTCGGACGGGTGCCGCGCGGCCTCCCGCGTGGTGAGCAGCTGGAACGGCGGCTTCCAGGCCGAGGTGACGGTCACCAACGACGGCTCCGCCGCGATCGGCGGCTGGACGGTCCAGCTCGTCCTGCCCTCGGGGGCGACCGTCAACTCCCTGTGGAACGGCGAGCGCACCGGCTCATCCGGCACGATCTCGGTACGCCCGTCCCCGCACAACGCCTCCCTCCCCGCCGGCGGGTCGACCACCTTCGGCCTGGTGGCGGGCGGCGGCGGCACCTCCGGCCTGAGCGGACTGGCCTGCACTCCGGCCTGACCGGCCGGATCCCCGCCCCCCGGCCGACCGCCGGGCCGGCGCCTTCCGGTTCCCGGTGAGGTGGCTACCCCTGGCCCTGGTAGGGGGTGAACGAGGCCCTGAGTTCGGCGACGTTGGGTTCCTTGGCGTCCTCGACGCTGACGAAGTGCCGGGTGATCTCGCCGAACTGGAGGAACCCCTGGACGTGCATGTCGTACCAGCGGCCTTCGACTTCCACGACCTGCTCGAACTTGACCTCTTCCAGTTCGACCGTGTCCTCCTGTGCGGGGCCCACATTGGGCGTCTCACGGTGCTGGAATCTCAGCGGGCCGACCGTGCGCCTGTCCTTGTTCCCGAAGGCCACGGTGATGGTGAGTTCCGCGGTGAACATCGGGTTCGGCGGCATGGGGATCACGTGGTTGTAGTGCTTGAAGGAGCCGATCACGCTCGGGGTGCCGTCGAGTGCCACCTGAGTGGAACACCCCTCGAAGACGTAGGCGCTCTTCACGTCGTCCGCGACGTCGCCCCACGCGAGGCGCTTGCTCGTGAGACCGCTGAACTGTGACTCGTCCACGTTGACGCCCGTCCAGACGCCGCTGCTGAGGACGTTGACCATGCCAGGAGTGCTCCTCACCCGGATTCAACCGGCGAACGATCCATCGAGCCGGGGCAGCCGGGAATGGGCCCTGACGCACCATAAGTGGACCGGCTGGGCGACCAGAACGCGAGAACGAGACAGATGCGGTCATCACCTGATCACGGCGCCGATCTCGCGGGCGGACAGGGATGCGGGACCCGTCCCGAGGGTCGGCGTTTACGGTCGCGGCTGACGGATGCCTCGTGGGGCCGGTGGTGTTCTGGGGCCGGTGCCGAGGTGGAGAGCCCGAGCAAGGAGGACAACCCTGTGAGAGCTACCCGCTCAACTCGGTTCGCGCCGGGGGGACGTGGTCGGCTGCCGTTGGCGGTGGCCGGCCTGACGGTGGTGACGGCGGCGCTGGCCGGCCCGGCGACCGCGCAGCCGGCCGGCGAGGAGGTGACCCCCGGCGCCGGCGCTGTCACGGCCAGTACGAGTGACGCGAACGTGCCGGCGAACGCGGTGGACGGCGACCTGGGCACCCGGTGGTCGGGCGAGGGCGACGGCGCCTGGCTGCAACTGGACCTCGGCACCGCCGAGACCGTCAGCCATGTCAAGCTCGCCGCGCACCAGGGCACCAGCCGCCAGAACGTGTTCGAGCTTCAGGCCTGGGACGGTGCCGCGTGGGAGACCGTCTACGAGGGGCGCACCAGCGGCGGTTCGGCGGCGCTGGAGACGTTCGCGTTCGACCCGGTCGAGACGTCCAGGATCCGCTACCTCGGCCACGGCTACGAGGGGGATGGTGAGGGCGACTGGAACAGCCTGACCGAGGTCGAGGTCTGGACCGGGGACCCCGGCGACGACCCTCCCCCGGGCGGTGCGGAACTGCCTTCGGAGGTCCTGGACCTGAGCGACTGGAAGGTGACGCTGCCCATCGGCGAGGACGGGGATCCCACCGAGATCTTCCAGCCCGACCTCGACGGCTACTCCCATGACCCGTACTTCCAGGTCAACGATGCGGGGGACGCGGTGCGGTTCCGCGCGCCGGTCAACGGGGTGACCACCGGCGGCTCCAGCTACCCGCGCTCGGAGCTGCGGGAGATGGAGGAGGGCGGCGAGGACGAGACCGAGTGGTCCTCGACGTCCGGCACGCACACGATGACGGTCCGGGAGGCGTTCACCCATCTGCCGGAGGTCAAGCCGGAGGTGGTCGGTGCGCAGATCCACGGCGGCGACGACGATGTGACCGCGCTGCGGTTGCGGGGTTCGGAGCTGTGGATCACCAAGGAGGACACCGTTGAGCACCACCTGATCACCGACGACTACGAGCTCGGGGATGTGTTCGAGCTCAGGTACGTGGTGAGCGGTGGTGAGATCGAGATCTATTACAACGGTGATCTCGAAACGACCATCGAGCACTCCGATTCGACCAACTACTTCAAGGCCGGTGCCTACACCCAGGCCAACTGCGAGCGGTCCTCGCCGTGCAGCGAGGACAACTACGGCGAGGTCGAGATCCAGGACCTCACCATCTCGCACGACGGCAGCAACGGCGGGAGCGACGAGACGGAGGCCGCCCAACGGTACGACTGGGGCACGCCGCTGCCGATCTCGGACGAGTTCGACTACACCGGGCCGGTCGACCCCACCAGGTGGGCGGTGCCCTCGGGTGATGTCGGCGGCACGGAAGGGTGCTGGGAAGGGCACGACGGGAACGGCCGCCGGTGCGCGAAGAACAGCACCGTCGACGACGGCATCCTCACCATGCTCGGCGAGGCGAACGGCGACACCGGCTGGCTGCGGCAGGAGCGCGACGAGCAGTACGGCCGGTGGGAGATCCGGTCCCGCTCGCGGAACACCGGGGACGAGGGCGGGCTCTACCACCCTCTGCACCTGATCTGGCCGACCGAGGGCAACAGGCTGGAGAACGGCGAGTACGACTGGGTCGAGTACTCGGACCCGGACTCGCAGTGCCTCGGGGCGTTCCTCCACTACCCGCAGAGCCCGACGGATGAGAAGGAGGGCGTCGACCTCTGCCCCATGGACATGACGGAGTGGCACAACTTCGCCTTCGAGTGGACGCCGGACGCGCTGGTGGGCTACGTCGACGGCGAGGAGTGGTTCCGCTTCGAGGACGGCGCGAACGAGGACCGCGGGAACATCCAGACGATGCCCTCGGGTCACCTCAACATCCAGCTCGACAACTTCACGGGTGAGAGCGGTGTGCGCCCCGCCGTGTTCGAGGTCGACTGGGTGCGGACGTACGACATCACGTAGTGAGGAAGCCGACTCAGGGGCCCGTTCCGTCCGCCGACGGAACGGGCCGCCTGCGTGTGTCCGTGGTGGGGTGGGGCGGCTTCGACGCTTGGCCTAGGTGGCGCGGGCTTGCCCGGGTTTCCGTGTCGTGCGGATGCACGAAAAGAGGCACCTACGGGGGGAGGGTTCGTGGGTGTTCGCCGTCCCGGTGACCGGCCGGCTTGTCGGGTGGATGAGGTGGGTGTCCGAACGGGCGCAGCGGATGACGCTGGTCTTGGGTCGGTCTGTTCGCTGTGGCTGGGGTGGCGCGCAGCTGCTGCCGCCTCTGTGTGCCCTTGTTGGTCACCAGCCGGGCCGGTGGGGGTCGTTGCCCAACCGGGCGGTGGTGGCGGTGCGCGGTCGTCTGCCCTATTGGGCATCTGGAGGTGGGGACTGTTCTGAAACGCGAAACACTTCGTTTTAAACAGAGTGTTGAAAACAGATCGTGCGCCGTTTGAAAACAGTCCCCGCCCTCCGATGCCCGATAGGGCAACGAACCCACCGGCCCGCTACATAAGCCCCGGCGGCGCGCGGGTAACGACGAATACGTGCGGCCAGAGCAGCCCCGA
>NZ_LAVK01000359.1 GCF_001083795.1 Streptomyces sp. SBT349
CAGAGGGGTATAAGAGTCCTGGTCACCCCACGAGCCTGCGCCGTGCGGGCCCGGCGAACGAGTGGCCGGATGGCCATGATGTGCAAGGATCGGGCCATGAGCGTATTCCGTGGGGACGGACGCCACCGGGTCGCCGTGCTGGTGCGGCACGGGGTGCTCCCGATCGAGCTGGGGATCGTGCACCGCCTGATGGGCCGCGCGCACACGGCGGCGGGCGAGCCGTTGTACGAGGTGGTCACCTGCGCCACCACGCCCGGACCCGTGCGCAGCGACGCCGACTTCAGCATCGACGTCGGGCACGGACCCGAGGCGCTGGCCGAGGCGGACACGGTCGTCGTCCCGGCCGCGCACGAGCACGGGACGGCGGAGGAGGAGGGGCGGCTGCCCGAGCCGCTGGCCGCCGCCCTCGCGCGCATCCGGCCGGGGACGAGGATCGCCTCGATCTGCACCGGCGCGTTCGTGCTGGCCGCCGCCGGGCTGCTCGACGGGCGCAGGGCGACGACGCACTGGGCCTCGTGCGACCGCTTCCGCGCGCTGTTCCCCCGGGTGCTGCTCGCCCCCGACATCCTCTACGCCGAGGACGGGAACGTCCTGACCTCGGCCGGCGTCGCCTCGGGCATCGACCTGTGCCTGCACATGGTGCGTTCCGACTTCGGCGCCGCGGTGGCCAACTCGGTGGCGCGCCGCACGCTGGTGCCGCCGCACCGGGACGGCGGGCAGGCGCAGTTCACCGAGCGCCCGGTGCCCACGCCCGGGGCGCGTTCGACGGAACGGGCGCGCGCGTTCGCGCTGGATCACCTCGGTGAGCCGCTGACGCTGCGGGCGCTGGCGGCCCGGGAGTCCATGAGCGTGCGGACGTTCACCCGCCGCTTCCGCGAGGAGACGGGCGTCTCACCGCAGCGCTGGCTCACCGTGCAGCGGGTGGAACGGGCCAGGCGGCTGCTGGAGGAGACCGATCTGCCGGTGGACCGGATCGCCCACGCCGCCGGGTTCGGCACGGGGGCGTCCCTGCGGCAGCACCTCCAGACGGCGCTCGGCGTCTCGCCCAGCGCCTACCGCCGCACCTTCCGCGCCGCGGCCTGACGGCCCCGGGAGGGCGGGCCCCCGGGAGACGGGCCCCCGGGGGAACGCGGGGTCAGCCCGTGTTGCGCAGGCCCGCCGCCACGCCGTTCACGGTGAGCAGCAGCGCCCGGGAGAGCAGCTGGTCGGGCTCCTCGCCGCGCCGCGCCGCCTCGCGCTGGCGGTGCAGCAGCGTGACCTGGAGGTAGGAGATCGGGTCCAGATAGGCGTCCCGCACCCGCAGCGTGCGCTGGAGCGCCGGGTTCGCGTCCAGCAGTTCGTTCTCCCCGGTGATGCGCAGCACCTCGGCCACGGTCAGCCGGTGCTCGGCCTCGATGGTCGCGAAGACGTGCGCGAGCTCCTCGGGGACCAGCGTCTCGACGTAGTGCCTGGCGATCCGCAGGTCCGTCTTGGAGAGCGTCATCTCCACGTTGGACAGGAAGTTCCGGAAGAAGTGCCAGTGCTCGAACGCCTCGGCCAGCACGCCGTCGAGCCCCGCCTCGCGAGCCGCCCGCAGTCCCGAGCCCACGCCGAACCAGCCGGGCACGATCTGCCGCGACTGCGTCCAGCCGAAGACCCACGGGATCGCCCGCAGCCCGTCGAGGCCCGCGCCGCTGTCGGGGCGGCGCGAGGGGCGCGAGCCGAGGTGGAGGTCGGCGAGCTGGTCGACGGGGGTGGAGGCGAAGAAGTACGCGGGCAGGTCCGGGTCCTCGACCAGCCGCCGGTAGGCGGTGTGCGCGACGTCGGAGACCGTGTCCATCGCCGCGTCCCAGCGGGCCAGCGCCTCCTGGGACTGCCGCGGCGCGGTGTGCAGCGCCGACGCCTGGAGCGTGGCGGCCACGGTCAGCTCCAGGTTCTCCCTGGCCAGCGAGGGCACCAGGTACTTGTCGGAGATGACCTCGCCCTGCTCCGTGACCTTGATCTCGCCCTCCAGCGTGCCCCAGGGCTGGGCGAGGATCGCGTCGTGGGTCGGGCCGCCGCCGCGGCCGACCGTGCCGCCGCGGCCGTGGAAGAGCCGCAGCCGCACCCCGTGCCGGTGCGCGACGTCGCGCAGCCGCCGCTGGGCGCGGTGGATCTCCCACTGCGACGTGGTGATCCCGCCGAACTTCGAGGAGTCGCTGTATCCGAGCATGACCTCCTGCACGTCGTCGCGGAGCGAGACCAGCCGCCGGTAGGAGGGGTCGGAGAGCATCGCGTCCAGCAGCTCGTCGGCGATCTTCAGCTCGTCCGTGGTCTCCAGCAGCGGAACGATGCCGATCCTCGCCCACCCCGCGTGCAGGTCGATCAGGCCCGCCTCCCGGGCCAGAACGGCCGCGGCGAATACGTCGTCCGCGCCCTGACACATCGAAATGATGTACGACTCGATGACCTCGGGGCCGAAGGTGTCCAGCGCCCGGCGCGCCGTGGAGAACACCCCCAGCGTCTTCGCGCCCGCCGCGTCGAGCGGCGCGGGCGTCGGGGCCAGCGGCCTGCGCGAGCGCAGCTCCCTGGCCAGCAGCTTGGTCCTGTAGTCGCGCGGCATGTCCGCGTACCGCCAGGACTCCTCGCCGAGCCGGTCGAAGAGCTGCCCCAGCGCGTGGTGGTGCGCGTCGGCGTGCTCCCTGACGTCCATGGTGGCCAGCTGGATGCCGAACGCCGCCACCGTGCGCATCAGCCGCTCCAGGCGCCCGTCCGCGATCAGCCCGCCGCGGTGCTCCCGCAGCGACGTCTGCACCAACCGCATGTCGTCCAGCAGTTCCCCGGTCCCCAGGTAGTCGCGGCCCGGCACGTGCGGCGCGTCGTCCTTGAGCCGGATCCGGGTGTTGACGAGCTTCTGCCGGACGCAGGTGACCTTCAGCCGGTAGGGCTCCTCCGCGTTGAGCCGCTTGTACCTGGGGGTGATCTCCGGCAGCCTCTCCAGGTCGCGGGCCAGGGAGTCGAGGAGCTCCCGGCTGGCCCCCGAGTTGCGGATGGAGTTGGACAGCGCGCCGCGCAGCTCGTCCACGTGCCGCAGCGCGCTGGAGATCCCGTGCTCGTGCTGGAGCAGCAGAACGTCCCAGGTCACGGTGGGCGTGACATTCGGGTTCCCGTCGCGGTCGCCGCCGATCCAGGTGCCGAACGTCAGCGGCCTGCCGTCGGCCGGCAGCGGCGCCCCCGCCCGGTCGAGCTCGGTGGCCAGGTCCTCCAGCACGTCCCCGACGGCGCCCGCGTGCAGCTCGTCCAGGTAGTAGACGGCGTTCCTCGCCTCGTCCGCGGGCTCGGGGCGGGCCACCCGCAGCTCGTCCGTCTGCCAGATGAGGTCGATGTTCTCCGCGAGCCGCAGGTCGGTGCGGCGCCGGTCGCCGCCGTGCTCGGACTCCGGGTGGTCGAGCAGCTCCGCGATCTTGCGGAGCTTGGTCAGCACGGAGCGGCGCGCGGCCTCGGTCGGGTGCGCCGTGAACACCGGCCGCACGCCGAGGTTGGCCACCGTCTGCCGCAGGTGCGCGGGGTCGGCGTCCTTGAGCATGTCGGCGGTCCGCGAGAGCTCCCCGCCCTCGGCCGCCCGGCGTTCGCGCAGCTCCCGGCCGCGGTGCACCTGCTCGGTGACGTTGGCCAGGTGGAAGTAGGTGGAGAAGGCGCGCACGAGCTTGGCCGCGGTCGTGAGGTCGGTGTCACCGAGAAGCGTGGCGGCGGCCTCCCCGTCGCTGCGGGTCAGCGCCCTGACGCGCTCCACGAGGTCGAGCAGCTCGGGGCCGTCCTGGCGGACCAGTGTCTCGCCGAGGAGGTCGCCGAGACGGCGGATGTCCGCGCGCAGCGCGCTACTGCTCTCCGGCGCTCCCTTCTCATCCGGGATGTCGGCGACGCCCGGCGCCGCCGGCTTGTTCTGACGATCGGGACTGCTCACGGTTGCGGCTCCTCGCGGCGGGCTCTTCCGGCAGTTCGTTGGCACGTGGCGGACCGCGCTGTCCGGCAGCTCCATCGTAATGAGGGTGCCGTGCGCCGTGGTCACCTCGCCTCGATCCGGCTCCGACGGCCTGGTGAGGGGGTGGCGAGCTGCCATACTTACGACACCGTAGGTTACGGTCCCGTAGGTGGCTGAAGCCTTCCTTAACGCGTCTCTTCCCCAAGGAACCGCCCATGTCCACATCCCCAGACGTCGTATCCGCGCCGAGGGCGGAGGACAGTCAGGCCGACGGATCTCCCCCCGCCCCCGCCGGTTCCGCGACGCTCGGCGGCGAGCGTCGCGGCTCGGTGGAGCAGTTCGCCCTGCTGCTGTTCATCACCGTCCCCTTCGTCGCCCTGGTGGCCGCGGTGCCGCTGGCCTGGGGCTGGGGCGTCAGCTGGCTCGACCTCGGGCTGATGGTGGCCTTCTACTTCCTCGGCTGCCACGGCATCACGATCGGTTTCCACCGGCACTTCACCCACGGCGCGTTCAAGGCCAAGCGGCCGATGCGCATCGCGCTCGCCATCGCCGGGTCGATGGCCGTGGAGGGCCCGCTGGCCCGGTGGGTCGCCGACCACCGCAAGCACCACAAGCACTCGGACGCCGAGGGCGACCCGCACTCCCCCTGGCGGTACGGCGAGACGGTGCCCGCGCTGATCAAGGGCCTGTGGTGGGCGCACATGGCGTGGATGTTCGACACCGAGCAGACGCCCCAGCACACGTACGCGCCCGACCTGATCAAGGACCCCGACCTGCGCCGCGTCTCGCGCCAGTTCGTGCTGTGGACGGTCGTCTCCCTGGGGCTGCCCCCGCTGATCGGCGGCCTGGCCACCTGGTCCTGGCAGGGCGCCCTGACCGCCCTCTTCTGGGGATCGCTGGTGCGGGTCGCGCTGCTGCACCACGTGACCTGGTCGATCAACTCCATCTGCCACGCGACGGGCAAGCAGCCGTTCAAGTCCCGCGACCGCTCGGGGAACGTGTGGTGGCTCGCCGTCCTCTCCTGCGGGGAGTCCTGGCACAACCTGCACCACGCCGACCCGACCTGCGCGCGCCACGGCGTGGACCGCTGGCAGGTGGACTCGAGCGCGCGGCTGATCCGCTGGTTCGAGAAGGCGGGCTGGGTCCACGACGTGCGGTGGCCGAAGCGGGAACGGATCGAGGCGAAGCGGAAGGCCCCCGGCGCGGGTGCGGGGAAAAACCGCGAGGAGTCCGCCGGCGCCCACGCGGCATGATGGGTCCGTGGCGACCGAGAACAGCATCAAGAGCAATGGCAAGGACAGGCCGGCCCGGACTCCTCGGCGTACCCGCCGGAGAATGACCGGGACCGAGCGCCGGGAGCAGTTGCTGGACATCGGGCGCACGCTCTTCGCGGAGCGGGGCTTCGAGGGCACCTCGGTGGAGGAGATCGCGGCCAAGGCCGGGGTGTCCAAGCCGGTCGTCTACGAGCATTTCGGCGGCAAGGAGGGCCTCTACGCGGTCGTCGTGGACCGCGAGATGAGCCGCCTGATGTCCATGGTGACCGGCGCCCTGACCGCCGGTCACCCCAGGGAGCTGCTGGAGCAGGCGGCGTTCGCCCTGCTCGACTACATCGAGCAGTACACCGACGGCTTCCACATCCTGGTCAGGGACTCCCCCGTGGCGCAGTCGACGGGGACCTTCGCGTCGCTGATCGGCGACATCGCCACCCAGGTGGAGGACATCCTGGGCCTGGAGTTCAAGGGCCGGGGCTATGACCCGAAGCTGGCGCCCATATACGCGCAGGCGCTGGTGGGGATGGTCGCGCTGACCGGGCAGTGGTGGCTGAACGTGCGCAAGCCCAAGAAGGCGGAGGTGGCGGCCCACCTGGTGAACCTCGCGTGGAACGGCCTCCAGGGCCTCGACCACCACCCCCGCCTGGTGGGCCACCGCAGGATCTGAGCGGGCGGGCCGGGGACGGGAACGCCGCGACCCCCTCTCCGGGACGGAAGTCCCGGGGAGGGGGTCGTGAGGTGCGGAACACCGGTCAGAAGGCCGAAGAACCCGGAGTCCGCGGACCAGGGGGCCGAAGGCCGGGTCAGTGGCTGCTGACGCCGTTCTCGGCGAGCAGCGAGATGTCCGACAGCAGCTTGGACAGCGGGTCGTCGCCGTCGATCTGCGTGGAGTTCTCGTTGCACTGCTGGCGCGGCTGGCTGGAGAGGACGTCGTCCACGCCGATCGGGATGAGGCCGATGAGGCTCTGCACCGTCGGGTCCGTCACCGCCGGGACGCAGACGTCGTTCAGCGAGCCGTTGACCAGGCTGATGTTCGGGCTCATGTAGCCACCGGTGGTGGTGTTGCCCTGGAACTTGGCGTTCCCGTTGCCGTTGACCGTCTCGTGGCCGGCGTCCCCACCGATGGCCATGGCCGGGGCGGCTGCGATGCCCACGGCGCCGACGGCGGAAGCCGCGACGGCGACCGTGGCAAGCGTCTTCTTGATCACTAGCTTGTCCTTCCGAGTTCTTAGGAGTGCCCTGTTCATGGAGCGACCTGCACAACGCGCCTGGGCGGATTCGGTTGTCGCCGTTCACCCGATTCGCCGAATCCCGTTGCTCTATCGGCGTCCGGTTGACGGGCGGCGGGCGGCACCCGGCCGAGGCCGGTGATCACCGCGTCAACCCGCCCCGGCCGGCCACCACGAACACGCGTCGGAACGGGAGGACCGTGCCGTGCGGGGTGCGCGGGTAGGCGTCGCGCAGGGCCTCGGCGAACTCCGCGAGGAACGCCTCGCGCGCCTCCGGGTCGTCCTCCAGGGCCGTCAGCACGGGCCGCAGCCCGGTGCCCTTGAGCCAGTCGAGGACCGGGTCCTGGCCGGGCAGGACGTGGAGATAGGTGGTCTCCCAGGCGTCGACCTCGCAGCCGAGCCCGGCCAGCAGGGCCAGATAGCCGGCGGCCGGGAGCACGGCGTCGGGGTGGCGGAGCACGTCCCCGAGCCGGTCGCGCCAGCGCGCGCCGGCGCACAGCTCGCGCATCAGGACATGGCTGGGGGCCGCGAAGTTCCCCGGGACCTGGAAGGCGAGCACGCCGCCGGGCGCGAGGCCCTCGACCCAGGCAGGGAACGCGTCGCCGTGGCCCGGCACCCACTGGAGCGCGGCGTTGGACAGGATCAGGTCGAACGGCTCGGCGGGCCGCCAGGCGGCGAGGTCGGCGTGGACGAAGTCCAGCCGGCCGTCACCTCCGGGGAGGGGGCCGGCCAGGGGCGCGGCCTCGGCGAGCATCTCCGGGGAGTTGTCGTAGCCGGTGAGGCGGGCGTCGGGCCAGCGCTCGGCGAGCAGCAGGCTGGGGCGCCCGGGGCCGCAGCCGAGGTCGGCGACGCGGTCGGCCGAGAGCAGGAA
>NZ_LAVK01000035.1 GCF_001083795.1 Streptomyces sp. SBT349
GGCTTGTGCGGGCCCCGTGCCGCCGCCCGGCGGAGCGGGGCCCTTGGCCGTCCGCTCGGCGCGGAAAGCGACCGCTCGGCGCGTGGTGCGGCGGACGCGGTGTCCTCGGGGTGTGACGCTCCTTACATTTCCGGGAGCACTTCCCTCGACAGGAGCCGGTGATGACGACGACGCACTCCGCGCCCGAAGGCGGCGACCCCCCTCCGCACTCCGGGGGGGCGACTCCAGGGCCGACGGGAGACCTGGAGGCCCGCTCCGCGACGATGCACGACGACCCGCGGTTCAAGGAGCTCCGCAGCAGGCTGCTGAGGTTCGTGATCCCGGCGAGCATCGCGTTCCTCGCCTGGTACCTGCTCTACGTGCTGATGTCCGCCTACGCGGAGGGCGTCATGTCGACCGAGGTCGTCGGCAGCGCGAACGTGGCGCTGTTCTTCGGTCTGCTCCAGTTCGTGACCACCTTCGGCATCGCGGTCCTCTACTCCCGCTACGCCAACCGCCGTTTCGACCCGCTGGCCGACGAGCTGCGCGACGAGCTGGAGGGCGGGCCGGCCGTGCCGGGCGCCCGTAAGGGGGAGGACGCATGATCACCCTTGCCGAGGAGAGCACCAACCAGGAACGGATGATCACCGTCATCCTGTTCGCCGTGCTGATCGCCATCACGCTGGGCGTGACGATCTGGGCCAGCCGGCAGACGAAGTCGGCGACCGACTTCCACTCCGGCGGCCGCGGCTTCACCGGCATCCAGAACGGGTTCGCGATCGGCGGCGACTACATGTCCGCCGCCTCGTTCCTCGGGATCGCGGGCACCATCGCGCTCTTCGGGTACGACGGCTTCCTGTACTCGATCGGCTTCCTGGTCGCCTGGCTGGTGGCGCTGCTGCTGGTCGCCGAGCTGCTGCGGAACTCGGGCCGGTTCACCATGGCCGACGTCGTCTCCTACCGGATGCGGCAACGCCCGGTGCGCACCGCGGCCTCGGTCTCCACGCTGACGGTGTCGATCTTCTACCTGCTGGCCCAGATGGTCGGCGCGGGCGCCCTGGTCGCGCTGCTGCTCGGCATCGAGGAGGGCCAGACCTACCTCGGGATGAGCGCGGACGTCGCCAAGATCGTCGGCATCGTCGTGGTCGGCATCCTGATGGTCACCTACGTGTCGTTCGGCGGCATGACCGGCACCACCTGGGTGCAGATCATCAAGGCCGTGATGCTGATGGGCGGCGCGCTGCTGGTCAGCCTGCTCGTGCTGTCGATGTACGACTTCAACTTCGGCTCGCTGATGAACGACGCGGCGGCATCGAGCGCGGCGGGTGACGCGTTCCTCGAACCGGGGCAGCGCTACGGCGTCGAGGTCGCGGGCGACGCCTGGCAGACCATGGTCAACAAGCTGGACCTGATCAGCCTCGGCCTGGCGCTGGTGCTCGGCACCGCGGGCCTGCCGCACATCCTGATCCGCTTCTACACGGTGCCGGACTCCAAGACCGCGCGGAAGTCGGTCAACTGGGCCATCGGCATCATCGGCACCTTCTACCTGCTCACCCTGATCCTGGGCTTCGGCGCCGCGGCGCTGGTCGGGCACGAGGCCATCACGGCGCAGAACCCCGCGGGCAACACGGCCGCCCCCCAGCTGGCCGAGGCGGTGGGCGACCACTTCGGCGGCGACTTCTGGGGCGCGGTGATGCTGGCGTTCATCGCGGCCGTCGCGTTCGCCACCATCCTCTCCACGGTCGCCGGGCTCACCATCGCCTCGTCGTCCTCGCTGGCGCACGACTTCTACAACAGCGTGCTCCGCAAGGGGCAGGCGACCGAGCAGGAGGAGGTGCGGGTCGCCAGGTTCGCCGCGATCGGCGTGGGCGTCATCTCCATCGTCCTGGCGGTCTTCGCGCAGAACCTCAACGTGGCCTTCCTGGTCGCGCTGGCCTTCGCGATCGCCGCCTCCGCCAACCTGCCGACGATCCTGCTCAGTCTCTTCTGGCGGCGGTTCAACACCAGGGGCGCGGTCGCGGGCATCTACGGCGGCCTGATCAGCTCGGTCGGTCTGGTGTTCTTCTCCCCGGTGGTCTCCGGCAAGGTGGACGCCGCGGGCAAGAACCTGGCGCTCTTCCCCAAGGACGTGGACTTCTCCTGGTTCCCGCTGGAGAACCCCGGCCTGGTGTCGATCCCGTTCGGTCTGCTCTGCGCCATCGTCGGCACGCTGACGTCCAAGGAGAGCGACCCGCGCCGTTACGCCACCCTCCAGGTCCGGGCCCTCACGGGCGCCGGTGCCGAACGCGCCACTACCCACTGAGGCGGCTTCCCTCAGCCGCCCGGTCGCCGGGAATCCCCGCCCGGCTTCCCCCCGCCCGGGGTCTTGAGCTTCCCCTCTCAAGGCCCCGGGCATCTCCGCGCCCGGCGGCGGGGGTGGCGTGTGCTGCCGTGCGCCGGGCCGCTCCGATGGCACGCTGGCGTGGTCAGGCGCGCACGACGACCAGGAGCCGAGGGAGCCGCACATGGCCAGGATCGCGATCTTCGGGGCGAACGGCGCCATCGGCAACCGCGTGGTGAGCGAGGCCCTGGAGCGGGGACACCTGGTCACCGCGGTGGTCCGCGACCCGTCGACGGTCAGCCGGACCCACCCCCACCTCTCCGTCGTCCCGGGCGACGTGCTCGACCCGGCCTGCGTCACCGCGGCGGCCGACGGGCAGGACGTGCTGGTCAGCGCGGTGGGCGGGCGCGACGGCGCGGGGGCGCAGGCGCTGCTGCGCCCCTCGGTCCAGGCGCTGGCGGCCGGGCTGCACGCGCTGGGTCCGCGGGCGCCGCGGCTGATCGTGGTGGGCGGCGCGGGCTCGTTGCGCACCAGGGACGGCCGCCCGCTGTGGGACACGCCGGGGATCCCCGACGAGGTGCAACGGGTCATGCGCGCGCACGGCGACGCGCTGGCCTATCTGCGGGAGGCGGCGGGGGAGTTGCGGTGGACCAGCCTCTCGCCGGCCGCCGACCTGGCGCCCGGCGAGCGGACCGGCGCGTACCGCACGGCCTATGACGAGCTGGTCGCCGACGACGACGGGGTCAGCCGGATCTCGACGGAGGACTTCGCGGTCGCCCTCGTGGACGAGATCGAGCGCAGCCGCCACGTCGGGCGGCGCTTCACCGTCGGGTACTGAGCGGCGTATGGCCCTTCCGGAGGGCATACGCGCCACGGCCGGGCCGGTCCTCGGGACGGCGTTGATCATGACCGCGGCCTCCTCCCGTGGGGACCCCGGCGCGAAGAGCGTGAACATGGGGGCAAGTTAGCCCCTCCCTCGGGGGGACTTTGTGTAATCGACTGACCGCACCCCGGGTTTCCCGTCACACTGAGCGCATGGAAGATCACCCCAAGAGCCCACCGCGCCATCTCACCTTCCGGGTCACACACCGGGACGACCCGGTCTCCGAGGTCATGGAGCAGGACGCCATGCGGGCCGCCGAGCGGTACCCCCACGTGATCGTCAGGGGGCCCGTCTTCGGGTTCGCCGAACAGCGGCCGGAGGACGGCCCGGCCTGGCGGCTTCTGAGTGATGTGGGGGACGGGTTCGCCCAGCACTCAAGGGACGGGCTCAACTCCTACCTCTGGTTCAAGGCCAAGGACGAGACCGCGCCGGGCGACCCGTACCGGGAGCAGCTGCTGGAGGCCGTCGCCCGCCTGGAGAACGAGCCGCTCAACGAGGTGCGGGTGGGGGAGATCCGCTACCGCATCGTCCGCGGCGACGAGTTCGCCCGCATCGGCGACGACGGCCTGGAGGGCCCCAGGCCCACCGACCCCGACGACCCCTCCCGCGACATCGGCGACCGCTCCCGCAGGGACAGCGCCAGCCGCACCAAGGGGTTCGTCATCGACCACGCCAGCCCCACCGGGATCATGGAGGGACTCCAGCGGATGGAGCTGCTGTCCCTGCACTACGAGGCGGCCCGCATCCCCGAGGACGTCCGCGAGGACTCGCGCCGCGCGCTGACCACCCACCCCGGTGTCGTCCTGCTGCCCGCGACCTTCACCTTCGCCGAGCGCAAGCCCACCTCCTGGGAGCCGATGGCCGCGCTCCAGTCCATGCCCCACGAGGCCCGCACCACGCTGTTCACCTACCTCTCCGAGTTCCTGCCGAAGCTGGAGCAGGGGGTCTCGGAGGAGGATGCCGAGCTCTACGCCCGCGCCGCGCAGGAGTACCGCGACGGCCCGGCGAGCGACGAACTGGAGGTGCTCGGCCGGAGGTTCCGCATCATCCGCGTCGAGCGCCTGATGCGGATCGGCCCGGACGGGCCCGAGACCCCGCGCCCCACCGACCAGGACCCCTATGGCCCGATGCAGATCCACCCGCCGCTCGCGGAGATCGAGGCATTCCACGCGGAGAACCGGCGGACCGGAACGGCCGGGGAAGCGGAGGGGGCCGGGGGGCTCGCGGTCGCGGACAAGAGGGGCGAAGCGGGGGAAAAGGCTCGGCGCGGAGGGTCCGACGCGGACGGAGAGTGAACGGGTCCCCTGCGAGACCTACTCGGTTCGCCCCCACTCGGCTAGCGTGCGGCCATGCTGGACCGGATGCGCCGAGGACGGACCGACGAGGGACTGACCGTTCGCGTGCTCACCGTGGTCCAGGAGATAGACGCCGACCTGCGCGACGGACTCGGCGGCCGGGGCGCGGCCTCCGCCGCCCGGCGGCTGCGCCGGCTGCTCGGCGCCGAGGCCGTCGTGCTCGCCGGCCTCGACGGACCCGTCGCCTGGGCCGGACCCGAGCCCGACCCCGACGAGCTCGCCGCCCTCCTCACCCAGACCTACGAACACGGCACCCCCGCCCAGCGCCCGCCCTGGTCGGCCGTCCCGCTGCTCGTCGCGGGCGAGCTGTCGGGCGCCCTGGCCGTGCGCGACGCGGCAGAGGCGGAGCTGGCCGCCGTCGCCACGCTCGTGGCCCGTTCGCTCGACCACGCCGCGCTGCGCCGGGCCCGCGGCCGGATCGTGCAGGCCGAGCTGCGCACGCTGCGCGCCCAGATCTCCCCGCACTTCCTGCACAACGCCCTCGCCGTCATCGGCGCCCGCATCCGCACCGACCCGGCCCGCGCCCGCACCCTGCTCAACGACTTCGCCGACTATCTGCGCTACAGCTTCTCGGCCCGCGGCGACTACGCGACCGTCGCCGACGAACTCCAGGCCATCCAGACCTACCTGGAGCTGCAACGCGCCCGCTTCGACGACCGCATGGAGCTCTCCGTGCGGATGGCTCCGGAAATCTTGCCGGTGGCCATCCCCTTCCTTGTCATTCAGCCGATCGTGGAGAATGCGGTACGGCACGGCCTGGAGCCCAAGCCGGGCCCCGGCGCCATCAGCGTCTCCGGCTTCGGCGAGGGACCGCTGTGCGTGATCGAGATCGAGGACGACGGGGTGGGCATGGAGCCCGAGTTCGCCCAGGCCATCCTGGGGGGCGCCGGGGCGGGCACGGTCGGGGTCTCGCCCGACACCGGGCGGGCGAGCGTGGGCCTCGCCAACGTCGACCAGCGGCTGCGGACCGTCTACGGCCCCGAGTACGGACTGGTCATCGAGACGGCCCCCGGGAGCGGCACCAAGGTCGTGATCCGGGTGCCGCGCTTCATGCGAGGGGTGGTGGCGAATTGACCGGTCAGGGGAACGGCCCGGGAGGCGGGCACGGAGGCGGCGTTGCCCTGCGCACCCTCGTCGTCGAGGACGAGTCCTCCACCCGCGAGGAGCTGGCGGACATGCTCGCCGCCCTGCCCGAGGTCCACGCCGTCAGCGAGGCCGACGGCGGCGAGGAGGCCGTCCGGCTGCTCGGCACCGAGGCGTTCGACGCCGTCTTCCTCGACATCTCCATGCCGGGCCTCGACGGCATGGCCGTCGCCCGCGTGCTCAGCATGCTCTCGGCCCCGCCCGCCATCGTCTTCGTCACCGCGTCGGAGCACCACGCGGTCGAGGCGTTCGGCATCGGCGCCACCGACTACCTGCTCAAGCCCATACGCCACGAGAGGCTGGCCGAAGCCGTCTCCCGCGCCTGCGCGCACCGCCGCCCGAGCCAGGGGCCCGCGGCCGCCGACGAACTGTCCGTCGTCCAGATCGAGACCGGGCGCCACACCCACTTCCTCCACCGCGACGACATCCAGTTCGCCGAGGCCCACGGCGACTACGTGCGGCTGCACACCGCCGAGGAGTCCCACCTCATCCGGCTCTCCCTCAGCTACCTCGAAGAGGTCTGGGCCCCCGCCGGCTTCGTCCGCGCCCACCGCGGCTACCTGGTCGCCATCCGCTGGGTCGACGACCTCCGCGTCACCAGCTCCTCCGGGCTGCTGGCCAGCACCCCGGCGGGCGACGTCCCGGTCAGCAGACGCCACGCCCGCGCCCTGAAGGAACGCCTGCTGGCGGCGGTCAGGGACGAGGCCAGATGAGCGTCGCACGCCAGGCCGCCCATCCGCGGATGCTCTTCGGTCTGCGCTGTCGCCTGGCGGGCGGAGAAGCGGGGGGAGGGAGATGAGCGGGCCGCGGCGGGTGCGCGTGACCAGTCCGCAGACGCGGATCGCGCTCTCGCGCGGCCACAGGCCCGCCCACCACCTGCTGCCCCAGCCCGTCCCCGGCTCGGCCGGCGCGGGCGAACTCGCCGAGGCCCGCGCCGTCTTCGCGCGCCAGCGGCGCCTCGCCCTGCGCACCCTGGCCATCCTCGGGCTCCTCCTGTTCGGGCTGAGCGGCCTGCTCGGGGCCCTGCCCTCGCTCGGCCGCGTCACCGTCGTCGGCGTCCCCGCCTCCTGGCTGCTGCTGATGGCGGCCAGTTACCCGTTGCTGCTGGTCATCGCCGTGCTGCACGTCCGCGCCGCCGAGCGGATCGAGAGACCGGGACGATGACCGCGCTGCTGGCGATCGGGCTGCTCTTCGCGGCGAGCATGGCCGTCGGCGTCTGGGGCGTGCGGACCACCCGCTCCACCACCCCCGACTTCCTCGTCGCCTCGCGCCGCGTCTCGCCCGGCTGGAACGCCATGGCCATCGCCGGCGAGTACGTCTCCGCCGCCTCGGTGCTCGGCCTCGCCGGCCTGATGCTCAAGAACGGCATCGGCACCCTGTGGTACGCCGTCGGCTTCACCGCGGGCTATGTCGCCGTCGCCGCGCTGGTGGCCGGGCCCATGCGCCGCTCGGGCGCCTACACCGTGCCCGACTTCGCCGACTACCGCCTCGGCTCCGAGAACATCCGCAAGCTCTGCGCGGTCATCGTCCTCGTCATCATGTGGCTCTACCTGGTGCCGCAGTTCAAGGGCGCGGGCGTGGTGCTCCACCTGGTCAGCGGCACCCCCTACTGGGTCGGCGTGGTCCTGGCCGGCCTCGTCGTGACCGCCTCCATCGCGGCGGGCGGCATGCGTTCCGCCACCTATGTGCAGGGCTTCCACTACGTGGTGAAGCTGCTGTTCATCGCCGTCCCCGCCATCTTCCTCGTCGCCCACGCCGGGGACGACGCCCGCGACGAGGCCCTGCGCATGGATGTCTCGCACTGGTCAAGGCCCCTGCTCGACCTGGAGAGTTCGGGCCAGCCGCTCCTGGCCACCTGGTCGGTGCTGCTCGCCACCACCCTGGGCGCCGTCGGCCTGCCGCACGTCATCATGCGCTTCCACACCAGCGCCTCCGCCTGGGTGGCCCGCCGCGTCGCGGTCGGGGTGATCGTGCTGCTCGGCGTCTTCTACCTCTTCCCCGCCGTCTACGGGCTGCTGGGCCGGGTGTTCACGCCCGAGCTGGTCCAGGGCGGCGACACGGACACCGTGACCGTCGTGCTGCCGGGGGAGATCGTGGGCGGCGGCTGGGGCTCGCTGCTGACGGCCCTGGTGGCGGCCGGGGCGTTCGCCGCGTTCCTCTCCACCTCCTCGGGGCTGCTGATGGCGCTGGCCGGCGGGCTCTCGCACGACCTGTCCCGGGCGAGCGTGCCGCGGCTGCGGCTCGCGGTGGCCGCGGGCGCGCTGGTCGCCGTCCTCCTCTCGCTGCCCGCCGAGAGCATCGACATCAACGTGGCCGTGGGGTGGGCGTTCGCCGTCGCCGCCTCGACGTTCTGCCCGCTGCTCGTCCTCGGCATCTGGTGGAGCGGCCTCACCGCGGCGGGCGCGGCGGCGGGCCTGGCGGCCGGGGTCTGCGCGGCGACGGGCGCCGCCCTGGCGTCGGTGCTGACCGATCCGGGGCCCGGCTGGCTCGTCGTGCTGCTCGCGCAGCCCGCCGCCTGGACCGTCCCGCTCGCGTTCGCCGTGATGATCGGCGTCTCGCTCCTGGGCCGCCCACCGGAGTGGGCCGAGCGCGCGGTACTCCGCCTGCACAGCCCGAGCGCGTGACAAACGTCACAGGCGAGGCCCATGGACCCGTGGGATCCGGGCCGATTGGCACCGGTGGTGGGCCTTGTGGCACACTGACCAGGTTGCTCGGTTGAGAGTCAATGCCGCGCGCCTCCCGCCGGGAGGACCGGAAGCGAGTCCCACTGTATTCGTCGCGCCATATATGCCCTGATCAGGGGCAGGGGCGGAAATACCGGGATCTTCCGGGAAGCGTGGGCGGGGCATCAGCCAGGCGCCTGGTGGAAGTTCTCCCCCCACTCCTCGCAGAGGAAACCTCCCGCTGCCCCGCGGCTGGGAGGCGCCCCCGTGGCGAAGTCTGGGAAAGAGTGCGACACACCCGACCGCGTGGGTCGGAGCTGTGGCAGGGAGGGGGCGGCCCCGGGAGTCAGAGCGTCAGACAGAGACAGGACGTAAGAAGCAGCCATGGCGGGACAGAAGATCCGCATCCGGCTCAAGGCCTACGACCACGAGGTCATCGACAACTCGGCGAAGAAGATCGTCGAGACGGTGACCCGCACGGGTGCGTCGGTCGCGGGCCCGGTGCCGCTGCCCACGGAGAAGAACGTGTACTGCGTCATCAAGTCGCCGCACAAGTACAAGGATTCTCGCGAGCACTTCGAGATGCGCACGCACAAGCGTCTGATCGACATCCTCGACCCCACCCCCAAGACCGTTGACTCGTTGATGCGCCTGGACCTTCCGGCCGGCGTCGACATCGAGATCAAGCTCTGAGAGGCGCGGAAGCGAGATGACCAAGCAGATCAAGGGCGTCCTGGGCGAGAAGCTCGGCATGACCCAGGTCTGGGACGACAACAACCGTGTCGTTCCCGTGACCGTGGTCAAGGCCGGGCCCTGTGTCGTCACCCAGGTGCGCACCAGTGACAGGGACGGCTACGAGGCCGTCCAGATCGCGTTCGGCGAGATCGACCCGCGCAAGGTGAACAAGCCCCTCAAGGGCCACTTCGCCAAGGCCGACGTCACCCCCCGCCGCCACCTGGTGGAACTGCGGACGCAGGACGCCTCCGAGTACACGCTCGGCCAGGAAGTCACCGCCGAGGTGTTCGAGTCGGGCGTCCGCGTGGACGTGACCGGCACCAGCAAGGGCAAGGGCACCGCCGGCGTCATGAAGCGCCACGGCTTCGCCGGCCTCGGCGCCTCCCACGGCACCCAGCGCAAGCACCGCTCGCCCGGCTCCATCGGCGGCTGCGCCACCCCGGGCCGCGTGTTCAAGGGCTTGCGCATGGCCGGCCGCATGGGCAACGAGCGCGTCACCACCCAGAACCTGACCGTCCACGCCGTTGACCCGGAGAAGGGTCTGCTGCTCATCAAGGGCGCGGTGCCCGGCCCCAACGGCGGCCTCGTCCTGGTCCGCACCGCGGCCAAGGGGGCCTGACCAAGCCATGAGTAAGAACATCGACATCCTTTCGCCCGCGGGCGAGAAGACCGGCACCGTCGAGCTCCCGGCGGAGATCTTCGACGCGAAGGTCAGCGTTCCGCTGATCCACCAGGTCGTCGTGGCCCAGCTGGCCGCTGCCCGCCAGGGCACCCACAAGACCAAGACGCGTGGCGAGGTCCGCGGCGGCGGCAAGAAGCCGTACCGCCAGAAGGGCACCGGCCGCGCCCGTCAGGGCTCGGTCCGCGCCCCGCAGTTCGCCGGCGGTGGCGTCGTGCACGGCCCCGTGCCGCGCGACTACAGCCAGCGGACCCCGAAGAAGATGAAGGCCGCCGCGCTCCGCGGCGCGCTCACCGACCGGGCCCGGTACGACCGCATCCACGTGGTCACCGGCGTCGTGGACGGCGACATCTCCACCCGGGCCGCCGGGACCCTGCTCGGCAAGATCAGCGACCGCAAGAAGCTGCTGCTGGTCGCCGAGCGCTCGGACCGGACCGCGTGGCTCTCCGCGAGGAACCTGCCGCGGGTCCACCTGATCGACCCGGGTCAGCTCAACACGTACGACGTGCTCGACGCCGAAGACGTGGTGTTCACCAAGGCCGCCTTCGACCGCTTCGTGGCCGGCCCCGCGGCCGCCACCGTCGCGCTCGACAAGAAGCCCGAAGGGAGTGACGCCTGATGAGTGAGACGCTCGTCGTCGCCGACATCTCGAGCAAGCACTTCCCGGACCCCCACGACATCCTGATCAAGCCCGTGGTGTCCGAGAAGAGCTACGCGCTCCTCGACGAGAACAAGTACACCTTCATCGTCGACCCGCGCGCCAACAAGACCCAGATCAAGCAGGCCGTCCAGGCGGTCTTCTCGGTCAAGGTCACCTCGGTGCACACCATCAACCGGCAGGGCAAGCGCAAGCGCACCCGCACCGGCTACGGCAGGCGCGCCAGCACCAAGCGCGCCATCGTGACCCTCGCCGAGGGCGACAGCATCGACATCTTCGGCGGGCCGATCGCCTCCTAGAGGCGTTGGCCCGTCCGATACCGGACGAGGACACAACATGGGAATCCGCAAGTACAAGCCGACGACTCCGGGCCGTCGTGGCGCCAGCGTCGCCGACTTCGTCGAGGTCACGCGGTCCACGCCGGAGAAGTCGCTGGTCCGCCCCCTGCACAGCAAGGGTGGCCGGGACAACGCCGGTCGCGTGGCCGTCCGCCACCAGGGCGGTGGCCACAAGCGCGCCTACCGCGTGATCGACTTCCGCCGGCACGACAAGGACGGCGTGCCGGCCAAGGTCGCGCACATCGAGTACGACCCGAACCGCACTGCCCGCATCGCGCTCCTGCACTACGCGGACGGCGAGAAGCGCTACATCATCGCGCCGGCCACCCTCAAGCAGGGCGACCGCGTGGAGAACGGCGCCACCGCGGACATCAAGCCGGGCAACAACCTGCCGCTGCGCAACATCCCGGTGGGTACCGTCATCCACGCCATCGAGCTCCAGCCGGGCGGCGGCGCCAAGTTCGCCCGTTCCGCCGGTGCCTCGGTCCAGCTGCTCGCGAAGGAGGGCCGCATGGCCCACCTGCGCATGCCCTCGGGCGAGATCCGGCTGGTCGACGTCCGCTGCCGCGCCACGGTCGGCGAGGTCGGCAACGCCGAGCAGTCGAACATCAACTGGGGCAAGGCCGGCCGGATGCGCTGGAAGGGCGTCCGGCCGAGCGTCCGCGGCGTCGTGATGAACCCCGTCGACCACCCGCACGGCGGTGGCGAGGGCAGGACCTCGGGTGGTCGCCACCCGGTCTCGCCCTGGGGCAAGAAGGAAGGCCGTACGCGCTCGCCGAAGAAGGCGAGCAACAAGTACATCGTCCGCCGCCGCAAGACGAACAAGAAGCGCTAGGAGCAGGGTGCGATGCCGCGCAGTCTGAAGAAGGGACCCTTCGTCGACGACCACCTGATCAAGAAGGTGGACGCTCAGAACGATTCCGGTTCCAAGAACGTCATCAAGACCTGGTCGCGCCGCTCGATGATCGTCCCGGCGATGCTGGGCCACACCATCGCGGTGCACGACGGCCGCAAGCACGTCCCGGTGTTCATCAACGAGTCGATGGTCGGCCACAAGCTCGGCGAGTTCGCGCCGACCCGCACCTTCCGCGGCCACGTGAAGGACGACCGCAAGTCGCGGCGGCGCTGAGCGGGGTGTGCAGATCATGACGGACTCCCCGACCAACACCGAAGGGACAACCATGGAAGCCAGGGCTATCGCGCGGTACATCCGCGTCACGCCCATGAAGGCCCGCCGTGTGGTGGACCTCATCCGGGGCATGAACGCCACGGAGGCTCAGGCCGTCCTGCGCTTCGCCCCGCAGGCCGCCAGCGTTCCGGTGGGGAAGGTGCTCGACAGCGCCATCGCCAACGCCGCGCACAACTACAACCACACGGACGTCGACGACCTCTTCATCAAGGAGGCATTCGTCGACGAGGGCCCGACCCTGAAGCGGTTCCGGCCGCGTGCCCAGGGGCGCGCCTACCGGATCCGCAAGCGGACGAGTCACATCACCGTGGTCGTCAGCAGCAAGGAAGGGACCCGGTAATGGGCCAGAAGGTAAACCCGCACGGGTTCCGGCTCGGCATCACGACCGACTTCAAGTCGCGCTGGTATGCCGACAAGCTCTACAAGGACTACGTCAAGGAAGACGTGGCGATCCGGCGCATGCTCACCCAGGGCATGGAGCGCGCGGGCATCTCCAAGGTGGAGATCGAGCGCACGCGTGACCGGGTCCGCGTCGACGTCCACACCGCCCGGCCGGGCATCGTCATCGGCCGCCGCGGCGCGGAGGCCGACCGGCTCCGGGGGAACCTGGAGAAGCTGACCGGCAAGCAGATCCAGTTCAACATCCTCGAGGTCAAGAACCCCGAGCTGGACGCGCAGCTGGTGGCCCAGGCGGTCGCCGAGCAGCTGTCCTCCCGCGTCTCCTTCCGCCGTGCCATGCGCAAGTCGATGCAGAGCACGATGAAGGCCGGCGCCAAGGGCATCAAGATCCAGTGCGGCGGCCGTCTCGGCGGCGCCGAGATGTCCCGCTCCGAGTTCTACCGCGAGGGCCGCGTGCCCCTGCACACGCTGCGCGCCAACGTGGACTACGGCTTCTTCGAGGCCCGCACCACCTTCGGCCGCATCGGCGTCAAGGTCTGGATCTACAAGGGCGACGTGAAGAACATCGCCGAGGTCCGTGCCGAGAACGCCGCCGCCCGCGCGGGCAACCGCCCGGCGCGCGGTGGCCCCGGTGGCGGCGACCGCCCGGCCCGTGGCCGTGGCGAGCGCGGCGGCCGTGGACGCAGGCCGCAGCAGCAGGGCGCGCCGGCCGCCGAGGCCCCCAAGGCCGAGGCACCCGCCGCCGCTCCCGCCGAGGGCGCGGGCTCCAACCGATCGACCGGCTCCGCCGGAGGGGAGGGCTGAGACCATGCTGATCCCTCGCAAGGTCAAGTACCGCAAGCAGCACCACCCCAAGCGGCGCGGTGCCGCCAAGGGTGGCACCGAGGTCGCCTTCGGCGAGTACGGGATCCAGGCCGTCACCGGCGCCTATGTGACCAACCGGCAGATCGAGGCCGCACGTATCTCGATGACCCGGCACATCAAGCGTGGCGGCAAGGTGTGGATCAACATCTACCCCGACCGCCCGCTGACCAAGAAGCCCGCCGAGACCCGCATGGGTTCCGGCAAGGGCTCGCCGGAGTGGTGGATCGCGAACGTCAAGCCCGGACGCGTGATGTTCGAGCTCTCCTACCCCAACGAGAAGATCGCTCGTGAGGCGCTGATCCGCGCCGCGCACAAGCTTCCGATGAAGTGCCGGATCGTCCGGCGCGAGGCAGGTGAGGCGTGATGGCAGCCGGTACCAAGGTCACCGAGCTGCGGGAGCTGAACAACGAGGAGCTCGTTGTGAAGCTGCGCGAGGCGAAGGAGGAGCTGTTCCGGCTCCGATTCCAGGCGGCGACCGGTCAGCTGGAGAACAACAGCCGGCTGAAGGCCGTCCGCAAGGACATCGCCCGGATCTACACCGTGATGCAGGAGCGAGCGCTCGGCATCGAGACGGTGGAGCCCGTCGCCGAGGCGGTGGAGAACGCCTGATGAGTGAGAAGACTGTGACTGAGACGATTGAGCGCGGCCGGCGGAAGACCCGGGAGGGTCTTGTCGTCAGCGACAAGATGGACAAGACCGTCGTCGTCGCTGTCGAGGACCGTGTCAAGCACGCCCTGTACGGCAAGATCATCCGCCGCACGAGCAAGCTCAAGGCGCACGACGAGCAGAATGCCGCCGGCGTCGGTGACCGCGTTCTTCTGATGGAGACCCGTCCGCTGTCCGCGACCAAGCGCTGGCGCGTCGTGGAGATTCTGGAGAAGGCGAAGTAACCAATGATCCAGCAGGAGTCGCGACTGCGCGTCGCCGACAACACGGGTGCGAAGGAGATCCTCTGCATCCGCGTTCTCGGCGGATCCGGGCGCCGCTACGCGGGCATCGGTGACGTCATCGTGGCCACCGTCAAGGACGCGATCCCCGGTGGCAATGTGAAGAAGGGCGATGTCGTCAAGGCGGTCGTCGTGCGCGCCGTCAAGGAGCGCCGCCGGCCCGACGGCTCGTACATCCGCTTCGACGAGAACGCCGCCGTCATTCTCCGGAACGACGGCGACCCGCGTGGCACCCGCATCTTCGGCCCGGTGGGCCGTGAGCTGCGCGAGAAGAGGTTCATGAAGATCATCTCTCTCGCGCCGGAGGTGCTGTGAACATGAAGATCAAGAAGGGTGACCTGGTCCAGGTCATCACCGGCAAGGACAAGGGCAAGCAGGGCAAGGTCATCGTGGCCTTCCCCCGCGAGGACCGCGTCCTGGTCGAGGGTGTCAACCGGGTCAAGAAGCACGTCAAGGCCGGCACGACCCCCCGGGGTTCCAAGACCGGCGGCATCATCACGACCGAGGCCCCGGTCCACGTGAGCAATGTCGCGCTCGTGGTGGAGAAGGACGGCAAGAAGGTCACCACCCGTATCGGATACCGCTTCGACGACGACGGCAACAAGATCCGCGTTGCCCGCCGGACCGGTGAGGACATCAAATGACCACTGCCACCGCCACCGCGATCCCGCGTCTGAAGGCGCGGTACCGCGAGGAGATCACCGGCAAGCTGCGCGACGAGTTCGCCTACCCGAACATCATGCAGGTGCCGGGCCTGACCAAGATCGTGGTCAACATGGGTGTGGGCGACGCCGCCCGCGACTCCAAGCTGATGGAGGGCGCCGTGCGCGACCTCGCCACGATCACCGGCCAGAAGCCGACCGTCACCAAGGCCAGGAAGTCCATCGCGCAGTTCAAGCTGCGCGAGGGGCAGCCGATCGGCGCCCATGTGACGCTGCGCGGTGACCGGATGTGGGAGTTCCTGGACCGGCTGCTGTCGTTGGCGCTGCCGCGTATCCGTGACTTCCGGGGCCTGTCGCCCAAGCAGTTCGACGGCCGGGGCAACTACACCTTCGGTCTCACGGAGCAGGTCATGTTCCACGAGATCGACCCCGACCGCATCGACCGGGTCCGGGGCATGGACATCACCGTGGTCACCACGGCGAACACCGACGACGAGGGCCGTAGCCTGCTGCGCCACCTCGGATTCCCGTTCAAGGAAGCGTGAGCAGCCGAGATGAGTGCTGTGGATCTGAACAAGGAGGCCTGAGCAGCTATGGCGAAGAAGGCTCTGATCGCCAAGGCCGCCCGCAAGCCCAAGTTCGCCGTGCGTGGCTACACGCGCTGCCAGCGGTGCGGTCGGCCCCACTCCGTGTACCGCAAGTTCGGCCTGTGCCGCGTGTGCCTGCGTGAAATGGCGCACCGCGGCGAGCTGCCGGGCGTCACCAAGAGCTCCTGGTAAACACTGCTACGCCGTAGGTCCCGTGCGTGTGCGTGTCCGAGAGGACCGCGCAGGCGAGGAAACCCCGGCGAGAGAGGCCCAAGGTCGTTATATGACCATGACCGATCCGATCGCGGACATGCTGACCCGTCTGCGGAACGCGAACTCGGCGTATCACGACAACGTCGCGATGCCGCACAGCAAGATCAAGTCGCACATCGCGGAGATCCTCCAGCAGGAGGGTTACATCACCGGGTGGAAGACCGAGGACGCCCAGGTGGGCAAGCACCTCGTGCTGGAGCTGAAGTACGGCCCCAACCGCGAGCGTTCGATCGCCGGCATCAAGCGGATCTCCAAGCCGGGCCTGCGGGTCTACGCGAAGTCCACGAGCCTGCCGAAGGTGCTCGGCGGCCTCGGGGTGGCGATCATCTCCACCTCGAACGGCCTGCTGACCGACAAGCAGGCGCAGAAGAAAGGCGTGGGTGGGGAAGTCCTCGCCTACGTCTGGTGACGGAAGGGAACGGAGGAAGAGCATGTCACGCATTGGCAAGCAGCCGATCCAGATTCCCGCCGGTGTGGACGTCACCATCGAGGGACGCACGGTCGCGGTGAAGGGCCCCAAGGGAGCCCTGTCGCACACCGTCGCGGCGCCCATCGAGGTCGCCCGTGCCGAGGACGGCACCATCCTGGTGACCAGGCCCAACGACGAGAACAAGAACCGCGCTCTGCACGGACTGTCCCGCACCCTGGTGAACAACATGATCACCGGTGTGACCCAGGGCTACGTGAAGAAGCTGGAGATCAGCGGCGTCGGCTACCGTGTCCAGGCCAAGGGCTCCAACCTGGAGTTCTCGCTGGGCTACAGCCACCCGATCCTGATCGAGCCCCCGGAGGGCATCGCCTTCAAGGTCGAGAACGCCACGCGCTTCAGCGTCGAGGGCATCGACAAGCAGAAGGTCGGCGAGGTCGCGGCGAACATCCGCAAGCTGCGCAAGCCGGACCCGTACAAGGCCAAGGGCGTCAAGTACGAGGGCGAAGTCATCCGCCGCAAGGTCGGAAAGGCTGGTAAGTAGGCCATGGCATACGGTGTCAAGATCGCCAAGGGCGACGCCAGGAAGCGCGCGGCGGCCAAGCGCCGCCACGTGCGCATCCGCAAGAAGATCTCGGGTACGTCCGACCGCCCGCGCCTGGTCGTGACGCGTTCCAACCGCCACATGGTGGCGCAGGTCGTGGACGACACCATCGGGCACACGGTCGCGTCGGCGTCCTCGCTTGACGTGTCCATCCGAGGCGTCGACGGCGACAAGAGCAACAAGGCCAAGCAGGTCGGTGCGCTGGTCGCCGAGCGGGCCAAGGCCGCAGGCGTCGAGGCCGTTGTGTTCGACCGCGGCGGCAGCAGGTACGCCGGACGGGTCGCCGCACTGGCCGACGCCGCCCGCGAGGCGGGGCTCAAGTTCTGAGCCGGTCCCGTCACTGAATCGAGAGAGGTAATTCCCATGGCTGGACCCCAGCGCCGCGGTGGCGGCGCCGGTGGCGGCGAGCGGCGGGACCGTAAGGGCCGAGATGGCGGCGCCGCCGCCGAGAAAACCGCGTACGTCGAACGCGTCGTCGCGATCAACCGCGTCGCCAAGGTTGTGAAGGGCGGTCGCCGCTTCAGCTTCACCGCGCTGGTCGTGGTGGGCGACGGCGACGGCACCGTCGGTGTCGGATACGGCAAGGCCAAGGAGGTGCCGGCCGCCATCGCCAAGGGTGTGGAGGAGGCCAAGAAGCACTTCTTCAAGGTCCCCCGGATCCAGGGCACCATCCCGCACCCGTTCCAGGGTGAGGAGGCCGCGGGCGTCGTGCTGCTGAAGCCGGCCTCGCCCGGTACCGGTGTGATCGCCGGTGGCCCGGTGCGCGCCGTGCTGGAGTGCGCGGGCATTCACGACGTGCTCAGCAAGTCGCTCGGCTCGTCCAACCCGATCAACATCGTGCACGCGACGGTGGCCGCTCTGAAGGGGCTTCAGCGTCCCGAGGAGATCGCCGCCCGTCGTGGCCTGCCGCTCGAGGACGTCGCCCCCGCCGCTCTGCTGCGGGCGCGCGCCGGGGTGGGTGCGTGATGGCACAGCTGAAGATCACCCAGGTCAAGTCCCGTATCGGGAGCAAGCAGAACCACCGCGAGACGCTGCGCTCACTCGGGCTGCGGAAGATCAACGACGTGGTGGTGAAGGATGACCGGCCGGAGATCCGCGGCATGGCCAACACCGTGCGGCATCTGGTGACGGTCGAGGAGGTGGACTGAGATGGCCGAACTCGCCAAGAACGACAGCACGGAGAGTGGCGGCTCGCCGCTCAGGCTCCACGACCTCAGGCCGGCGCCCGGCGCCAAGAAGGCCAAGATCCGTGTGGGTCGTGGTGAGGCGTCCAAGGGCAAGACCGCGGGCCGCGGCACCAAGGGCACCAAGGCCAGGTACCAGGTCCGGGTCGGCTTCGAGGGCGGGCAGCTGCCGCTGATCCAGCGGCTGCCCAAGCTCAAGGGCTTCCGGAACCCGGCGCACAAGAACTTCCAGGTCGTCAACCTGGAGCGTCTCGCCGTCCTCTACCCGGAGGGTGGCGAGGTGACCGTGGACGACCTGGTCGCCAAGGGCGCCGTCCGCAAGAACGAACTGGTGAAGGTCCTCGGCAGCGGTGAGATCTCGGTGGCGCTGACGGTGACGGTCGACGCCGTCTCCGCCTCCGCCAAGGAGAAGATCACCGCGGCCGGTGGCACGATCACCGAGCGTTCCTGACCCGGCGCGCGGTTGGCCGGATATGTGAGTGACCGGGGGTGCCTGAGTGATAGGCGTCCCCGGTCAGTCGTTCCGGCCTGGCACATACGCCGGTAAGGTGGCGTCCGTTGTCGTCACCAGATCTGTCATGTCCGTTGGACTTCAAGACCGTCACCTCTCGCGCTCACCGCGGGGGGCGCAGGAGGAGCCGTGCTCACCGCGTTCGCCAGGGCGTTCCAGACGCCCGACCTGCGTAAGAAGCTGCTCTTCACCCTCGGCATTGTCGTGGTGTTCCGGTTCGGCCAGCATGTGCCGGTTCCGGGAGTCAGCTTCCAGAACGTCGATCAGTGTGTTGAGGAGGCGGACGCCGCCGGGGCCGGCTCCGGCCTGTTCGGTCTTGTCAACATGTTCAGCGGCGGGGCGCTGCTGCAACTGACCGTCTTCGCCCTGGGCATCATGCCCTACATCACCGCCAGCATCATTCTCCAGCTGCTCGTCGTGGTGATCCCGCGACTGGAGGCACTCAAGAAGGAAGGCCAGGCCGGTCAGGCGAAGATCACGCAGTACACACGCTATCTGACCATGGCGCTGGCCGTGCTCCAGGCCACCGGCCTGGTGGCCACCGCCCGCAGCGGCACCCTCTTCCCCCAGTGCACGGTGCGCAACGACATCATCCCGGACGACTCGATCTTCACCACGCTGGTGATGGTCATCGCCCTGACCTCGGCCACCGCGCTGATCATGTGGATGGGTGAGCTGATCACCGACCGCGGCATCGGCAACGGCATGTCGATGCTGATGTTCGTCTCGATCGCCGCCGGCTTCCCGGCCGCGCTCTGGCAGATCAAGCAGCAGGGCAGCCTGGCCAACGGCTGGATCGAGTTCGGCGTGGTCGTGGCCTGTGGCCTCGCCATGGTCGGTCTCGTGGTCTTCGTCGAGCTGGCCCAGCGCCGCATTCCCGTCCAGTACGCCAAGCGCATGATCGGCCGCCGTTCGTACGGCGGCACGTCCACCTACATCCCGCTCAAGGTGAACCAGGCGGGTGTGATCCCCGTCATCTTCGCCTCGTCGCTGCTCTACATCCCGCAGTTGCTCGTGCAGTTCGCGGGCACGGACTCGGGGGGTTGGACGGACTGGGTCCAGCGGTACTTCACCGGTGGCGACCACCCGTACTACATCATCACGTACTTCCTGCTCATCGTCTTCTTCGCCTTCTTCTACGTCGCGATCACGTTCAACCCTGAAGACGTTGCGGAGAACATGAAGAAGTATGGTGGTTTCATCCCGGGTATCCGGGCGGGTAGGCCAACCGTCGAGTACCTGAGCTATGTGCTGAACCGCATTACCTGGCCCGGGTCGCTCTACCTGGGTCTGATCGCCCTGGTGCCCACCGTGGCGCTGGTGTTGTTCAACGCGCAGCAGGACTTCCCCTTCGGTGGCACATCCATCCTGATCATCGTGGGTGTCGGTCTCGAAACGGTGAGGCAGATCGAGAGCCAGCTTCACCAGCGTAATTACGAAGGGTTCCTCCGCTGATGCGAATCGTCCTCGTCGGACCGCCGGGCGCGGGCAAGGGCACGCAGGCCGCGGTGCTCGCCGAGCGCCTTGCCATTCCCCACATCTCCACCGGTGACCTCTTCCGGGCCAACATCGCCCAAGGCACGGAGCTGGGGAAACAGGTCAAGTCGATCCTGAGCGAGGGCGGGCTCGTACCCGACGAGGTAACGGTGGCGATGGCGGCGGACCGGATGGCGCGGCCCGACGCCCAGGGCGGGTTCCTGCTCGACGGGTTCCCCAGGAACATCTCGCAGGCCAAGGCCCTCGACGGGCTGCTGGCCGAGAGCGGGCACACGCTGGACGCGGTGCTCGACCTGGAGATCCCCGAGGAGGAGGTGGTGCGGCGCATCGCCGGGCGGCGGACGTGCCGCAAGGACAGCAGCCACACCTTCCACGTGCAGAGCAGGCCCCCGCTCCGCCCCGGCGTGTGCGACGTCTGCGGCGGGGAGCTGTACCAGCGGGACGACGATCGGGAGGAGACCGTTCGCAAGCGGCTCTCGATCTACCACGAGGAGACGGAGCCGATCATCGGCTACTACCAGGAGCAGGGCCTGGTCTCCACGATCTCCGCGGTCGCGTCGGTGGAAGAGGTCACCAGGCGGGCGATCGAGGCGCTGCCGCAGCGCAGCCGGGAGCGCTGATGGTGGAGATCAAGACTCCCGGGCAGATCGCGAAGATGCGCGAGGCCGGCCTGGTCGTCGCCGAGATACACCGCAGGTGTGCGGCGGCGGCCGTGCCGGGGGCCACCACGAAGGACCTGGACGACGTCGCCGCCGCGGTGCTGGCCGAGCGGAACGCCAAGCCGAACTTCCTGGGCTACGGCGGCTTCCCCGCGACCATCTGCACCTCGGTGAACGACGTGGTGGTGCATGGCATCCCGGGCCGGGACACGGTCCTCGCCTCGGGCGACCTCCTGTCGATCGACGCCGGCGCGATCGTGGACGGCTGGCACGCGGACGCGGCGCTGACCGTGTTCGTGGGCGACGGTCACGCTCCGGAGCTGACCGAGCTCAGCCGGGTGACCGAGGAGTCCCTGTGGGCCGGCATCGCGGCCGTCCGCAAGGGCGGTCGCCTCGTCGACGTCTCCCGGGCCATCGAGACCTACATCCGCCGCCAGCCCCTGCCGTCCTCCGGGAAGTACGGGATCGTGGAGAGCTACGGCGGCCACGGCATCGGCAGCGAGATGCACATGGACCCGCACCTGCTGAACTACGTGGACCGGCGGCGTGGCCGCGGGCCGCGCCTGGTGCCCGGGTTCTGCCTGGCGATCGAGCCGATGATCGCGCTGGGCACGGCGAAGACGCACGTGCTCCCCGACGAGTGGACCGTGAAGACCAACGACGGGACCTGGGCGGCGCACTGGGAGCACTCCGTGGCGCTGACGGAGGAGGGTCCCCTCGTGCTGACGGCCGTGGACGGTGGCCGGGCCAAGCTCGCGGAGCTCGGCGTCACGGCCGCGCCCGACCCGTTGAGTTGACGATCGGCGGTTAATGATCTCCCCAACGGGGAAAAGATCATGGATTCGTCTTTTTGAGTGGGGTGCCGTAGACTGGCTAGTCGGTCCCGGTGCACCCGTCTGCCCGGGATCATCCAGGTAGCCGATCCCGGAAGGTGAAGCGCTCAAGCATGGCCAAAAAACAAGGGGCCATCGAGATCGAGGGCACGGTCGTCGAGTCTCTACCGAACGCGATGTTCAAGGTGGAGCTTCAGAACGGACACCAGGTCCTCGCGCACATCAGCGGCAAGATGCGGATGCACTACATCCGTATCCTTCCCGACGACCGGGTCGTGGTCGAGCTCTCGCCCTACGACCTGACGCGCGGGCGGATCGTCTACCGCTACAAGTAGAACGAAAACGAGCAGATCACGACCGGAGAACCTCACACCCATGAAGGTCAGGCCGAGCGTCAAGAAGATCTGCGACAAGTGCAAGGTGATCCGCCGCCACGGGCGCGTCATGGTCATCTGCGAGAACCTGCGCCACAAGCAGCGCCAGGGCTGACCGCACCGCACTTTCGCAGCACTTCCCGCGACGTACGCGACAACAGCAGATACGCAGTCACCCGACCCCTCGCTCGGCGCGGGGACGACACCCCCGGTCGGAGGCCGGGGACCCGGCCCGGCTGAGCGGCCGGGAACGGTGCTGCGGAAGACCTCCGCTGAGAACACCACAGGAGCCACGCAGAAATGGCACGCCTCGCAGGCGTCGACCTCCCGCGCGAAAAGCGCGTCGAGGTGGCCCTCACCTACGTCTTCGGCATCGGACGCACCCTTGCCAAGGAGACCCTCGCCTCCACCGGGGTCGACCCGGACACCCGCGTGCGGGACCTTGCCGAGGAAGACCTCGTCAAGCTCCGCGAGTACGTGGACAACAACTTCAGGACCGAGGGCGACCTCCGCCGGGAGATCCAGGCCGACATCCGTCGCAAGGTCGAGATCCAGTGCTACGAGGGGCTGCGTCACCGCCGCGGTCTGCCCGTTCACGGCCAGCGCACCAAGACCAACGCCCGCACCCGCAAGGGCCCGCGTCGCGCGATCGCCGGCAAGAAGAAGCCGGGCAAGAAGTAGTCCGCACGGACGCTGACAGCGGTCCGTGCACAAGGACCGACCACCTCCAGGGGAGTTAACACCAGATGCCTCCAAAGGGCCGTACGGCCGGCGCCAAGAAGGTGCGCCGCAAGGAGAAGAAGAACGTCGCTCATGGGCACGCCCACATCAAGAGCACGTTCAACAACACCATCGTCTCGATCACCGACCCGACCGGCAACGTGATCTCCTGGGCCTCGGCCGGCCACGTCGGCTTCAAGGGGTCGCGCAAGTCCACGCCGTTCGCCGCCCAGATGGCCGCGGAGAACGCCGCGCGCCGTGCGCAGGAGCACGGCATGCGCAAGGTCGACGTCTTCGTCAAGGGCCCCGGCTCCGGTCGTGAGACCGCGATCCGCTCCCTCCAGGCCACGGGCCTTGAGGTCGGTTCGATCCAGGACGTCACCCCGACCCCGCACAACGGCTGCCGCCCGCCCAAGCGCCGCCGTGTCTGACCAGGTGAAGTAGGAGACGAAAAAATCATGGCGCGTTATACCGGGGCCGACTGCAAGCGATGCCGTCGGGAGAAGCAGAAGCTCTTCCTCAAGGGAGCCAAGTGCGAAAGCGCTAAGTGCCCGATCGAGATCCGTCCTTACCCCCCGGGTGAGCACGGACGCGGGCGCACGAAGGACAGCGAGTACCTGCAGCAGAAGCGCGAGAAGCAGAAGTGCGCGCGCATCTACGGCATCCTGGAGAAGCAGTTCCGGGGGTACTACAACGAGGCCAACCGGCAGCAGGGCAAGACCGGCGAGAACCTGCTCCGTATCCTCGAGTCCCGCCTCGACAACGTGGTCTACCGGGCCGGCTTCGCCAAGTCCCGCGACCACGCCCGTCAGCTCGTCCGGCACGGCCACATCCTGATCAACGGCCGGAAGAACGACATCCCCTCCGCGCGGGTGTCGCCGAACGACATCGTCGAGGTCCGTGAGTCCTCCCGCAACCTCACCCCCTTCGCGGTGGCGGTGGCGGAGGCCGGGGACAAGACCGTTCCGGCGTGGCTCGAGGCCATCCCGGCGCGGCTGCGGATCCTCGTCCACTCGCTGCCCGAGCGCCAGGTGATCGACACCCAGGTGCAGGAGCAGCTGATCGTCGAGCTCTACTCCAAGTAGGCAGGGCTCGTGGGTGGGGCGGAGCCGCGGGATTCCCGCGGCTCCGCTGTACCCTTATGTGTGTACATTCTGAACACGTTGTCTGGCTCGGCATCAAATAGCGGGTGCCGAAGACTGGAGTCACCTTCATGCTGATCGCTCAGCGCCCGTCCCTGACCGAAGAGGTCGTCGACGAGTTCCGCTCCCGGTTCGTGATCGAGCCGCTGGAGCCGGGCTTCGGCTACACCCTCGGGAACTCCCTGCGGCGCACGCTGCTCTCCTCCATCCCCGGTGCCGCCGTCACCAGCATCCGCATCGACGGTGTGCTGCACGAGTTCACGACGGTCCCCGGCGTGAAAGAGGACGTCACCGACCTGATCCTCAACATCAAGCAGCTGGTCGTCTCCTCGGAGCACGACGAGCCGGTCGTGATGTACCTGCGGAAGCAGGGCCCTGGCCTGGTGACGGCCGCGGACATCGCCCCGCCGGCCGGGGTCGAGGTGCACAACCCCGACCTCGTGCTCGCCGCCCTGAACGGCAAGGGCAAGCTGGAGATGGAGCTGACCGTCGAGCGCGGTCGCGGCTATGTCTCCGCCGTGCAGAACAAGCAGGTCGGCCAGGAGATCGGCCGCATCCCGGTGGACTCCATCTACAGCCCCGTGCTGAAGGTCACCTACAAGGTGGAGGCCACCCGTGTCGAGCAGCGCACCGACTTCGACAAGCTGATCGTCGACGTCGAGACCAAGGAGGCCATGCGTCCGCGCGACGCGATGGCGTCCGCGGGCAAGACCCTGGTCGAGCTGTTCGGCCTGGCGCGCGAGCTGAACGTCGACGCCGAGGGCATCGACATGGGCCCGTCCCCGACGGACGCCGCGCTCGCCGCCGATCTGGCGCTGCCGATCGAGGAGCTGGAGCTGACCGTCCGCTCCTACAACTGCCTCAAGCGCGAGGGCATCCACTCGGTGGGCGAGCTCGTGGCGCGTTCCGAGGCGGACCTCCTCGACATCCGCAACTTCGGCGCCAAGTCGATCGACGAGGTCAAGGCGAAGCTGGCCGGGATGGGCCTGGCCCTGAAGGACAGCCCGCCCGGATTCGACCCGACCACCGCCGCCGACGCGTTCGGCGCGGAGGACGACGGCGACACGGGCTTCGCGGAGACCGAGCAGTACTGAACGACCCCGGTGGGGCCGGGCCCCGGTCGGCCCCACCACCGTTCGCGCCGCCACCGGTACCTGATACGGCCGGTGCGGCTCGCCTCCGGTGGGGAAGCCGTGTGCCGCCCCCGCCGGGGCCGCGTTCCGAGGGGTGTCCTCGGGACGTTTCGCTGACACCGGTACCTGATACGGCCGGTGCAGACCGAAGGAGAAGGACATGCCGACGCCTACCAAGGGTCGCAGGCTGGGTGGCAGCCCCGCCCACGAGCGGATGCTGGTGGCGAACCTGGCCACCGCGCTCTTCGAGCACGGCCGCATCACCACCACCGTGGCCAAGGCCCGGCGGCTGCGTCCGGTGGCCGAGCGCCTGATCACCAAGGCGAAGAAGGGCGACCTGCACAACCGCCGCCAGGTGATGCAGACCATCCGCGACAAGAGCGTGGTCCACACGCTGTTCACGGAGATCGGGCCCAAGTTCGCCAACCGGCCCGGCGGTTACACCCGCATCACCAAGATCGGCCCGCGCCGTGGGGACAACGCCCCCATGGCCGTGATCGAGCTGGTGGAGGCCCTGACCGTGCAGCAGACGGCGGTCGGCGAGGCCGAGGGCGCCACGCGCCGCGCGGCCAAGGAGGCCGGGCAGAAGGCCGACCTGGAGAAGCAGGCCGAGGCCGGGACCGAGGAGGCCGTCAACGACGCCCCCGAGGCCGAGGAGGCCAAGGCCGAGGATGCCTCGGGCGAAGAGAAGAAGGACGCCTGACGGCGTCGTGTGCCGTAGCCCGCTGGGCCTGCCCCCGTTCGCCGGGGACGGGCCCAGCGGCGTTTCACCGCCGGAAGGGAAGGCCCTCATGGGTGAGGAACGCGATCTGGTGCCGCCCGGCCACGTCCGGGTGCGGCTGGATCTGTCGTACGAGGGGGGCGGGTTCTCCGGCTGGGCGCGGCAGGAGGGGCGGCGCACCGTGCAGGGGGAGCTGGAGGAGGCGCTGCGGGTCGTCGCGCGGCTTCCCGAGCGGCCCGAGCTGACCGTGGCCGGGCGGACGGACGCGGGGGTGCACGCGCGGGGGCAGGTCGCGCATGTGGACCTGCCGGAGGCCGTGTGGGCGGAGCAGGAGGACCGGCTGGTCCGCAGGCTCGCCGGGCGGCTGCCGCACGATGTGCGGGTGTGGCGGGGGGGGGGGGCCCCGCCGTACTTCAACGCCCGCTTCTCCGCGGTCTGGCGGCGTTACGCGTACCGCGTGAGCGACCACCCGGGCGGCGTCGACCCGTTGCTGCGCGGGCATGTGCTGTGGCACAACTGGCCGCTGGACATCGCCGCCATGAACGCCGCGTCGCTGCGGCTGCTCGGCGAGCACGACTTCGCCGCGTTCTGCAAGCGGCGCGAGGGCGCGACCACCATCCGCGCGCTGCGGGACCTGCGGTGGGACCGGCGGCCGGACGGCATCGTCGAGGGCACGGTGCGGGCCGACGCGTTCTGCCACAACATGGTGCGTTCCCTCGTGGGCGCCCTGCTGTTCGTGGGGGACGGGCACCGGCCGCCGCAGTGGCCCTCGGCGGTGATGGCGGCCGGGGTGCGCGACTCGGCGGTGCATGTGGTGCGCCCGCACGGGCTGACGCTGGAGGAGGTGGCCTACCCGCCGGCCGCCGAGCTCGCGGCGCGCAACGTCCAGGCGCGCCGCCGCCGCACGCTCGCCGACGTCGAGGGCTGAGGGGCAGCAGGCCGGGCCCGAGACGCGGGCCCCGGCTCAGTCCTGGCTGTTCTGCCGCTCCTCGACCAGGGCGCTGGCGGAGGCGGACGCCTGCGCCTCGCCGCGCTGGATGATGCGGGCGAACGCGTGGTCGTTGCCGTCGCGGGCGGCCTGCTGGGCGGGGGTGCCCTCGCCGCTGTCGGGGGAGCCGTCGGCGTTCCCCGCGATGGTGAAGTAGGTGTAGCGCCCGACCTGGTTGGTCGTGGTGCGGCAGCCGCCCTGCTGGCAGAACGTGGGGGCCTCGCCGCCGGTGAGGGCCAGCAGGTTCCCCGTGGCGGCCTCGCGCGCGGCCACCGCGTCCTCCTCCGTGGGGAACTGCGCCACGCCCACCGTGACGGCGACCCCGCCGCCGGTGTAGGTGGCGCGCAGCAGGCCGGCGCAGCCGTGGTCGGCCAGGGCGGTGCCCAGCTCGGGGCTGGCGGCCTCGGCGCAGTCGGTGGCGGCGTGGGTGGCGGCCTTGGCGTAGGACCTGTCCTCGATCTCCATCGTGTCGCCGGCCCAGAACTCGCCCGGCTCGAACGGCGCGAGGTCCTTGTCGGCGTCCGAGATGAACTCGCGGGGCTGGGGCAGCGGCGGGAGCGTCGTCTCGCCGAACGACGGCTCGCCCCCGGGGGTCTCGGACGGGTCGGGCAGGCTGGAGGAGCCGCCGTCGGCCGACGGCTCGCCGTCGTCGCCGCTCTGGCTCACGATGGCGAACGCCACGACCGCGCCGACCACCACGGTGGCCAGCGCCGAGATGATGATCGTCGTGGTCCGCTTCCGGCCGCGGCGGCGCTCGGCGTCGGCGGCCAGAGCGTTCCAGTCCGGTGTGTTCGATCCCCCGGGGACCCAGTTTCCTGGTCCCCCCTGCCCATGACTCATGCCGCGAAGCTTATCGGTCCGGGAGGGCCCCAAAAACGGCTGGGATATTGCGCCTCGGCCACGGCACAATCACTCCCGAGACTCGGTCCGGGAGGTGCCCAGGGTGGGACATGTGGAGGCCGCGCACCTGGAGTACGACCTGCCCGACGGGCGGGTGCTGCTGGACGACGTGTCCTTCCGGGTGGGCGAGGGCGACGCGGCGGCGCTGGTCGGGGCGAACGGGGCGGGCAAGACGACGCTGCTGCGGCTGATCTCCGGCGAGCTCAAACCCCGCTCGGGGACCGTCACGGTCAGCGGGGGCCTCGGCGTGATGCCGCAGTTCGTGGGCAGCGTGCGCGACGAGCGGACCGTGCGCGACCTGCTGGTGTCGGTGGCGCAGCCGCGCATCCGGGAGGCGGCGCTCGCCGTGGACGCGGCGGAGCTGGCCGTGATGACGGAGGACGACGAGGCGGCGCAGCTCGCGTACGCGCAGGCGCTCGCCGACTGGGCCGAGGCGCGCGGGTACGAGGCCGAGACGGTCTGGGACATGTGCACCACCGCCGCGCTGAAGACGCCGTACGAACGCGCCCAGTGGCGCGAGGTCCGCACGCTGTCGGGCGGGGAGCAGAAGCGTCTGGTGCTGGAGGCGCTGCTGCGCGGCGCCGACGAGGTGCTGCTGCTCGACGAGCCCGACAACTACCTGGACGTGCCGGGCAAGCGGTGGCTTGAGGACCGGCTGCGCGAGACGCGGAAGACGGTGCTGTTCGTCAGCCACGACCGGGAGCTGCTGGCGCGGGCGGCGCGGAAGATCATCAGCGTGGAGCCGGGGCCCGCGGGCTCGGACGTGTGGCAGCACGGCGGGAGCTTCGCGACGTACCACGAGGCGCGCGAGCGGCGGTTCGAGCGGTTCGAGGAGCTGAGGCGCCGCTGGGACGAGAAGCGGGCCCAGCTCAAGCGGCTGGTCGTCGACATGAGGCAGTACGCGGCGCGCAGCGACGAGATGGCCTCGCGGTACAAGGCGGCGCAGACGCGGCTGCGGAGGTTCGAGGAGGCGGGGCCGCCGCAGGAGCCGCCGCGCAGGCAGGACATCCGGATGCGGCTGCGGGGCGGGCGGACCGGGGTGCGGGCGTTCACCTGCCAGGGCCTGGAGCTGACCGGGCTGATGGAGCCGTTCGACCTGGAGGTGTTCTACGGCGAGCGGGTCGCGGTGCTGGGGGCCAACGGGTCGGGCAAGTCGCACTTCCTGCGGCTGCTCGCGGGCGAGGACGTCGCGCACACCGGCGGCTGGCGGGCGGGTGCCCGCGTCGTTCCCGGGTACTTCGCGCAGACGCACGCGCACCCGGAGCTGGCGGGCAGGACGCTGCTCGACATCCTGTGGAAGGAGCACGCGCTCGACCGGGGCGGGGCGACCTCGGCGCTGCGCCGGTACGAGATGGACCGGCAGGCGCTCCAGCCGTTCGACCGGCTCTCGGGCGGGCAGCAGGCGCGGTTCCAGATCCTGCTGCTGGAGCTGGCCGGGGCGACGGCGCTGCTGCTGGACGAGCCGACCGACAACCTGGACCTGGAGAGCGCCGAGGCGTTGCAGGAGGGGCTCGCCGCGTTCGAGGGAACGGTGCTCGCGGTGACGCACGACCGGTGGTTCGCCCGGTCGTTCGACCGCTTTCTGGTGTTCGGCGCGGGCTCGGGCGTCCGCTCGCGCGGAGGCCCGGGGAGGGTGCGGGAGACGGCGGAGCCGGTGTGGGACGAGGAGCGGGCGGTGCGGTAGAGGTCCGCGGGGGCCCGGCCGTTTTGACCCCGCGCGGGCCAGGGCAGTACTCTGCAACGTCGAATAGAAAAATAATGCGTATGGCTTGCTCGATCTCACGAGAGGGGCCTGCGCCGGTCCACCAGGATGGTTGCTGGCGGCCGGCACCCGGTTTGCGTCACCGGTGTGCGGCCTGTGTCGGCATGCTCGCCGGGTGGCCTTGTCCAGGATCCCGATCTCTGAAGAAGCGAAGGCTACGACCCGTGCGTACGTTCAGCCCCAAGCCCGGCGACATTCAGCGTCAGTGGCACGTCATCGACGCGGCCGATGTCGTCCTGGGCCGCCTGGCCTCCCAGGCCGCCACCCTTTTGCGGGGCAAGCACAAGCCGGTCTACGCACCCCACGTCGACACCGGTGACTTCGTCGTCATCATCAACGCCGACAAGGTGCACCTGTCCGGCAACAAGGCGACACAGAAGCTGGCCTACCGGCACTCCGGCTACCCGGGCGGCCTGCGGTCCGTCCGGTACGAGGACCTGCTGAAGAACAACCCGGAGAAGGCGGTCGAGAAGGCCGTCAAGGGCATGCTCCCGAAGAACACCCTCGGCCGGCAGATGTTCTCCAAGCTGAAGGTCTACGCGGGCCCCGAGCACCCGCACGCCGCTCAGCGGCCCGTCCCGTTCGAGATCATCCAGGTCGCGCAGTAGTCCCGGCCACCACCGCCTAAGACGAAAGAGAATCTGAGGAGAATCGTGGCCGAGACCACCCCTGAGACGCTGGACGCCGAGGTCCCCGAGGTCGAGGAGTACACGACCGAGAGCACTCCCGAGGAGTTCGCCGACGGCGAGGCGCTGTCGGCCCGCTTCGGCGACCCGCAGCCGGGCGCCGGCACCGGCCGGCGGAAGAACGCGATCGCCCGCGTGCGCATCATCCCGGGCAACGGCACGTGGAAGATCAACGGCCGCACCCTGGAGGGGTACTTCCCGAACAAGGTGCACCAGCAGTCCGTCAACGAGCCCTTCAAGGTGCTCGAGCTCGACGAGCGCTACGACGTCGTCGCCCGCATCTCCGGTGGCGGCATTTCGGGCCAGGCGGGTGCACTGCGCCTCGGCGTGGCCCGCGCGCTCAACGAGGCGGACGTCGACAACAACCGCGCCCCGCTGAAGAAGGCCGGCTTCCTGACCCGCGACGCCCGTGCGGTGGAGCGGAAGAAGGCCGGTCTGAAGAAGGCTCGCAAGGGGACGCAGTACAGCAAGCGCTAACCCGGTCGGGATCTTTTTGCTGACGCCCCGACAGCACTTCCGTGCTGTCGGGGCGCTCTTTTTATAGGGTTAACGCGACTGGCTCTACGCGCTGCACCTGGGAAAGCTCGGAGGAAATACAGTGGGACGACTCTTCGGCACGGACGGCGTGCGCGGCGTCGCCAATGCGGATCTCACGGCCGAGATGGCCCTCGGCCTCTCGGTCGCCGCGGCGAGTGTGCTCGCCGGAACGGGGAATGTGTCCGGCCACCGGCCGCTGGCGGTGGTGGGGCGCGACCCTCGGGCGTCCGGGGAGTTCCTGGAGGCGGCCGTGGTGGCGGGCCTCGCCAGCGCGGGCGTGGACGTGCTGCGGGTGGGCGTGCTGCCGACCCCGGCGGTCGCGTACCTGACGGGTTCGCTGGGGGCGGACTTCGGCGTGATGCTGTCCGCCTCGCACAACCCGATGCCGGACAACGGCATCAAGTTCTTCGCGCGGGGCGGTCACAAGCTGGCCGACGACCTGGAGGACCGGGTCGAGGCGGCCTACTGGGAGCACGAGGGGGGCGCGCCGTGGGAGCGCCCGGTGGGCGCGGGGGTCGGCCGGGTCACCGAGTACGGCGAGGGCTTCGACCGCTATGTGGCGCACCTGGTGGGCGTGTTGCCGAACCGCCTCGACGGGCTGAAGGTGGTCATCGACGCGGCCCACGGGGCGGCCTCGCGGGTGGCGCCCGAGGCGTTCGCGCGGGCGGGCGCGGACGTGGTGACGATCGGCGCGGAGCCGGACGGGCTGAACATCAACGACGGCTACGGCTCGACGCACCTGGACGCGTTGCGGGCGGCGGTCCCGGCGCACGGGGCCGACCTGGGCATCGCGGTGGACGGGGACGCGGACCGCTGCCTGGCCGCCGACGGCGGCGGCGGCGAGGTGGACGGCGATCAGATCCTGGCGGTGCTCGGCGTCGCGATGCGAGACGCGGGGACGCTGCGGCAGGACACGGTGGTGGCCACGGTGATGTCGAACCTCGGGTTCGCGCTGGCCATGGAGCGCGAGGGGCTGCGGCTGCGGCAGACGGCGGTGGGCGACCGGTATGTGCTGGAGGAGATGAAACGCGGCGGCTTCTCGCTCGGCGGCGAGCAGTCGGGGCACGTCATCGTCCTCGACCACGCGACGACGGGCGACGGCACGCTGACGGGGCTGCTGCTGGCGGCCCGCGTGGCGGCGACGAGCCGGCCGCTGACGGAGCTGGCGCGGGTGATGGAACGGCTGCCGCAGGTGCTGATCAACGTGCGGGACGTCGACAAGGCGCGGGTGGCGGACAGCAGGGAACTGGCGGAGGCGGTGGCCGAGGCGGAGCGGGTGCTCGGGGAGACGGGCCGCGTGCTGCTGCGGCCCTCGGGGACGGAGCCGCTGGTGCGGGTGATGGTCGAGGCCGCCGACCCGGCCCAGGCGAGGGCGGTCGCATCCGGCCTGGCGGACGCGGTGAAGTCGACGCTGGGCTGAGGTGGCCTGCGGGTGGCCTGCGGCCGGCTTGGCGGTGTGGCCGTTCGTGGCTGGGGCGGTTTCCGATGCTTTAGGCCAAGGCCGTGAAGTTAGGGGGGGTGTGGGGGTGTGAAGAGGTTGATGCTGACGGTGGCTTTGTAGGTGCGGCGGTCGACTTTGAGGCTTTTGTAGGCGTATCGGGAGAGGGGGCGTTTGACGGCGCGGGGGCTGAGCCGGAGACGGCGGGGTGGCATGAGGGTCTCCAGTACGGCCCTTCCGATGGCGCCGACGAGGTCGATGGTGGTGTCTGCGATGACTCCGGCGGCCTGGACGACCTGGTCACGGGCGGTGTGCAGAGCGGTGGAGAAACTGCACCGGTCCGGGTCGGTGCCGCTCGTTGTGGCCGCGTCGGCGATGGCGATCCGGATCGCCTGGTAGGCGGTCAGCAGCGCGTAGATCTCCTGGGCGATGCCGGGCCAGGTCCGCGAGCGCAGAACGCGGCGCCCGAGCATCGACTTCTTGATCTCGAAGAAGGCCGACTCCACTTCCCACCGCTCGTGATACAGCCTGACCAGCTCGAACGCCGGATGGGCACGGTGGTCGAGCAGCGTGGTGGCCAGCCGGTAGACGCCGGTGCGCTGCCCGGTACTGGTGGCGATGGTGATCTCGCAGGCCACGATACGGACCTCGACGCCGCCGATCACGGAGAGGTGGGAGCCGTCGGGGAACGTCCGCAGGACGGGCGGCCGGCGGGCGCCGGTGAGGCGCGCGAGGAAGTCCGCCCGGGTGCCGGCGACGGTTGCCAGGAAGTCGTTGGTCGAAAACCCCCGGTCCAGCAGCACGATCATGCCCGCGTGCAGGGAGCGTGCCAGGCGGCGGCCCAGCACCACCTCGCCGGGCTTGCGGGGCCCGAAGACGGCGTCGACGACCGCCCGGGTGCCGCAGGCGACCAGAGCCACCAGCAGGACCTGCGGGTAACCGGAAGCCGCGGTGTACTGGTTGGACACCCCGCCCAGCCGGGCGCGGACGGTTTCGTCGTCGGCGACATCGAGATGGGTGCCGTCGATCGCGACGACGAGCAGACCCCTGAAGCGTGCCCCGGCGGTACGGATCGCGCCGGCCGGACCCCGCAGCACGTCGAACAGGGCCCGCAGCGGGCGCACCCCGAGCCGGCACCGGGCATGCCACAACCCGGTCGCACTGATCTTCACCACCGGCAGCCCGGCCAGGCCACCGGTGACCCTGCGCCACACCTCGCGATAGCCGCACTCCTCGAACAAAGCGGCGGCCAGCAGCAGGTAGACCACCACCCGCGCAGGCAGCTTCCGCAACCGCTGCTGCGTCGCACCGCACTCGGCAAGCACCGCATCGACCAGCTCGAACGGCACGACCTGCGTCAACTCACCCACATGCCCCGGCGCGAAAAGCCCTTCGGCCACCCTGACCACGCGCGTGATGGCAGACTGTCCGGACAGCGGAGCCTCCGGTGTGTGAACGGCTTGTCTTGGCGGACCAGCCAGTTCTACCGGGGCTCCGCTCCCCACGTCACGCGATCCACCAGATCACACCCCACCCACACCCACACCCCTAACTTCACGGCCTTGTGCTTTAGGCAGCCACGTTGGGGCGAGCCTCCAAGATCGGGGGCCCGATCGGGGAAAACGCGGTGGGGCCCAGGGGCCCGATCCGCCGGCCAGCGTAAGGGCCCCCGATCTCTCGCCCCAACGCAGCTCCCGCCCAAAGCCTCTCCAACCGCGTGGGGGACCGGTTCCCTGCGGGCCGGGGGCCGCGGACCCCGTTTTTGGTTGTTCGGCGCACTTGGTGGTGGTGGGGCGCGCGGACCGGTCCCGCG
>NZ_LAVK01000360.1 GCF_001083795.1 Streptomyces sp. SBT349
CACCAGCGGCGCCCGGCCCTCGCCCCGACCCGCCCACACCGCGGCGGCCAGCAGCCCGCCGCCCGCCAGCACCGGCCCGTAGGGCACCAGGCCGAGGAGCAGCAGGACCGCGACCGAGAGCACCACCACGGGAACCCTGCGCTCCCCGGGCAGCCGCCCCCACCCACGCCTCGCGGCACCCGCGAGCCGCACCAGGCCCCGCAGGACCAGCGTCAACGGAAACACCCCGGCGGCCTACAGGCTGATTCCGCCCAGCAGGTTCGCCAGGCTGGCGCCACCGGCCTGGATGCTCGGCGCGACCGCCGTTCCCGCCAGGTAGAAGCCGAAGAGTGAACACACCACCGCGTGGGACAGCTTCAGGCCGTCCTTCCGGAAGAACAGGAACACGATGACGCCGAGCAGGATGACCCCCGAGATGGACAAGACCATGAGCACTCCCGATGAGGATGAACGGCCGAACGGCATTCCCCGCGAGCACTCTAAGACCCCTAAACAGTAGTTTTTATCCTGACAAGGGCATATGGCGGAAAGCTCCACCCCCACCGTGCGCCAGAGGCGACGCGGTGCGGCGCCCGTGCGGGACCTCGATAGGCTGGGCGTCAGGCCAAGGGCGAGGAGGAAAAGGGACGATGGCAGAGAGCGCGCAGCCGCTGTCGGCGCGGGCGAGGCTGGCTGTGACGGCCGGCAAGGCGGCGGCCGCGGTATCGCGGGCCGCCGGCCGCGGCAGCGGTTCGGTGATCGGCGGCCGCGTGGCGCTGAAGGTGGACCCCGAACTGCTCTCCCGGCTCGCCGGGCACCTGGACGTCGTGCTGGTCTCCGCGACCAACGGCAAGACCACCACCACCCGCCTCATCGCCGAGGCCCTCCGCGCCGGCGGTGAGGTCGTCTCCAACGCGCTGGGCGCCAACATGCCCGCGGGCATCACCTCCGCGCTCTCCGGCGGATCCGAGGCGCGCTTCGGCGTCATCGAGGTCGACGAGAAGTACCTGGCCGGCGTCGCCCGCGACGTCACCCCGAAGGCCATCGCCCTGCTCAACCTCTCGCGCGACCAGCTCGACCGCGCGGCCGAGACCCGGATGCTCGCCGAGCGCTGGCGCGAGGGGCTCCAGGGCAACAAGGCGACCATCATCGCCAACGCGGACGACCCCCTCGTCGTCTGGGCCGCCTCCTCCAGCCCCAACGTGGTGTGGGTCGCGGCCGGCCAGGAGTGGAAGGACGACGCCTGGTCCTGCCCCTCCTGCGGCGGCGTGCTCCACCGCCCCGACGACACCTGGCGCTGCGGCGAGTGCGGCTTCGGCCGCCCCATGCCCACCTGGGTCCTCTCCGGCGACACCGTCATCGACCCCAACGGCTCCGCCTGGCCGATCCGCCTCCAGCTCCCCGGCAGGGCCAACAAGGCCAACGCCGCCACCGCCGCGGCCACCGCCGCCACGTTCGGCATCCCCCCGCACATCGCCCTGGAGCGCATGCAGTCCGTCGCCGCCGTCGCCGGCCGCTACGACGTCGTCACCCACCAGGGCCGCGACATCCGCCTCCTCCTCGCGAAGAACCCGGCGGGCTGGCTGGAGACGTTCTCCCTGATCGACCCGCCGCCCACCCCCGTCATCCTCTCCGTCAACGCCCGTGGCGCCGACGGCACCGACACCTCCTGGCTCTGGGACGTCGACTACGGCCGCCTCGCCGGCCACCCCATCGCCGTCATCGGCGACCGCCGCCTCGACCTCGCCGTCCGCCTCGAGGTGGCCGGCGTCGACTTCCGCGTCTGCCAGAGCCTCCCCGAGGCCCTCCAGCAGCTGCCACCCGGCCGGATCGAGGCCATCGCCAACTACACCGCCTTCCAGGACCTGCGCCGCACCGTCGGCAACTGAATCGAGGACGACACCATGAGCACCTCCGGCCTGCGCGTCGTGTGGGTCTACCCCGACCTGCTGAGCACCTACGGCGACCAGGGGAACGTTCTCGTCGTCGAACGGCGCGCCCGGCAGCGGGGCCTGGCCGTCGAGCGCGTCGATGTCCGCTCCGACCAGCCCATCCCCACCTCCGGCGACATCTATCTCGTCGGCGGCGGCGAGGACCGCCCCCAGCGGCTCGCCGCCGAGCGGCTGCGCCGCGACGGGGGCCTGCTCCGCGCCGTCGACAACGGTGCGATCATCTTCTCCGTCTGCGCCGGCTACCAGATCCTCGGCCACGAGTTCGTCAACGACCTCGGCCAGCGCGAGCCCGGGCTCGGCCTGCTGGACGTCGTCAGCGTCCGCGGCACCGGCGAGCGCTGCGTCGGCGACGTCCTCGGCGACATCGACGAGGCCCTGCGCCTCCCGCCGCTCACCGGCTTCGAGAACCACCAGGGCGTCACCCAACTCGGCCCCGGCGTCCGCCCGCTCGCCCGCGTCCGCCTGGGCAAGGGCAACGGCACGGGCGACGGCACCGAGGGCGCCTGGGCCGGGACCGTCTTCGGCACCTACATGCACGGCCCCGTCCTTGCCAGGAACCCGCAGATCGCCGACCTGCTGCTGAAGCTCACCCTCGACGTCAACGCCCTCCCGCCGGTCGACGACCGCTGGTACGAGGCGCTGAGGTCCGAGCGCATCGCAGCCGCCACGCAGGCCGCCTGACCCCCCGGAACGAACGAGCAGCGAAGCACCATGGACCACGACGGACACGGCACCGGCACCGACCTCCCCCCGTTCACCTTCTCGCGGGCCCTGGAGTTCAGCCCGGACGCCGTCTTCCTCACCGGCTGCCTGGCCGCACTCGCCCTCTATGCCTGGGGCGTGCTGCGGCTGCGCCACCGGGGCGACTCCTGGTCCCCCGGCCGGCCGGTGGCGTTCGCCGCCGGCGTCCTGTCGATCGCCGCCGTCACCTGCACCGGGCTGAACGACTACGGCATGGTCCTGTTCAACGCCCACATGACGCAGCACATGGTCATCAGCATGGTCTCCCCGATCCTGCTGCTCCTCGGCGCTCCCGTCACCCTGCTGCTGCGGGCCCTGCCCACCGCGGGCCGCGGCCGGCGCGGCGCCAGGGAACTGCTGGTCGCGCTGCTCCAGAGCCACGTCGTCCGCGTGGTGAGCAGCCCGCTGTTCACCATCCCGCTGTTCGTCGCGAGCCTCTACGGGCTGTACTTCACACCGCTGTTCGACTTCCTGATGGGCAGCCGGCCCGGCCATGTCGCGATGATGCTGCACTTCCTCGCGGTCGGCCTGGTCTTCTTCTGGCCCATCATGGGCGTCGACCCCGGCCCCCACCGCGCGGGCCACCTGATGCGGATGCTGGAACTGTTCGCCACGATGCCCTTCCACGCGTTCTTCGGCATCGCCCTGATGATGGCCTCCGAACCCATGGTCGACACCTTCGCCGACCCGCCCGCCTCGCTGGGCGTGCACCCCGTCGACGACCAGTCGGCCGCGGGCGGCATGGCCTGGGCCTTCAGCGAGATCCCCACCGTCATCGTGCTCCTCGCCCTGGTGATCCAGTGGTACTTCTCGGAGCAGCGCACGGCCCGCCGCACCGACCGGGTGGCCGACCGCACCGGCGACCGCGACCTAGCCGAGTACAACGCCTACCTCGCCTCCCTGCACTCCCGCGGCTGAGCCGAACCGGCCCGCACCCGGTCGGCGTACGCCACCGGCGCCCTTCCCGGGGCACACCACGACACCGGACATAATGCACTTCCATGCAGAATGCCCCGCAATCCGGCCCCGATGTGCTGGACCCACTGCTCCGCCGCGCGGTGGCGGAAAGCGGCGCCTACGGCGGCGGGATCTTCCTCCTGCCGCCGGACGAGCGCACCCTGTGGCTGGCCGTGGTGACCGGCCTCCCCCTGGAGTTCGCCGCCCCGTGGACCCGGGTCTGGCTCGACGCCCAGGTCCCCATCGCCCTCTGCCTGCGCGACCGGCGCATGATCTGGACGGCCGTCGGGGAACTCGCCCGCAACTACCCCGAATCCGCCGTCGCCGCGCCCTATCCCTTCGCCGTGGCCAACACCCCCATCCTCGGCGACGACGAGCCCTGGGGCGTTCTCAACCTCCTCTTCGCCGGCGACCACCCACCCGGGATGACCGACCGGGAACGGGACGCCACCCAGGCCGGGAGCGAGCGCATCGCCGCCCTGCTGAAGAGCGCGGCCAACCGCGGCGAGCCCGTCCGCCCCGGGCCGCGGCCCCACCTCGCGCTGCGCCGCAGAGCCCACAACCACACCCAGGAGCAGGCCCACGCCGCCGCCGACTTCACCGAGCGGCTCCCCGAGGGCTGCCTGGCGATGAACCTCTCCGGCAAGATCATCTTCATCACCCGCACCGCCGCCGACCTCGTCGGGGAACCCATCAGCGACCTCCTCGGCGCCCTGCCCTGGGAGGCGCTGCCCTGGCTGAGCGACCCGGTCTTCGAAGACCGCTACCGCAGCGTCCTCTTCAGCCGCACCCCCGTCTCGTTCACCGCCCTGCGCCCCCCGGACCACTGGCTGACCTTCGAGCTCTACCCCGACGCCACCGGCATCAGCGCCCGCATCGTCCCCGCCGAGGTCCCCGCCGACGCCGAGACCGGCGCCCCCACCGTCTCACCCGGCGACACCCCGCCGGGCCCGTCCCGCGCCGACGCCGTCCCCACCCGCGTGGGCGCCCTCTACCAGCTGATGCAGCTCGCCGCCGTCCTCACCCAGGCCGTCGAGGTCAACGACGTCATCGACCTCGCCATCAACCCGATCATGGCCGCCTTCGACGCCCAGGGCCTCGCGCTCCTCGCCGTCGACAACGGCAGGCTGCGCATCATCGGCTACCGCGGCTACGGCGAGGAGGCCATCCGCCGCCTGGACGGCGCCCCGCTGAGCACCGCCCCCACCCCGGCCGCCCGCGCCCTCAACAACGGCGAGGCCACGTTCTACTCCACCCCCGAGGAGATGGACCGCGTCTACTCCGGCATGTCCACACTCACCGGCAAGTCGGCCTGGGCCTACCTGCCGCTGATCGCCTCGGGTCGGCCCGTCGGCTGCTTCGTCCTCGCCTACGATCAGCCGCGCACCTTCCCGCCCAACGACCGCGCCCTGCTGACCTCCCTGTCCGGGCTGGTCGCCCAGGCCCTCGACCGCGCCCTGTTCTACGACGCGCAGCACCAGCTCGTGCGCCGCCTCCAGGCCGGGCTGCTGCCGGCCGCCCTGCCCAGCATCCCCGGCCTCGACGTCGCCGCCCGCTACCTGCCCGCCACCCGGGGCGTCGAGATCGGCGGCGACTTCTACGACCTGATCAGCCTCGACGGCACCTCGTGCGCCGCCGCGATCGGCGACGTCCAGGGCCACAACGTCACCGCCGCCGCCCTCATGGGCCAGGTCCGCACCGCCGTGCACGCCACCGCGGGCGCGGCGCCCGGCGAAGTGCTCGCGCGCAGCAACCGCCTGGTCGGCGACCTCGACCCCGGCCTGTTCACCAGCTGCCTCTACGCCCACGTCTACCTCGGAGAACACCGCGCCTGCCTGGCCACCGCGGGCCACCTCCCGCCGCTGCTGCGCCGCGCCGACGGCAGCGTCTCCATCGTGCGCGTGCCACCGGGACCGCTCCTCGGCGTCGAGAGGGACGCCGAGTACCCGACGGCCCAGGTCGCGCTGCCGCCGGGCGCCGTCCTCCTGCTGTACACCGACGGCCTGGTCGAACGCCCCGGCATCGACCTGGGCGTCTCCATCCAGGAGATGGCCGGTCACCTCGAACGCGCCGGGGACCTGACCCTGGAGCAGCTCGCCGACACCCTCCTGGACGCCTCACCCCGGACGGAGACCGGCGGCGACGACATCGCCATGCTGCTGCTCAGCCCCCACCCCGACTGACGCCCGGTGCCGGGCGTCATCTTCGCCCCCTTCCGCCAGGAGCCGGCCCGGCCGGTACGCTCGACGGCCTCATCCACGAGGCGCACGGGACCGGGGCGGAACGGCCGCCCCGGCTTCTCGTCCGCCGGACCCGGAGCGGAAGCCATGGTGGTGACGGACGACGGCGTGCGCCTGTGGGCGATACGGCAGGGCGAGGGCGTTCCCGTGGTGATCTGCCACGGCGGCCCCGGCCTGTGGGACACCCTGGAGGACCTGGCCGGGCTCCTCGGTGGCGCCGCCACCCACCGCTGGGACCAGCGGGGCTGCGGCCGCTCCGACCGCGTCGGACCCTGGACGGTGGCCCGCTCGGTGGCCGACCTCGACGCGGTGCGCCGCCACTTCGGCCTTCCCCGCATGGTCGTCCTCGGGCACTCCTGGGGCGCCCAACTGGCCCTGCTCTACGCACTGGAGCACCCAGAGCGCGTCAGCGGACTCGTCTACGTCTCGGGCACGGGCATCGACGACGAGGCCACCTGGCGCCCCGGGTTCGTGCGCATGATGCGCGAACGGCTCGGCCCCGACCTGGCCCGCTGGGAGGAGCTGCGGGACCGACCGCGCACGGAGGCGGAGGAGCGGGAGATGTGCGTCCTGCAGTGGTCGGTGGACTTCGCCGACCGGCAACGCGCGCCGGAGCACGCCCGGCGCATGGCCACCCCCTGGCGCGGCGTCAACTTCGCCTGCAACGCCGAGATCGGCGCCGGGCTCGCCCCCCTCCTCGGCACGCCCCGCCTGCGGGCCGCCTGCCGGGAACTGGACGTGCCCGCACTCATCGTGGACGGCGCCGAGGACATCCGCCCCCGCCGTTCGGTCGACTCGCTGGAACGCGCCCTGCCCCGGGTCACCCGCACCGTACTGGAAGGCGCCGGCCACCTGCCCTGGACCGAGGACCCCGACGGCTTCCGCACCGCCACCGACCGCTTCCTGACCGGCCTCGCCCCCGAGTTCGCCGCGGAGCTCCCCTAGGAACCCGCCCCCGAGGGGGTACCCACCCGCAGCCGATTGCCGTCCGGGTCGCGCAGTTCCACCTCCCGCCCCCACGGCACCGCCTCGACCCGCGCCCCGAACTCGGCCGCCACGGCGTCGACATCACGGACCCGCAGATACACCAGCGTGTCCGGGCGCGCGTCCCCCTCGTGCTCCGACAGGAACAGCCGGACCCGGCCCCGGGCCACCTCGACGAACGCCGGGAGCCCCGGCTCGAAACGGTGCTCCCACCGCTGCTGGAACCCGAGCCGCCCGTACCAGTCGACGGCCACCCCGGCGTCGGCGACGCGGAGGATCGGGATCACTTCCTCATCCATGAGGCCCTATCGTCGCAGACCCGCCCGAGGCAGGCTGTTCATCGTCACCAACGACGAGTTCGGCAGGCACGAGTCGATCAACACCGCCGTCATCGACGCGATCGAGCGCGGCGTCTCCAGCACCCGGGGCCTGACGACGCCTTGCCCCGCGGCGCCCACCGCCCGCCGCCCGGGAGAAGGCCG
>NZ_LAVK01000361.1 GCF_001083795.1 Streptomyces sp. SBT349
CCCCGCGTCATGCCGTTCGCCAGCCCGCTCGCCAGGCCCCTGGTCAGGCCCCGCCCGAGCCAGCTCCGTGCCATGGCCCAGAACGGGGCCGGGTCGTCCGCCGCGTACCAGGCCCACTCCACGTCCCCGCCCCGGCCCGTGCCCCGGCCCCTGCTCCCGCCCGGCCGGCGCCCGCGGGCGGCGACGGAGGCCAGCAGCCCGTAGTTCTCCGCCCAAAAGACCTTGCCCAGCGCGGGCCGCTGGGGGCCGACCTCCCGCCCGGTCAGGTCCAGGTGCAGCGCCCTGACCACGTCGAGCCCGGAGCGGTCGGTGAACAGCCGGAACTGCGCGCCGGGCCGCGGGTTGAAATCCAGCAGGTGGTAGACGCCGGTGGCGGCGTCGAGGCGGAAGTCGAGGTCGAGCACGCCGCGGTAGCCGAGGCCGCCCGCCAGGGTCCGCGCCGCGTCCGCGAGCGCCGGATTGGGCAGCCAGCTCCCCACGGCGGTCAGCCCGGCGCGCGGCGGCCAGGACAGCTCCTTGCGCCCGGTGCCGCCCAGCAGGCAGGTGCCGCCCGCGCCGAAGCAGCCGTGGAAGAACCAGTCGTCGCCCGGCCGCCCCGGAACCAGCCGCTGGAGCAGCAGGCGGCTGCCGGCCCGCGGCGTCTGCGCGCAGAGCCGCCTGACCTCCTCCGCGCTGGTCACCACCGTGGTGCTGCGCAGCCCCGAGCCCGGCGGCAGCAGCCAGGGGCGGCTCCACTTGGCGACCGCGGGCAGGCCCAGGTCGCGCAGGGCCGCCACCGCCTCCGCGGCGCCGCCGGGGACCACGGTGGTCGGGTGCGGCAGGCCGAGCCGGGCGCAGAGCGCGGCCAGCTCCGCCTTGTCGGCGGCCCGCTCCGCCAGCCCCTCCGGCAGCTCGGGCAGCAGGAAGGCCCCGCCGAGGCGCCCGGCCATCCCGGCCACGGTGATCGCGCCGATATCGTCCATCGGGATCAGCACGGCGGGGCGGCCGATGCGCCCGGCGGCGTCGAGCAGGGCCCGCTCCACCTCGGAGGGGGAGGTGGCATCCCCCGCGAAGACGTGCGCGCGGCGCAGATAACGGGAGCGCGCGAGGGGCGTGCGCGCTGTCTCGACAAACGCGTGCACCTCCACGCCCGCCCTCCCGAGCGACCTGATCGCGCCCAGCGCGCCGTGGTGGAACGGATTCCGGTCCAGGCGCAGGAGCAGCGCGGGCACCCGGGTGTCGAGCGGTGACATACGAATGATCTTCAACGGCCGTCACCCGCGAGCGCCTCGCACCGGCCAGCCGACGCCTCGATCGGCCTACCGGAAAGCGTTCGCCCAGCTCATTGGTCGGATCGTGTGCTTAATGTCGGATTGATCACCGCGGAAGGAGACCTCCATGCCGTTCGGACTCGGCGTCGCCGCCCTGGGCCTGCTGCTGGCGACCACGGCCGGGGCGTTCACCCCGGAGCCCACGCCGGGGCAGGGCAGCGCGCCCACGCTGCCGAGCGCCTCCTCGTTCGGCGCCTTCCTCGGCTCGGGACCCGAGGGCGTCCGCCGCTCCCGCCACCTGGAGCGGTGGCTCGACGGCACCGCGATGACGGTCGGCCACACCTACCTCCCCGGCGACCTGTGGTCCAACATCAGGGGCCGCCCCGACTTCCTGCGCCCCTGGGCGCGGTGGCGCGCCGCCGACGCCGACCGGCTGTTCGTCCTCAACGTGCCCATGCTGGAGCGCAACGAGGCCGGGCTCCCCGACCGCGAGGTCGCACGCCTGCTGCGCGCCGGCGCGCGTGGCGAGTTCGACCACCACTTCCGCGCCCTGGCCGAGCGCCTGGTCGGCCACGGGCTCGCCGACGCCGTGATCGTGCTGGGCTGGGAGATGAACGGAACGACGTACACCCACCGCTGCGCGCCCGACCCCGGCGCGTGGCGGGAGTACTGGCGCCGGATCGTGACGGCGATGCGGGAGGTCGCCGGGCAGCGGTTCCAGTTCGACTTCGCGCCGAGCCGCGGCCTGGACGCGATCGCCTGGGACCGCTGCTACCCGGGCGACGACGTGGTGGACATCATCGGCATGGACTCCTACGACCAGCCGCCGGGCGAGGACTTCGACGACCAGGTCACCCAGCCCTACGGGCTCCAGCACCACGCGGACTTCGCCGCCGCGCACGGCAAGCCGGTGTCGTTCCCCGAGTGGGGCCTCTACCGCAACGGCGACAACCCCGCCTACATGCGCCGCATGCTGGCCTGGATCGAGGAGCGCAGACCGCTCTACCACACGATCAGCGACTACTGCCCGCACGGCGTCTGGCGCTGCGACGAGAACCCGCGCGCCGCGGCGGTCTTCCGCGCCGCGCTCGCCGGGGACCGGTGAGCCCGGCGCGCCGCCCGGGCCCCACCGGCGGTCAGGAGAGGATGCCCAGGCCCCGGGCGTCCTTGATCCACGAGGGGAACTCGGACAGCAGCTGGTCGTAGAGCTCGTCGTCGGTGACCTTGGTGATGTCCTTGACGGAGAAGAAGCCGACGTTGTCGACCGGGCGGCCGGGCAGCGTGTTGAACTTCTGGAGCACGCCGAAGCGGGAGCGGCCCAGCCCGACGAACTGCCAGAAGACCGGCTCCTTCACGCCCTCCCTCAGCTGGAGCTCGATCTCCTTGTCGCGGTAGATCCCGCCGTCCGAGAAGAAGAGCACGAGGGTGGGGTCGTTCACCGGGTGCTCGCGCACGTAGCGGCGGACGTCCTCGATGACCTTCTGCTCCTCGTTCTGGATGCCGACGCGGGACATGTCCACCTGGCCGGGGGCCAGCCCTCTGGTGCCCTTCCGCCTGCCGAAGAGGCTGAGTTCGCCGACGCGGACGTGGAGCGAGAGCCACTGCGGCAGGTCGCCGAGCTGGAGGTCGGGCAACCTGGCCGGGTCCGAGGCGAACGTCCACGCCTGCATCTCGCCGTCGTCGTCCAGCGAGGCGGCCACGGCCGCCATCCGCTCGACCACGCCGTGCACCACGCCCTTGGCGTACAGCTTGGTCATCGACCCCGACGCGTCGAGCACCAGGATCACCCGGGCCCGCACGCCGGGGGCGGCGCCGTGCTTCTCCAGGCTGACCGCGATCTTCTCCTTGCGCAGCGAGAGCTGCTGGCGCATGTCGACCGGGAGCCGGTCCTCGCCCTTGGTCAGCCGGAGCCCCGGCGCGGGCGCGGGCGCCTGCGCGGGCGCCGAGGGCGCGACGGGCGCCGGGGGCGCGGGAGTCGGCGGTTCCTCGTCCACGCTGATGCCGAAGTCGGTGGCCAGCCCGGCCAGGCCGGTGTCGTACCCCTGCCCCACCGCGCGGAACTTCCACTGCCCGTTCCGCCGGTACAGCTCCCCGCTGACGAACGCGGTCTCGCTGGTGGCCGTCATGTCGAAACGCGCCAGCTCGGCGCCGGTCCCCGCGTCGAGCAGCGCCATCCGCAGCCCGCTCAGCGCGCCGAACGTCCCGCCGTCCGCCGAGGCCGCGAGCACCACCCGTTCGATATCGGGTTCGAGGGCCGCCAGGTCCACGTCGACCGTGTCGGTGCCCTGCCCCTTGCCCGCGTGCCGGACGGCGCCCGAGGCGTGCCGGGGCTGGTTGTAGAAGACGAAGTCGGTGTCGTCGCGCACCCGGCCCTCCCCGGTGAGCAGCAGCGCCGACGCGTCCACGTCGGGCGCTCCGGCGCCGCCCGCGGTCCAGGTGAGCACGGCGCGGACGGCACCTGCCGCCACCGGAACGTTCGCGCCCTTGCTGAGGGTTATGCCAGTCATCCGGCCAGTCTGCCCCGTGGACCCCGGGTCAGGCACCCAGTCCGCCGACGACATGTGTCTCCCGCCGCGTGAACTCCCCCGTGAGCAGGGGCATCGCCTCGCCGATGGCGGCCTTCGCCGCGGGCAGGTCCAGGGAGGCGTCGTGGTGCTCCTTCGACTCCCACACCTCGGTCACCACGATCGCCTGCTCGTCGTCGGCCGCCAGGCCCACCACATAGGAGCGGCAGCCCGCGTTCCGCAGCTCGTCCACCGACCTCAGCAGCAGGGCCACGACCTCGTCGCGCCTGCCCGGCCTTACCCGCATGGTCCCGATGTATCCGTACATGCGGCCATCATGCCGTGGGCCGTGGGCCGTGGGCCGGGAGCCCGTGGGCCGGGGGACCGGGAGCCCGGTCCCCCGGCCCCACGGCAGCGGCGTCAGTCGGCCAGCGGCAGGTAGACCCGGTTGCCCGCCTCGGCGAACTCCCGGGACTTGGCCAGCATCCCGGCCTCGATCTCCTCCTCGCTCAGCTCCTCCGACGCGTCGGGGCCGTACTTCTTCATCACGGCCTGACTGATCTTCATCGAGCAGAACTTGGGCCCGCACATCGAGCAGAAGTGCGCCGTCTTGGCGGGCTCGGCCGGGAGGGTCTCGTCGTGGAACGAGCGGGCCGTGTCGGGGTCGAGGGCCAGGTTGAACTGGTCCTCCCAGCGGAACTCGAAGCGCGCGTCCGACAGGGCGTCGTCCCAGACCTGGGCGCCCGGGTGGCCCTTGGCGAGGTCGGCCGCGTGGGCGGCGATCTTGTAGGTGATGACCCCGGTCTTGACGTCGTCGCGGTCCGGGAGGCCGAGGTGTTCCTTGGGGGTGACGTAGCAGAGCATCGCCGTTCCCCACCAGGCGATCATCGCGGCGCCGATGCCGGAGGTGATGTGGTCGTAGCCGGGCGCGATGTCGGTGGTCAGCGGGCCGAGCGTGTAGAACGGGGCCTCCTCGCACAGCTCCTGCTGGAGGTCCACGTTCTCCTTGATCTTGTGCATCGGGACATGGCCGGGGCCCTCGATCATCGTCTGGACGTCGTGGGACTTGGCGACGCGGTTCAGCTCGGCGAGCGTGCGGAGTTCGGCGAACTGCGCCGCGTCGTTGGCGTCCGCGATCGAGCCGGGGCGCAGGCCGTCGCCCAGCGAGAACGTGATGTCGTAGGCGCGCAGGATCTCGCACAGCTCCGCGAAGTGCGTGTACAGGAAGCTCTCGCGGTGGTGGGCCAGGCACCAGGCGGCCATGATGGAGCCGCCGCGCGAGACGATGCCGGTCTTGCGGCGCGCGGTCAGCGGGATGTAGCGCAGGAGCACGCCGGCGTGAACCGTCATGTAGTCCACGCCCTGCTCGGCCTGTTCGACCACGGTGTCGCGGTAGATCTCCCAGCTGAGCTCCTCGGCCCTGCCGCCCGTCTTCTCCAGCGCCTGGTAGATCGGGACGGTGCCCACCGGGACGGGGGAGTTGCGCAGCACCCACTCGCGGGTGGTGTGGATGTCGCGGCCGGTCGAGAGGTCCATGACCGTGTCGGCGCCCCAGCGGGTGGCCCAGGTCATCTTCTCCACCTCCTCCTCGATGGAGGAGGTGACGGCGGAGTTGCCGATGTTGGCGTTGACCTTCACCAGGAAGTTCTTGCCGATGACCATCGGCTCGGACTCGGGGTGGTTGACGTTGACGGGCAGGACGGCGCGGCCCGCGGCGATCTCGTCGCGGACGAACTCCGGCGCCACGTTCTCGCGGATGGCCGCGAATTCCATCTCGGGCGTGATCTGCCCGCGTCGCGCGTACGCCAGTTGTGTGACGGAGCCGCCGTCCCCGGGACGGCGTTCGGCGATCCAGTCCTTCCGCAGCGGCGGCAGGCCGCGGCGGACGTCGGTGGGGATGTCGGGGTCGGTGTACGGGCCCGAGGTGTCGTAGAGCGTCACCGCGTTCCCGTCGGTGAGGTGGACCCGCCGCACGGGGACCCTGAGGTCCGGGCGGGATCCGGTGACATAGCCCTTGTGTGAGCCGCTGACCGACATGCGCGTGTCGTCGTGCTTGGTCATGAGACCTACTCCCTACGCCGGCATTACCCGGTAACAGGTTCGGCGGTCGGCGCAGCCTCAGCGCCCTCTCAGCCCCGTGCTCGGAGCTCCCGCGATGTGCAAACTCGCGCTCCCACGCTAACGGCACACCGGGCGTGCTGAACAGAGGGCCGTGATTCTTACGCGATGATCGGAGCGTGACGGCTCACGACCCGCGCCCCGCCCCGGACACGTCCCCCGCCGCCGGAGAGGTCCCCGGACAGGGGAACGGGCCTGCCCCGGCGCGCGGCCACACCCCTGGCCCGGCCCCCGGCGCCCCGCACGGCCACGCCCACCACCACGGCCCGGTGGCGCCGGTCTCGCGCCAGTTGCGGCGGTTGATAGCGGCGGTGCTGATCCCGTTCGCCGTCGCCATGGTGGCCGGCGTGGCGCTGCTGTGGCCGGACGGGACGCCGGAGCAGCACGAGCACACCGGGGTCGGCTTCGACCAGCAGCTGGAGGAGGCCCGGGTCACCGAGGTCACCGAGGTGAGCTGCGAGGAGGTCGGGGTGGTGGTGGCCGAGGGCGTCGGGGGCCGCTGCGAGCAGGCGACGGTCGAGGTCACGTCGGGACCCGACGCGGGGCGCACGTTCACCGAGTTGGTGCCGCCGGACTCGACGCAGCGCTACGACGCGGGCCAGGAGGTGATCGTCGCCCACGCGCCGGACGCGCCGGCGGAGTTGCAGTACAGCGTGACCGATGTCGACCGGACCGTCCCGATGCTGGTGCTCGCCGCCGTCTTCGCGCTCGCCGTCGTCGCGGTGGGGCGGCTGCGGGGGTTGCTGGCGCTGGTGGGGCTCGTGGTCAGCTTCGTGGTGCTGACGGCGTTCATCCTCCCGGCGATCCTGCACGGCTCGAACCCGCTGATCGTCGCGGTGATCGGTGGCAGCGTGATCATGCTGGTGACGCTGTATTTGTGCCACGGGGTGAACGCCCGCACCTCCGTCGCCGTTCTGGGCACGCTCGTCTCGCTGCTGCTGATCGGGCTGCTGGGCTCGGCGTTCATGGGCTGGGCGCATCTGACGGGGAACACCGACGACACCACCGGGCTGGTGCACAGTCTCTACCCGGGCATCGAGATCAGGGGCCTGCTGCTGGCGGGGATCCTCATCGGCTCGCTCGGCGTGCTCGACGACGTGACCGTGACCCAGACCTCGGCCGTCTGGGAGCTGAAGCAGGCGGAGCCGGGCGCGAGTTGGATCAAGCTCTACCGGGCGGGGATGCGGATCGGCCGGGACCACATCGCGTCGGTGGTCAACACGCTGGTGCTGGCCTACGCGGGAGCGGCGCTACCGCTGTTGCTGCTGTTCTCGATCGCACAGAGCGGCGTGGAGACGGTGGCGTTCAGCGAGGTGGTCGCCGAGGAGATCGTCAGGACGCTGGTGGGGTCGATCGGCCTGGTGGCCTCGGTGCCGGTGACCACGGTGCTCGCGGCGCTCGTGGTGGGCGCGGAGCGGGGGCCGCGCTCACCACGAGCGCCGCGAGCAC
>NZ_LAVK01000362.1 GCF_001083795.1 Streptomyces sp. SBT349
GCGGAGAGGGGAGGGTGCCCGCGCGGCGACCCGGGACTGACGGCAGGTCAGCGTGCCATCCTGCGTTATGCCCCACTCTGGGGTGAATCTTCGGAGCAGGAAGGGAGCCCCGCGATGCCCCGGGCTGTCAGGTTTCACGAGTACGGCGATGTCGACGTCCTGCGCGTCGAGGAGGTGGAGCGGCCGGAGCCGGGGCCGGGCCAGGTCCTGGTGCGCGTGAAGGCCACCGGGATCAACCCCGGGGAGGCGGCGATCAGGCGCGGCCTGCTGCGCGACCGTTGGCCCGCGACGTTCCCCTCCGGGCAGGGCAGCGACCTGGCGGGGGTGGTCGAGGCGCGCGGTCCCGGCGTGACCTGGGTGGAGATCGGCGACGAGGTGCTGGGGTGGACCGACGGCCGGGCCAGCCAGGCGGACTTCGTGGTCACCGAGGCCGAACGGCTGGTGCGGCGCCCCGTCGGGGTGCCGTGGCTCGCGGCGGGGGCGCTGTTCGTCGTGGGGACCACGGGCTACGCGGCGGTCAGGGCGGTGGGCGCGGAGCGCGGGGACACGGTGGTGGTCTCGGGCGCGGCGGGCGGAGTCGGCTCGGTCGCCGCCCAGTTGGCGCGGAACACCGGCGCCACCGTGATCGGTCTCGCGAGCGAGGAGCATCACGACTGGCTGACGGCCCACGGTGTGATCCCCGTCCCCTACGGCGGCGGCGAGGGCCCCGGGGACACCTCGCAGAACAACGCCGCCGTCGCCGACCGGATCCTGGCCGCCGCGAACGGCGACCGCCCCGCCGCGTTCATCGACACCTTCGGCGACGACTACCTCAACCTGGCCGACGGCCTGGGCATCCCCCACGAGCGGATCAACACGATCATCAACTACCCGGACGCCGCCACGCTCGGCACCCGCACCGCGGGCAACAGCGACGCCGCCGACGCGGAGATCCTCGCCGAGCTGGCCGCACTGGTCGACCGGGGCGCGCTGGAGATCCCCATCGCCACCACCTACCCGCTGGAGGAGGTCCGCGACGCCTACCGGGAGCTGGAGCGGCGCCACACCCTCGGCAAGATCGTCCTCGTCCCCTGACCCCGGACACGGGCCCCGCGCGGGTTCGCCTGGCGCGGCGCACGTGCGAGCCCCTGAAGGCGGTGTGACGTCGAACGCCCGGTGCGGACGGCAGTGCGGACCACGTTCCTGACCTCGCGGGCGGCGGCGTTCCGGGGTGATCCTGTTCCTCGGCGGCGACGGCGACCCGCCGCCCGGGTACTACCTGGGCGGCCTCCAGGTGGCGTTCTCCGCCGTCGAGGCGCTGCGGCGGACGGCGACGCGGGAGGACATGCGGAACGCCGCCGCGTGCGCCCCGCGGGGTGGCGGCGTGGGCGGGGCGGTTCAGGAGGTGTGCCGCCGGCGCCGGCGGGCGGCGAGGTAGGTGGCCGAGCCCGCGAACATCAGGCCGACGGCGGCCCATGCCAGGGGCTGGGTCGAGGACGAACCGGTGCTGGCCAGGTTGCCGCCGGGCGTGGGTCCTCCGCTCGCCGTGCCGCCCGAGGCGCCGGAGGCGCCGACCGCGGACGCGGCGTCCCCGCCTCCCGGGCCGCCGTCGGCGCCGGACGCGCTCCCGTCCGCCGTGGCGCCACCCTGTTCCGTTCCCTGCTCGGCACCTTGCTCGGCACCTTGCTCGGCACCCTGTTCCGTTCCCTGTTCCGTTCCCTGCTCGGCACCTTGCTCGGCGCCCTGCTCCGTTCCCTCGACGGCGCCGAGCGTGCCTCCGCCGTCCTGGCCGGGCGGGTCGTCCGGGTAGCACTCCAGCGGCGTGGGCTCGGGGGTGGCCTCCGCGCCGTCGATGTCGCCGAGCGCCACGCCCTGGAGGGCGGGGATCGCCTGGGCCGTGGAACGCAGCGCCATGCCGTCGGCCACCGGCTCCATGTAGCCGACGGCGCCCCGGTCCTCGCGCGCCTGCGCGCAGCCGACCTGGACCGAGTAGAGCCAGATCCAGCCGTCGTCCGCGGCCTCCTCGCGGCCCCCGGCCCTGAGCGCCTGGATGGCGAGGGAGGTCGAGTTGCTGTTCGGGTCGCTGGTCGCGTCGTATCCCCAGCCGCCGCTGTCCTCCTGCTGCCGGCTCTCCAGCCAGTCGAGCCCGGGTTCGGCGTCGGCGGTGCGGTCCGCGGCCAGGAGCGCCTGGACGGCCATGCCGGTGCTGTCGGTGTCGGAGGTGCAACGGTCCGGGTCGCGGCGCAGGGAGAGCGGGAAGCCGCCGTCGGCGCAACGGGTCGAGGCGAGGAAGTCCACGGCGGACTCCGGCAGGTCGCCGGTGCGGTCCAGGGCGAGGACGGCGAGGGACTGGGTGAACTGGTTCGACATGTCCCCGGCGGCACCGGCGTCGGTGAACCGGCCGTCGTCCCCCAGCCGTTCGAGCAGGATGCCCGTCAGGTCCAGGCCGCCGAAGTCACCCGCGTCCCGGTGCTCGATGGAGGCCAGCAGCGCGAGCTTGGCGGCGCCGCCGGTGAACACCGTGCCGCTGCCGGGGCTGCCGCGGGTGATGTAGCCCTCGGCGTTCTCGGCGAGCCAGTCGGTGGCGCGCGTCGTCGCGTCGCCCGCCGTGCCGGTGGAGGCCAGGCCGATGGCGATGTCCGCGGTCAGGCCGTGGTCGCCCATGGCGTGCGTGCCGTCGGTCAGCCGGCCGACGGCCCAGGTCGCCGCGGCGACGGCCGGATCCTCCAGTTCGGGCGGGGCGTCCGCGTGGGAGGCGTTGCCGGGAAGCAGCAGAACGCCCGCCACCAGCGGCGCGGGCAGCAGCGCGGCGGCGCGGCGCAGGGGTCTGGACATCGTGTGGGTGCACGTCCTTCCGTCGGGCGGCGCGGGCACCCGCGGACGACCCGGCATGCGAAAACCCCTGCGCGTTCATGATGACGCGGCAGGGGCCGACGAGCCGGGCGGCTCAGGGCTCCACGCTGCGGACCGTGACAGTGAGAAGCGAATCTCGTCATACGGCCGAGTAGCCCGACTCGCGGCGTACGCGCGTGGCGTGCGCCGCTCACGGTTGCAGGTCAGCGCCGGATTCCCACCGGCTTCCCTCAGCCGTACACGTGTATGACGTGGACCAAGGATAAGTCCGGTCCTCCGGTCCCGGCTAGAGTCGGAGCCATGGCTGAGGACGAGGGGAGCGTGCGGGTCGACAGCTGGATCTGGTCCGTGCGGCTGGCGAAGACACGGTCGGCGGCGGCTGCGGCGTGCCGGGCCGGGCATGTCCGGGTGAACGGGGAACGCGTCAAGCCGGCGCACACGCTGCGCACCGGGGACGAGGTGCGGGTCAGGCAGCCGGGGTGGGAGCGGATCGTCGTCGTGACGCGGCTGCTGCGGAAACGGGTCGGGGCGGCCGTGGCGACGGAGTGCTTTGTCGACAACAGCCCGCCGAGGCCACCCCGCGAGGTCATGCCGGCGCTCCCCCAGCGCGAGCGGGGGGCGGGCCGCCCGACCAAACGGGAGCGCCGCGAAACGGACCGCCTGCGCGGCCTCTGACCGGAAGACCCGCCACGGGCCCCACATCCCACCACCCACCGTGCGGACCGGCCTGCCCGGCCGCAGGCCGCAGGCCGCAGGCCGCAGGCCGCAGGCCGCAGGCCGCAGGCCGCAGGCCGCAGGCCGCAGGCCGCAGGCCGCAGGGCCCGGCGAGCCTCCGGCCCCCGAGGCCCCGCCCAGCGCCCGCGTCAGGGGGTTGGTTCGGTCAGGTCCTGGTATTCGGGGTGGCGGGCCAGCCAGGAGGTGAGGAAGGGGCACGGGACCTGGACCCGCAGGTCCCGGGCGCGGGCGTCGTCCAGCGCCGCCCTCGCCAGCGCGCTTCCCACGCCCCGGCCCTCGAAGTCCGCCTTCACCACCGTGTGGGGGTACACCACCAGGCCCTCGGTGCGCCGGTACTCCGCGACCCCCGCCAGGTCGTCGGCGATCCACGCCTCGAACCGGGACGCGTCCTCGTTGTCCCGCACGGTTGCCGGTGCGCTCATCCCTCCATCGTGGACCGGCCCCGGCCGCCGTGCACGCCGAGGCCGGTACGGATCAGCCGCGCCGGATCACGCGCCGCGTTCCGCCAGCATGTCCCGCATCAGCCCGATCTCCGCCTCCTGGGCCTCCACGATGCCGGTCGCCAGGCGGTCCACCTCCTCGGTGCCCGCCTCGGCCGCGGCGGCCTGCGCCATCTCCACGCCGCCGCGGTGGTGCTCGATCATCAGCTGGAGGAAGAGGACCTCCGACTCCCGCCCCTCCGCGGCCCGCAGCTCGTCGAGCTGTTCGTCCGTGGCCATCCCGGGCATCGCCGCCAGGCCCCCCTCCCCCGCCCCGCCCGTCATCCCGGCGTGGCCGGGCATCCAGGTCATCGGGGTCGACGTGCTCTTCGGCATGTCCCACAGGTCGAGCCAACCGAGCATCATGCCGCGCTGGTTGGCCTGCGTGTTGATGATGTCGAACGCCAGCAGCCGCACGTCCTCGTCCTGCGTGCGGTCGCGGACGAGGAAGGACATCTCGACGGCCTGCTGGTGGTGGACGGCCATGTCCCGGGCGAACCCGACGTCCGCCGAGTCCTCCGCGGGAACGGAGGGCGCCGCGGACGACCCCTCGGGGGCCAGCGTCGCCACGGCGACCAGGAACGCGGCGATCACACCGATCGCCGTGCTGGCCGCCAGCAGCAACCGCCGGCCGGTCACTGGGGGACCCCTCCCGTGCACGGCGCGCCCGGCTCCGGCGTCTGCTCACCCTGCACGAAGGTGTCGAAGAACTCCGCGACCCGCGGGTCGTCCGCGCTGTCGAGCGCCAGCTGGTTGCCCCACGCGGTCAGGACGATCGGCGACTCCTGGTCGGGCAGCGGGCTCATCAGCGAGTAGGGGGTGGAGGAGACGCGGGTGGTGAGCGTCTCGATGTCGGCCTCGGCGGCGGCGTCGTTGTAGGTGACCCACACCGCGCCGTGCTCCAGGGAGTGGACCGCGTTCTCCTCGCCGAGCTCCTCCTCGTAGACGTCGGCGTCGCAGTTGGCCCAGGCCGCCGCGTGGTCACCGCCGACGGGCGGGGCCATCGCGTACTCCACGTCCGTTTCGACGTGGTTGCGGCTGAGGTCCTCCCACGTCCGCGAGCCCTCGATGGTTCCCGGCTCGCCGGTGGCGGAGACGGTGGCGCCCTCCTCCCCGCCGTCGTCGTCCCCGGCCGAGGAGACCAGGACGGCCACGCCGATCACGAGCGCGGCCACGGCGAGGGCGCTGCCGACGATCAGAAAGGTGCGGTTGCGCCGCTCCCGTGCGCGCTCCTCGCGGCGGGCCTTCTCTATCTTCGCGCGCCGGGCGGTGGTGGTGGTCTTGCGGCTCTGCTTGTTAGCCATGGGGGGGTCCTCAAGTCCTCGACGGAGGGGGTAGGGAGATGTCGCGGATGGGCGCGCGGCTCGGTGCCCCACGCCCGGTGGTGCGCCAGGGAACTGGCTCGGACCTTGCGGACACGGCCTAAGTGCGCTGGACCTGGAGGCGGTGCAGGTCGACGGAGGACACACCGTCGTGGGCGGCCCCGCTGATGCCCTCGGGAAGGCACACCCGCGCGGTCGGCGGCGCCGGGTCCGAGGCCGGGACGTGCAGCGGAACGGGGGTCGGCGAGACCGGGGCGGCCGTGGCGGTGGGCCCGCCGTGGCACCTGCGCCCCGACTCCTCGGAGTCCGCCGGCGGGTGGTGGCCCGCGGCGAACGCCGCCCCTCCTGCGTGATCGGCGGCAACGCCGCCGGGCACGCACACCCCGGCGGCACACAGCAGGACGGTGACAGCGAGCACACAGCTGACCAGGACGGTGGCTCGGGAACCGCCCGGTCGATAGCCGTATGTTCGTATCATCGCCCGTCATCGTACTCATCCCGCCTCGGCACCGCCCCGGTGCCGAGGTCACGGAACGGCAGCGCGAAGGAACCGGCGGGCGCGCCCGCGCGTAAAGGTAAGGAAGAGGAGCAGGGGGAGGGGACTTCCCGTTCCGCTCGGCCGACGCCCCACGGAGATCCGCCGGGGTAGCGTGACAACGGCCGCGGCCGGGACGGAAGTTACCAGCATCGGGACATAAGGGACAACGTAAAGGAGAGCGCAGCGATGGTGTTCAAACGGTTGCTCGGCTCGCTCGGGGTGGGTGGCCCCTCGGTGGACACGGTGCTGAACGGCGGGGCCGTGACCCCGGGCATGGGACTGACGGGCCAGGTCCACGTGCGGGGCGGCTCGATGGACACGGAGATCACGCACCTCACGCTGCACTTCGTGGCGCGCGTCGAGGCCGAGCACGAGGACGGCGAGAGCCACGGGAACGTGGTCTTCCACCGCGAGACGATCGGCGGCGGCTTCCGGCTCGTGGAGGGGCAGCAGTTCAGCGTGCCGTTCTCCGTCGGCGTTCCCTGGGAAACGCCGATCACCGAGCTCTACGGGCAGCCGCTGGGTGTGGTCCTCGGCGTCAAGACGGAGCTCGCGGTGGCCGGCGCCGTCGACCAGGGGGACCTGGACCCGCTGCTGGTGCGCCCGATGCCCGTGCAGGAAGCCGTGCTGGAGGCGTTCGGCCAGCTGGGCTTCGGGTTCAAGACGGCCGACCTGGAGCTCGGCCGCATCGGCGGCACCGGCCAGACGCTCCCCTTCTACCAGGAGATCGAGCTGACCCCGCCCGCGCAGTACGCGCACGCCATGCGGGAGATAGAGCTGACCTTCCTCGGCTCGCCCGCCGGCGTCGAGGTGGTGATCGAGGCCGACAAGCGCGGCGGCCTGTTCACCGGGGGCGGCGACGCGCTCAGCCGCCACACCGTCAGCCACAACCAGGTCCAGGGCTACGACTGGAACGCCGAGGTCGACTCCTGGGTCAAGCAGCTGGCCGCCCGCCGCGGGCACTGACGCGGACGGGGAGCCCGCCGGATCCGCCCTCGGGGCGGGCCGGCGGGTTCGTCGATTCCGGGGACCCACCGGGCAGGAAAACGCACCGGACACGCGCGTTCCGGTGACACCGGGAAAGGACGCGCTTCACTCCTCCGCGTGATATCCGATCTCGGGATTCCCCGCCCGTCCGCGCCTGACGCCCCGCCAGGAACCCTGCGCCGACGGGGAATCACCACGCCTGGCGGGCCACGGATTTCCCGGCGTTGTATTTCTGGTGTATGAACACTTCTGAATCGACGTCCGTTGTTCCGCCCCCGGTTGGTGTTTAGCCTCGTATGCCATGACTCTGCTACGGAAACTCAATACCGCGCTGGGATCCGCGACCGGATTCCAGGTCCGCCGGGTCCGCCGCGCCCCCGCCGTCCCCCGCGC
>NZ_LAVK01000363.1 GCF_001083795.1 Streptomyces sp. SBT349
CCGCTACAGCCTGCTGGGCGCGCCCTTCGACGGCGCCGCCACGCTCGGCTGGCCCGGCAGCCGCTATGCCCCCGCCAGGATCCGGCAGGCGATGAGCTGGATCCTCCAGCGGCGGGAGGGCGGCCGGATCTACTGCCTCGACCACGCCGCCCTCCACCCCTTCCCCGACGACCTCCTGAGCGACGCGGGGGATGTGCGCACCGTGGCCCACGACCTGGAGGCCACGCTCGACGCCGCCGCCCAGGCCGTCGGGGACGCCCTCGCCGAGGGCCGCACGCCGGTGCTGCTGGGCGGCGACGACTCGCTGCTCTTCCCCGCCGCCCGCGGCCTGGCCGAGGCGGGCGAGGGCACCGTGGCCGTCGTCCACCTCGACGCCCACCTCGACCTGCTGGACCGCAACGAGCAGCAGGGCACCCACAGCCACTCCTCCGGGATGCGCCGGGCCTCGGAACTGCCGGGCGTCGATGTCGCCGCCTCCGTGCAACTGGCCTCGCGCCACTTCAACTTCCCCTCCTCGCTCGCCTACCGTGCCGAGCGCGGCCTGCGGAACATCCCGGCCGCCGAGATCCACCGCCGCGGCGCCGATCCGGTCGCCGACGACGTGATCGCGCACATCGCCTCGGCCGACCGGGTGCTGCTCGCGTTCGACATCGACAGCGTCGACCCGGCGCACGCCCCGGGCGCCGGGGCGCACGAGCCCGGTGGACTGACGTCCTTCCAGGCCATCCAGCTGGTCCAGCGCCTCGCCCCCCACGTGGATGCGATGGTGTTGACGGAGGTCAACCCGCTGACCGACGTCAACGACAGGACCGCCAACCTGGCCGCCTACCTGGTGGCGCACCTGGTGGTCCACGGCGGCGCGGGCGCCCCGAACCCCGGAGGATCCTGACATGGCGGACAAGATCGTCATCCTGCTCTATCTGCTGGTCATGATCGTGGCCGGGTACTTCGGCATGCGCCGCAGCCGCACCTCGGAGGACTTCGCGATCGCCGGGCGCCGGCTCGGCCCGTTCATGTACACCTCGGCCATGTCCACCGTGGTGCTCGGCGCCGCCTCGACCGTCGGCGGGGTGAGCCTCGGCTACCAGTACGGCGTCTCCGGCATGGTCCTCGTGCTCGCCCTCGCCCTCGGGATCGCCGCGATCGGCGTCTTCTTCGCGGGCAAGCTGTTCCGCAGCGGCGTCTACACCGTGCCCGACGCGATGAGCCGCCGCTTCGGCTCGGGATCCCGCGTGCTCAGCTCGGCCATCGTCGTCTTCTACACGCTCATGGTCGGCGTCGGCCAGATCATCGCCATCGGCGCCGTCCTCACCGTGGTCTTCGACATCTCACCGACCACGGCCGCGTTCATCGGCTGGGCCACGATCATGCTCTACAGCGTCGCGGGCGGCATGTGGTCGATCACGCTCACCGATGTGGTCCAGTTCATGGTCAAAACGGTCGGCATCCTCTTCCTGATGCTCCCGCTGGCGATCAACGAGGCGGGCGGCCTGTCCACCATGCGCGACGAGCTGCCGGGCGACTTCTTCTCGCCCACCGGCATCGGACTCGGCACCATCGGCGCCTACTTCCTGCTCTTCTTCTTCGGCTTCATGATCGACCAGGGCAACTGGCAGCGGCTGCTCACCGCCAGGTCCGAGCGCGTGGCCCGCTGGGGCGCCGTCGCGTCCGGCGCCTACTGCGCCCTCTACGGCCTGGCCGGCGCGCTGATCGGCGCCGCCTCCCGCGTCCTGCTGCCCTCGCTGGAGAACCCGGACGACGCCTACGCCGGCGTCGCCTCGATCGTTCTCCCGGTCGGACTGTTCGGCCTGGTCATGGCCGCCGCGCTCGCCGCGTCGATGTCCACCGCGAGCGGCCTGCTGATCGGCGCCTCCACGGTGCTGACCAACGACGTGCTGCGCCCGATCGGCGGCGCCAGGCTCTCGGGGGTGAACGCGGGCAGGATCGCGCTGTTCGCCGTCGGCCTGGTGGCGCTCGGCTTCTCGTTCGCCCTGGACTCGGTGGTGGGCGCGGTCACGGTCGCGGCCGACGTGCTGGCCGCCGCGCTGCTGGTGCCGGTGATCGGCGCGATGTTCTGGAAACGGTCCACGACCGCCGGCGCGATCGCCGGCGTGCTGGCGGGGACGGCCGTCTGCGCCGTGTTCATGGTGGTCTCCGGGCTCTACGCGAACGAGCCGGTCAGCTACGGCATGCTCGCCTGCCTGATCACCTTCGTCGCCGTCTCCCTGGCCACCAGGCCGGACCCGGAGACCGGGCACCTCGACTTCGAGGACCTGCCGGGACCCGGCGCCGCCGGACCGCCGCCCCCCGTCGCCCAGGCCGGCCCGGCGGCGGACCGCGCCGCTCAGCCGCCGGCCCCGTCCCCGCGGAGGGCATGAGCCTGGAGCGCCAGCGCCAGTTCGAGACGGACATACGAGGAGTCCAGGTCCCGGCCGAGCACCTCCCGCACCACCTCCAGGCGGTGGTGCAGGGTGTGCCGGTGCACGCCCAGCTCGGCCGAGGCCCTGGCCACCGACCCGTTGTTGTCGAGGAACGCGGCCACCGTCGCCACCAGCGGCATGCCGCGCTCGGCCCCGGCCCGGCTCAGCGGGTCGATCAGCCGGCGCACCAGCACGTCCGGCACCGAGCGCTCCGCCGAGGCGAGCAGCAGGTCGACCACGCCCAGGTCCCCCACGCGGGTGATCTCCCTGCCCTCCCGCGCGCCGATCACGAGGGCCTGCCGGGCCTGCCGCACGCCCTCGGCCAGCTCCGCCGCCCCCACCCGGCCGCTCACGCCCACCTGGGCACACCGCCCGCGCAGCAGCGCGATCACCCGCTCCGGATCGCCGGTCAGCAGCACGCTCTCCCCGTCCTCCTCGCCCTCGCCGTCCCCCTCGCCGTCCACCCCGGGGCCCGCGGCCAGGACCGGCAGGTCCCGTTCGGCGAGGAAACCGTGCGGATCGCCGCCCCAGTCCACCGCGCGCGCCACCAGGACCGTGACCGCCTCCGGCGGAACGCCCCAGGCCGCCAGCAGCCGCCGCGCCGCCTCCGGGTCCGCGCCCGGCCGCAGCGCCTGCGCCACCGCGTCCGCGCCGGAGCGCCTGGCCTGCGCCGCGGCGGCCCTGCGCTGTTCCCACTCATAGGTGACCAGCGAGGCCGCCGCCGCGACGACGCTGTGCTCCGCGGCGGTGAACGCCGCGCGCCGGTGGATCAGCAGATGACCCCGGGGGCCGCCCGCGCCCAGCGGGTGCCCCACCAGGTGGCCGGTCGCGTCCACCACCGACACCGACTGCCCGGACCGTCCGCCGCCGAGCTCACCGGCGGCGACGGCGGCGGCCCCGACGGCACCCTCGGGCGCCACCTCCGTGACCGTGCCCCCCGCGTCCACCACGGCCGCCCACCCGTCGAGCTCCCGCGCGAGCACCCGGACGGCGCCCGGCGCCGCCCCCCGCGCCAGCGCCGCCTCCGTCAGCCGCCTGTGCACCACCAGGGCGCGTTCCAGGGCGGCGCGCTCCTCCCCGGCGATGCGGCGCGCCACCGCCTGGGCCAGCGCGACGAACGGCGTCGCATAGGGCACCACCAGCACCGGGAGCCCGGTCTCCTCACCCGCCGCGGCCACCTCGGGCGGCACCTCGCGGTAGACCAGGTCCACGGCGATGCCCACGCCCGCCGCGCCCGCGTCCGCGAGCCGCCGGGTCATCGCCGCCACGGAGGAGGGCCCGTCGTGGCCGACACCGGTGGTCAGCACCAGGGAGCCCGGTTCGAGCCAGGGCGTGGGGTCGGGCACCTCGCTCGCGTGCACCCAGCTGATCGGCCGGTCGAGCCCGGCCGCACCCGCCGCCACCGACAGGCGGAACTCCCGGCGGGCGACCAGCTCCCGCACGCTCAGCGGCATGCCAGGTCTCCTCCCTGGGCCGGGGCATCAACAATGACAGGCACACTATCCGTCCCGCCTCCCAGCGGATCAAAGGGTTATCAAACATGACAAGTCACCCCACGGCGCTCGACGACCTGGACCGCAAGATCATCGCCGCCCTGGTCGCCAACGCCCGCACGAGCTTCGCCGAGATCGGCGCCGAGATCGGCCTGTCCGCGCCCGCGGTGAAACGGCGCGTGGACCGCATGCGCGAGGCCGAGGTGATCACCGGGTTCACCACGATGGTCAGCCCCTCCGCGCTGGGCTGGGGCACCGAGGCGTATGTGGAGGTCTACTGCGACGGAGCCGCCCCGCCCCGGCGGCTGGCGGAGGTGGTCCGCGACTATCCGGAGATCACCGCGGCCATGACCGTGACCGGCGGCGCCGACGCCCTCCTGCACATCAGGGCCACCGGGATCGCCCATTTCGAGGAGGTGCTCGAACGCATCCGCGCCGAGCCGTTCATCCGCAAGACGATCAGCGTCATCGTGCTCTCCCACCTCCTCTCCGGCAGCCCCGAGGCGGCGGCCGCGAGCCCCGCCACCCCCAGGACTCTCACCAGCCCCACCGACGCAACGAACAGCTTCTGAAGCGCCATATGACGCAACATCGCTGCGCGTACGCGCAATCTTGCTTTCTTGTCTGCCGTCTCCGGCCTTTCTACCGTTATGTGTATGCCTCCCTCACGCGTGCGGCGCCCGCGGCGCTACCTCACCTGTGAACCCCGGTTCTTCGACGTGCGTTACTCCATCAACCCCTGGATGCACGAGGACGCGCCCGTCGACACGGAGCTGGCCCGCCGCCAGTGGGCCACGTTGATCCAGACCTACCGCGACCACGGCCACACCGTGGAGAGCGTGACCCCCGTCCCCGACCTGCCGGACATGGTCTTCGCCGCCAACGCGGGCCTCATCCTGGGCGGCCGTGTCTTCGGCTCCCGGTACGCCGCCCCGCAGCGGCAGCCCGAGTCCGCCGTGTACGCGCTGTGGTTCAAGGACGCGGGGTTCGACGTCCACGAGCCGGAGGCGATCTGCGAGGGCGAGGGCGACCTCGTGCCGGTCGGGCCCCATCTGCTGGCCGGGACCGGGTTCCGCACGCAGGCGGCGGCGCACCAGGAGGCGCAGGAGTTCTTCGGCGTGCCCACGGTCACGCTCCGCCTGGTGGACCCGCTGTTCTACCACCTGGACACCGCGCTGTTCGCGCTGGACGACGGCCAGGACGGCGGCCCGGGGAACGTCGTGTACCACCCCGACGCGTTCTCGCCCGGCAGCCGCGCGGTGCTGGAACGGCTCTACCCGGACGCCGTGCTCGCCACCCGGGAGGACGCCCTGGCCTTCGGCCTGAACTCGGTCTCCGACGGCCGCCACGTCTTCATCGCCTCCCAGGCCGTGGCCCTGGCCGACCGGCTCGCCGACCGCGGATACATTCCCGTCCCCGTCGACCTCTCCGAGCTGCGCAAGGCCGGCGGAGGCATCAAGTGCTGCACCCAGGAGGTCCGGCCATGACCCTTTCGACCGACCGCACCGACCGCACCGGCCGGGCCCCCGCCGCGGGCGCGCGCTCCTCGGCGGAGCTGATCGCCGCGGAGTCCGGCGTCCTCGCGCACAACTACCACCCGCTCCCCGTGGTGATCGCGGGCGCGGAGGGTGTGTGGATGGAGGACGTGGAGGGCCGCCGTTACCTGGACATGCTCGCCGGCTACTCCGCGCTCAACTTCGGCCACCGCCACCCGGCGCTCGTCGAGGCGGCGCACCGCCAGCTCGACGAGCTCACGCTGACCTCGCGGGCCTTCCACAACGACCGGCTCGCGGCCTTCGCCGAGGGGCTGGCCGAGCTGACGGGCCTCGACATGACGCTGCCGATGAACACGGGCGTCGAGGCGGTCGAGAGCGGCATCAAGGTGGCCAGGAAGTGGGCCTACGACGTCAAGGGCGTCGCCCCCGACCGGGCCACGATCGTGGTGGCGGCCGACAACTTCCACGGCCGCACCACCACCGTCGTCGGCTTCTCCACCGACCCGGTGGCCCGGAACGGCTTCGGCCCGTACGCGCCCGGCTTCCGCGTCGTCCCGTTCAACGACCTGGCGGCCATGGAAGCGGCCGTGGACGAGACCACGGCGGCCGTGCTGATCGAGCCCATCCAGGGCGAGGCCGGTGTCCTCATCCCCGACGACGGCTACCTCACCGGCGTGCGCGAGCTGACCCGGCGCGCGGGAGCGCTGTTCATCGCCGACGAGATCCAGTCCGGACTCGGCCGCACCGGCACCACCCTGGCCGTCGACCACGAGTCGGTGCTGCCCGACGTGCTGCTGCTGGGCAAGGCCCTGGGCGGCGGCATCGTCCCGGTCTCGGCCGTCGTCGCCCGCCGCGAGGTGCTGAGCGTCCTGCACCCGGGCCAGCACGGCTCGACCTTCGGCGGCAACCCGCTGGCCGCCGCCGTCGGCGGTGCCGTGATCGGCCTGCTGCGGACCGGCGAGTACCAGCGCCGCGCCGCCGAGCTGGGCGAGGTGCTGCGGGACGGCCTCACGGCGCTCACCGGCCAGGGCGTGGTCGGCTTCCGCAGCCGTGGCCTGTGGGCGGGCGTGGACGTGGACCCGTCGATCGGCACCGGCCGTGAGATCAGCGAGCGGCTGATGCGCGAGGGTGTGCTGGTGAAGGACACGCACGGCTCGACGCTTCGCCTGGCTCCGCCGCTGACCATCACGCGCGGCGAACTGGAGTGGGCCCTGTCCCGCCTGGCCGCCGTCCTGGCCTCCTAGAGGGCGTTGCTTTCGGGGTGGCTGGGGTGGTGGGTGGGGCGGCTTCTACGCCTGGCTTAGGTGGCGCGGGCTTGGCCGGGTGTCTGTTTCGTGCGGATGCACGAGGGAGGCACCTACGGGGGGAGGGTTCGTGGGTGTTCGCCGTCCCGGTGACCGGCCAGTTTGTGGATGGAAGAGGTGGGTGTCCGGACGGGCGCAGCGGATGCGGGTGTTGGAGGGTCGGTCTGTGGGTGGTGGGCTGGGGTGGCGCGCACCCTTCGGGCCTGCTCTGGCCGCACGTATTCGTCGTCATCCGCGCGCCGCCGGGGCTTATGTAGCGGGCCGGTGGGTTCGTTGCCCTTTGGGGCATCGGAGGGCGGGGACTGTTTTGAAACGGCGCACGGTTTGTTTTCAACACTCTGTTTAAAACAAGGTGTGCCTCGTTTCAAAAGAGTCCCCACCTCCAGATGCCCGATGGGGCAGACGACCGCGCACCGCCACCACTGCCCGGTTGGGCAACGAGCCCCACCGGCCCGGCTGGTGACCAACAAGGGCACACAGAGGCGGCAGCAGCTGCGCGCCACCCCAGCCACAGCGAACAGACCGACCCAAGACGAGCGTCATCCGCTGCGCCCGTTCGGACACCCA
>NZ_LAVK01000364.1 GCF_001083795.1 Streptomyces sp. SBT349
GGTGCCGGGAGGGCCGTCGCCGTGTCGGCGAGGGCGGGTGCCGATGCCAGCGCGGCGGAGGCGGCCAGCAGGTTTCTACGTCGCATCGTTCCGTTCCGTTCGTGATGTCCTCGGGGTCCTCGGGCGCGGGTCAGGGGTAGCCGAGCCCGTGGCCGATCGGGTAGAGCTCGGGTCCCGAGGGGTCGGCCGAGGGGATGGTGACGGGCAGGGTGCCCACGGGGTCTCTCTCGCCGAAGAGCACCGCCGCGGCGGCGTCGAGGGCGACGGGCACCGTGGAGTAGAGGGCGAGGTGGGCCTCGGCCCGCGGGTAGTGGGCGATGTCGTAGGGCACGTCGGTGGAGAGGGTGACCACCGGCTTCCCGGTGGCGCGCAGGGCGTCGACGAGCGCGGCCTGCCCCGGGTTGGCGCGGGCGTTGCTGGTGACCACCACCACCGTGTCGTGGCCCTCGGCGGCGGCCACCGCGGGGGCGACGGCCTCGGGGTCCGGGTCGGTGCCCGCGGGGTGGGCGGTGGCGGTCGCGTTCCGGGCGGAGACGCGCTCGGCGAGGCCCGCGACGGGGCCCTGGCCCGCGCCGGTGACCAGGACGCTGCGGCCGTCGGCGGCCAGCGGCAGGGCGCCGTCCTCGTTGGTGACCAGGGTGGTGGTCCGGCCGGTGATGTCCAGGGCGGCGGCGCGGTGTTCCTCGCTGCCGACGACCTCGTCCACCATCTCGGGGTCGGCGAAGGGGTCCTCCACGATGCCGCGCTCCCACTTGAGGGTGAGAACGCGGCGCACGGACTCGTCGATGCGCTCCTCGGTCAGCTCGCCCGAGGCGACGGCGTCGAGCACCGCCCCGTGGGCGACCTCCAGGTCCGGCGGCATCAGCAGCAGGTCGACGCCCGCCTGGAGCGCGCGGACCGGGACCTCCGCGTCGGGGTAGCTCTCGCGGACCCCGGCCATGCCGAGGGAGTCGGTGATGACCACGCCGTCGTAGCCGAGTTCCTCGCGCAGCAGGCCGGTCATGATGGGCTCGGAGAGGGTGGCGGGGGCGCCCGTGGGATCGAGCTCGGGGAACTGGAGGTGACCCGACATGATCGAGCCCGTGCCCGCCTCCACGGCGGCGCGGAACGGCGGCGCGTCGATCGCGCGCCACTCCTGGAGGGTGTGGGTGATGACGGGCAGGCCGGCGTGGCTGTCCACGGAGGTGTCGCCGTGGCCGGGGAAGTGCTTGGCGCTCGCCACCACCCCCGCCTCTCCCGCCTGGGCGCCCGTCACCTGGGCCGCCGTCAGCTCGGCGGCCAGCTCCGGGTCGCCGCTGAAGGAGCGGACGCCTATGACGGGGTTGGCGGGGTTCACGTTGACGTCGGCGACCGGGGCGTGGTTCATGGTGATGCCGACGGCGCGCAGCTCGTTCCCCGCGATGCGGGCGGCCTCGCGGGCGTCCTCGGGCCGCGCGGAGGCGCCGAGGGCCATGTTCCCGGGGAAGCGCGTGGCGGGCTCGCCGAGGCGGGTGACGACCCCGTGCTCCTGGTCCGTGGTGATGAGCAGCGGCACCCCGGGGTCCTGGTCGAGGGCGGCGCGCTGGAGACCGTTGGAGAGGCCGGCGACCTGGGCGGGGTCGGCCAGGTTGTCCGACCAGGTGAAGTAGATGACGCCGCCGAGGTGGTACCGCTCGATCGCCTGCGCGCCGTTGTCGACGCCGAGCCACTCGCGGTTGCGCTCGACGTCCTGGGGGCTGGTGGTGTCGGCGGTGGCGCCGTAGGCGTAGGTGACGAAGAGCTGGCCGACCTTCTCCTCCAGCGTCATCGCCGCCAGCCGGTCGTCCACCCAGGACGCGTCGGGGGCGGGACGGGCGCCGGCGGCGCCCTCGGCCGCGGGCGTCGCCAGCAGCACCCCCGCGGTCAGCGCCACCGCGATCAGCGGGCGCCGGAGCCTCTCTCGTCGGGCACGAGCCATCACGCACTCCTCGGGACGGGGTGGGGGGAAGGGGAGTCGCTGATTCCCGAGAATGGCGTAAATCTCCTCCAAATCAAGGGGGTTGCGGCTGAAAGATTCTTTCAGTGGCGCGCGGGACGATCGCCGGATGCCCCGGGTTCCGCACCTGTTCGACCTACTATCTTCCGCATCAGGCCGAATTGTCGGCGCGTCAGGAATCGGAAGGAGCGGCACCATGAGCGCGGACTTCACCGTGGTCAGGGACTATCTGGACTCCACGAACACCATTCACATCGCCACCCCCCTCGTATCGGGCGGCGAGCGCGAGACGCCCATCTGGGCCGTCACCGTGGGCGAGGTGCCCTACATCCGCAGCGCGTACGGCGAGGGCTCCCACTGGTACCGGCGCGCGACGCGCGAGGGCAGGGCCACGATCGTCGCCGACGGCGAGCGGTTCCCCGTGGCGCTGTCCCGCGTCGAGGACGAGTCGACGAGGTCGGCCGTCGACGACGCGTACCGCACCAAGTACGCCGCCGAGGCGTCCTCGCTCGAACCCATGCTGGGCGAGACCTCGCGCGTGACGACCCTGCGGATCGGCGAGCCCTGACCGAGCGCTCGGCGGGGGGAGCGGTCCGCGGGGGGAGAGCGGTCAGCGGTTGCGGGCCAGCAGCAGGGCCACATCGTCCTCGGAGGGGTGGTCGCCCATCATGGTGTCGAGGACCGCGTCGGCCAGCTCCTCCAGCGGAAGCCCCGGCCGCGCGAGGGCGCGGCCGAGGCGGGCCACGCCGACGTCGATGTCGGCCTCGCGGGTCTCGACGAGGCCGTCGGTGTAGAGGGCGATCAGGCTCCCGGCGGCCAGGTGGACGTCGACCGACTCGAAGGCGGAGAGCCCGAGCCCGATGGGGCTGCCCGCGGGCAGCTCGGGGAACGTGACCCTCCCGCCCGGCTCCACGACCGCGGGCGGGAGGTGCCCGGCCCGCGCCATGGCGCAGTGGCGCGTGGACCGGTCGTAGACCGCGTACAGGCAGGTGGCGCCGGTGATCTCCAGACCGGGCCCCTCGGCCGCGGTCTCCTCCTCCTCGGCCATCCGGACCACCAGCTGGTCGAGCCGGGCCAGCACCTCGTCCGGGCGCAGGTCCAGATAGGCCAGGGTGCGGACGGCGGTGCGCAGCCGCCCCATGGTCGCCGCCGCGTTGATGCCGTGGCCGACCACGTCGCCGACGGCCAGGGCGATCCGGGGGCCGCCGAGCGGGATGGCGTCGAACCAGTCGCCGCCCACGGCGTCGTGGACGTCGGCGGGGAGGTAGCGGGTGGCGATCTCGACGGCGCCGCCGCCGTTCAGCCCGCGGGGGAGCAGGTTGCGCTGGAGCGCCAGGGCGGCGGCGCGTTCCCGGGAGTACTGGAGCGCGTTGTCCAGGCTCAGCGCGGCACGCACCACGAGCTCCTCGGCCAGGGAGAGGTCGTCCTTCTGGAACGGCGCGGGCGTGCGCGTCCTGGCGAAGACGGCGAGGCCCAGGACCTCGCCGCGCGCCGTGAGGGGGACGAGCATCAGGGAGTGCATCCCCGTCCGGCGGGTGATCTCGGAGCGCACCGGGTCCCGGTGGAGCCAGGTGCCGGGCGAGGCGTCGAGCACGGGCTCGAAGTGCGACGTGCCCGAGGAGAGGACGGCGGTGAACGGCGAGCCGGGCGGGACGTGGATCGTGTCCCCGCGCCGCCACGCCGAGGAGGACAGGTCCTCGTGGACCGTGGTGATGGCCGCGCGGCGGAAGACCGGGAGCGTGGCGTCGGTGGTGGAGAGCCGCTGCGGCGGCTGGTCGGCGAGCGGCGCCGTCTCGGCCAGGTCGACCGTGACGTAGTCGGCGAGCAGCGGCACGGCGAGGTCGCACATCTCCTGGGCGGTGCGCGTGAGGTCCAGGGTGGTGCCGATGCGGGTGCTGGCCTCGCTGAGCAGCGCCAGGCGCTCGCGCGCCGAGCTCCGGCTGACGTCCACGGCCAGGGCGCACACGCCGACCGGGCGGCCGGCCGGTCCGTCGAGGCGGAAGAAGGAGACGGAGAAGGCGCCCTCCCGCTCCTCGCCCACCGGTCTCCAGCAGAACTCGCGGTCGATCACCGGGGTGCCGTCCTCCAGCACCCGCCGCATGGCCGCCTCGACGGCCTCGCTCTCCAAGTCGGGCGCGTACTCCCCGAGCCGGCGTCCGAGGCGCTGGCCGTGGGCGGTCCCCAGGCGCTCGGCCGCGTCGTTGCGCCAGAGGTTGCGCAGGTCGGGGTCCCACAGGCTGATCATCACGGGGGCGCGCCTGAGCAGGGACTCGACGAGCGGCGCTGCCGCCGCCTCGCCCTGGTGGGTCCCGGTCACCTCGGTAGCCGACACGATCCAGCCGGGGCCGCCGTCCCCGGCCGCCAGGGGGGAGATCGAGAGGTGGAGCGGCACCGGGTGGCCGTCGCGGTGGCGGGCCCGCGCGAAGCCGGTCCAGGCCGTGGTCCCGTCGGCCTCCCGGGGCAGCCCCCGGCCGGGCGTGCCGGGTCCGCCCGGCATCAGCAGCGCCGCGGCGGGACGGCGCACCACGTCCTCGGCCGCGTATCCGAGCATGCGCTCGGCGGCGGCGGTCCAGCCGGTGACGGTCCCTTCGGGCCCGACCAGCGCGACAGCCGGCGGCGCTCCCCCCGGCACGCTGCCCACCCCACGGTCGGGTACGGCCATCTTCGACACCCGGTTCCTCGGACCTCGCCCGCTGTCAGGCTGACACGGCTCATTGTGAACGGGGCGCCGACCGCCCGCGACCCGCCGGGGCCCGCCCGGGTGGTGCGCCGGGGCGGGTCCGGGGGGCGGGGCGACGGACTCCCTGGCGACGACGTGGGTCCCCAGCATCACCCGCTGCTCGCCCTCCTCGCCGCCGCGCTCCGCCCGGTCGAGCGCCAGCCGGACCGCCGTTCGCCCCATCTCCTCGTAGGGGACGTGCACCGTCGTCAGCCTCGGCCGCAGGTCCGTCGCCGGGGGGACGTCGTCGTAGCCGACCAGGGAGATGTCCCCCGGCACGCTCAGCAGCTCCTCCGACATCGCGCGCAGCGCCCCCGCCGCCATGGCGTCCGTCATGGCGAACACGGCCGTGAAGTCCCGCCCGCGGCGCAGCCGCTCGCGCATGCTGACATACGCCTCGCCGCGGTCGAACGAGGACGTGACCACCAGCCTCTCGTCGAACGCCACCCCGAAGTCGCCCAGGGCGCGCCGGTATCCGGCGATGCGCCCGGCGCTGGTGGTCAGGGCGACGTCGCCGCCGAGGAGCAGCACCCGGCGGTGCCCGGCCGCCAGCAGACGGCTGGTGATGGCGTACGCGCCGCCCTCGTTGTCGTACTGCACCACCGTGGTCGGCGTCGCCTCCCCCAGCGACGGCCGGCCGCACAGCACCAGCCGTGAGCCCGCCTGGTCGAGCGAGCGCGCGATGGCCGACATCCGCTCGCGGTAGGGCGCGTCGTCCACCACGCTGCCGATGAGGATGACGGCCTCGGCGCCCTGCTGGCGCATCAGGCGCACGGCCTCCAGCTCGCGCCCCGCGTCGCCTCCGCTCACGCACAGCAGGCACAACCGCCCACGCCGGGACGCCTCTTCCTCGATGCCGTGGGCGACCTGGGCGAACGAGGGGCCCCGCACGTCCCCCAGGACGAACGCGACCGTCTTCGCGCCGTGGCCGCGCAGCGCCCGCGCGTGCGTATTGGCCACGTAGTCCAGCTCGCTGAGCGCCCGTTCGACCCGCCGCCGCGTCGCCGAGGCCACCGGATAGTTCCCCGCGATGACCCGCGACACCGTCGGCACCGACACGCCGGCCTGCGCGGCGACGTCCCTCAGGGTCGGCCGCCCCCGCTCCGCCCGGCCCTGCCCCCCACTCTCTGCCGTCACGGCCCTGAGTTTAACCGGGTGAACGGGCGTGAACGGGCGGCCCCTCCGGCCCGGCCGCGGCCTCCCCCCGGGCCGCGGCGGGGCGTTCAGCAGATGCCGTCGTTCGGCTTGGGGTTGGACAGGGCGAACAGGGGGCGGAGCTTCAGTCCGGCCCAGGTGCCCGCCAGGGCGCAGGCGCCCCAGATCCAGCCGTGGAGGCTTCCCGAGGCGATGCCCGCCAGGTAGGCGCCGATGTTGCAGCCGCCGGCCAGGCGGGCGCCGATGCCCATGAGGATGCCGCCGAGCACGGCCGCGACCGCGGTCCGCCACGGCACGCCGCGGTGCAGGGCCCAGGTGCCGCCGAGCGAGGCGGCGACCGCGGCGCCGACCATGATGCCGATGTCGGTCAGGCTGTTCTTGTCGGCGAGGACGGGGCCCGACAGCATCTCGGCGTTCCCGGGCTGCTGCCAGAAGCTCCAGCTCGCCGGGTCGCCGCCGAGCGCGCTCACGGCCTTGCTCCCCCAGAGCGCGAAGGCGCTGGTCACGCCCCAGGCTCCGCCGGAGACCAGCAGCACGCCCGCGCCCAGGACGGCGAGCGCCAGGGCACCGGCGGCCAGCGGCCAGGAGCCGCGCAGCACGCGCCGGGCGGCGCCCCTGGTCGTGGGGACCGCGCCGATCGGCGGCGGGGTGCGGCGGCGCTGGACGAGGCGGGTGACGGCGACCAGCCCCACGAGGGCGAGGATCGTCACGGCCCAGGAGCCGAACCAGCCCATGTGGTCGGACAAGACGAACGGGTCCCAGGCGGGCAGGTCGTTCCACAGGTCGAACTGCCAGGCGGCGACCGTGGACCCGACGATGAAGCCGCCGAGCGTCAGCACGATCGAGGACTGTCCGGAGCCGACGGCGAAGAGGGTGCCGGAGGCGCAGGCGCCGCCGAGCTGCATGCCGATGGCGAACACGAACGCGCCCAGCAGCAGCCCCACCCCGATCGGCCCGGCCGAGGGCGCGGGCTCCGAGCCGAACAGGCCGGTGCCGGTGCCGATGACGAGGGCGAACAGGGTCGCCGTCGTGCCGAGCAGCAGGGCGTGGGCGCGCAGCCCCTCGCCGTTGCCCACCGCGATCAGCTGCCGCCAGGCGGAGGTGAAGCCGAACCGCGAGTGGAAGAGGGCGAAGCCGAGCCCGAGGCCGAGGAGCAGCAGCACGCCCGGCTTCCCCCCGTGCTCGGCGAAGACATAGGCGTCCAGGCCCGCCGCGAGCACTCCCGCCAGGAGGAGCGGAACGCGCCTGACCGGAGGCGCCTCGGGCGCCTCGGGCGGCGGCGCGCTGGTGGGCGAGCGGCGCAGGACGGGCGCGAGCAGCGTGGTCGATATCCGCCGGGGGCCGCCCGCCGGGGCGCTCGCGGAGGCGGAAGGGGACGAGGGGGAAGGGGACGAGGG
>NZ_LAVK01000365.1 GCF_001083795.1 Streptomyces sp. SBT349
GGGGGGGGGCGCGGGGGAGGGGGGGCCGGTCCTGGTCGTCGGGCACAGCACGATCCTGCGCCTGGCCCTGTGCGCGCTCCTCGGCCTGCCCCTCGCCGCCTACCGGCAGCACTTCCCCCGGCTGGACAACGTCGCGGTCACCGAGATCGCGCTGCCCGCCGACCCGTCCCGGCCCGTCTCGCTCCTCTCGCTGAACCGCAGCATCTCGCCAGCCTGAAAGGACCTAGCATGCGCCGACTTCTCACTATCGCGGCGACCGTCCTCCTCACCGCGACCACGGTCACGGCCTGCTCCACCGAGGAGGGTGGGGGCGACTCGCAGGGCGCGAAGGTCGCCTTCCTGATGCCCGACATCGCCTCCACCCGCTACGAGTTGTACGACAGTCCGCTGTTCGAGGCCAGGATGAAGGAGCTCTGCGCCGACTGCGAGGTCATCTACAACAACGCCAGGGCGGACGCCTCCCGCCAGCAGCAGCAGGCGGACTCCGCGCTGGCGCAGGGTGTGGACGTGATGGTGGTCGACCCGGTCGACTCGACCGCCGCCGCCAGCATCGTCAACACCGCGCGGGCGCAGGGCGTGCCGGTGATCGCGTACGACCGGCCGATCCTGGAGAGCCCGCCCGACTTCTACGTCTCCTTCGACAACGAGGCGATCGGCGAGAGCATCGGCCAGTCGCTCGTGGACCACCTGCGGGAGACCGGCGCGGAGGGCGGCCTGCTCCAGGTCAACGGCTCGCCGACCGACGCGGCGGCCGGGCTGATCAAGCAGGGCATCCACACCGCGATCGACGACAGCGGCTTCGAGCTGCTCGCCGAGTACGACACCCCGGACTGGCAGCCCTCCGACGCGCAGGAGTGGGTCAGCGGCCAGATCACCAGGTTCGGCGACGGCATCGCCGGAGTGGTGGCCGCCAACGACGGCACGGGCGGCGGCGCGATCGCCGCGTTCAAGGCGGCCGGACTGCCGGTGCCCCCCGTGACGGGCAACGACTTCGAGGTGGCCGCGGCACAGCGGGTGGTGGCCGGCGACCAGTACAACACCATCTCCAAGCCCATCAAGACCGTCGCGGAGGCGGCGGCCGAGGTGGCCCACCAGTTCGTCAGCGGGGAGGAACCCGAGGGCGAGACCACGCTGTTCGACACCCCCACGATGCTCTTCGAGCCCACCGTGGTGACCGGGGAGAACATCGCGGAGGTGCTCGCCGAATCCGACCAGATCTCGCCGAACGAGGTGTGCACCGGCGGGTACGCGGCGGCCTGCGACGCGGCCGGCGTGGCCTAGAGCGACCAGTGGGACCAGAGGGACCTGAGGGACCAGAGGGAGAGGGCATGTCAGCGTTGCCAACGACGGCCGAGCCGGTCCTGTCGCTGCGCGGGATCAGCAAGAACTTCGGCGCGGTCGCGGCGCTCACCGACGTCGACCTGGATGTCGCGCCGGGACAGGTGGTCGCGGTGGTCGGCGACAACGGCGCCGGCAAGTCGACCCTGGTCAAGGTGCTCGCCGGGGTCCACCGCGCGGACGGCGGCTCGATCACCTGCGACGGCCGCCGGGTGACGATCGGCAGCCCGGCGGACGCGCACGGGCTCGGCATCGCCACCGTCTTCCAGGACCTGGCGCTCTGCGAGAACCTGGACATCATCGAGAACCTGTTCCTCGGCCGCGAGCTGCGCCCCGCGCGGCTGGACGAGGTCGCGATGGAGATCAGGTCCTGGGAGCTGCTGCGCCAGCTCTCCGCGAAGATCCCCTCCGTGCGCGTCCCGGTGGCCGCGCTCTCCGGCGGGCAGCGGCAGACCGTGGCCATCGCCCGCTCGCTGCTCGGCGACCCGCGGATCATCATCCTGGACGAGCCGACCGCGGCACTCGGCGTCGTGCAGACGGCCGAGGTGCTCCACCTGATCCGGCGGCTCCGCGACCGCGGACTCGGCGTGATCATGGTCAGCCACAACATGGAGGACGTGCGCGCGGTCGCCGACCGGGTGGCCGTGCTGCGGCTGGGCCGCAACAACGGGGTCTTCGACGCCGCCGACGTGTCGTCCGAGGACCTCGTCGCGGCGATCGTCGGCGCGCGGGACGACACGGCGGCGCGGCGCGCCGGTCGAGGAGAGGAGTCAGGTGATGAGTGACACCAGCACCGCCGAGAAGGGCACCCCGCTCGACCTGCTCGACGAGCGGCTGCGACACGGCTCGGGCCTGCGGCCGGCGCTGGGCGCCCTCCTGGACCGCGTCCGCTCCGGGGACCTCGGCGCGCTGCCGATCATCGCCGGTCTGGTGGTGATCTGGTCGGTCTTCCAGTCGCTGAATTCGGTCTTCCTCTCCAGCGCGAACCTCGTGAACCTGCTGATGGAGAGCGTCTCGCTCGGCGTCATCGCGCTGGGCGTGGTGTGCGTGCTGCTGGTGGGGCAGATCGATCTGTCGGTCGGCTCGGTCAGCGGGGTGTCGGCGGCGCTCACCGCGGTGACCTTCGCCGACGCGGGCTGGCCGATGGTGCCCTCGCTGGCGGTCGCGATCGCCGCCGGCTGCGCGATCGGCTGGGTCTACGCGCAGATGGTCAACCGCCTCGGGGTGCCCAGCTTCGTGGCCACGCTCGCCGGGCTGCTCAGCTTCCTCGGGGTGCAGCTGTACCTCCTGGGCGACACGGGAGCGATCAACCTGCCCTACGACTCCGGCCTGGTCCGTTTCGCCCAGGTCTCCTTCGTGCCCGCCTGGCTGTCCTACCTGCTGGTGGTGGTCGCCGCCGGCTGGCTGTTCGCCACCGGCTACGCCAGGGCCAGGGCCAGGCGTGCGGCCGGGCTGTCCGCCCGGTCCACCGCGCTGCTCGTGATCCGCAGCGCGGCCCTGCTGCTCGGGCTCGGGTACGCGGCCTGGTACCTGAACCGGGACCGGGGCGTCGGCTGGATGTTCGTCGGCTTCGTGGTCCTGGTGCTGCTGATGAACTACGCGCTGACCCGCACCGGCTGGGGCCGCTCGGTGTTCGCGGTCGGCGGCAACGCGGAGGCGGCGCGCCGGGCGGGCATCAACGTGCGACGGGTGTACACCACGATGTTCGTGCTGTGCTCCTCGCTGGCGGCGCTCGGTGGAATCCTGGCCGCGGCCCGGCTGGCCGCCGCCAACCAGGCGAGCGGTGCGGGCGACGTGAACCTCAACGCGATCGCCGCCGCGGTGATCGGCGGCACCAGCCTGTTCGGCGGGAGGGGCAGCGCCTTCGCGGCCCTGCTCGGCATCCTGGTGATCCAGTCCATCTCCAACGGGCTCACGCTGCTCGACCTGGACTCCTCCTTCCGGTTCGTCATCACCGGGCTGGTCCTCGCGCTCGCCGTGGCCCTCGACTCGGTCGCCCGCCGCTCGCGCACCGCCCACGGGCGCGCGTGAGGCGGCGGCGGTGCCCCGGGCGGTTCAGCACGGTACCGCGTCCCCGGCGGGGGCGGTGAGGGTGCTGAACGCCAGGGCCGCCGCGCCGCGTGCGGCGGCGGCGTGGTCGAGGCGGGGGGTGGTGAGGGTGATGTCCCGCAGCAGCGGCAGCGTCGCCCCCCGCACGGCGGACCGCAGCGGGTCCCAGTAGGCCGCCCCGGCGGACGCGACTCCGCCGCCGATCACCACCAGGGCGGGGTCGAGGACGCTGACCAGGCCGCCGACCGCCTCCCCCAGGGCTCCGGCGGCGGCGGCCAGGGTGCGCCGGCCGAGCGGGTCGCCCCGTTCCGCGAGCCGCGTGATCTCCACCGCGGTCAGCCGTGGGCCGCCCGCCTCGGCGTGGAGGCGCTCGATGGCGGTGCCGCTCGCCACCGTGTCCAGGTGTCCGCTGCCGCCGCACGAGCACGGCAGGCCGCGCGCCGCGGGGGAGGGCGCGTGGCCGAGCTCGCCCCCGGAGCCGTGCCGGCCGCGCACGAGGTGGCCGCCGACGATGACGGCGCCGCCGATGCCGGTGCCGACGTTCACGAACAGCAGGTCCCGGTGGCCGCGCCCCGCTCCGAGCAGCATCTCGCCGTGGGCCAGCACGTTGACGTCGTTGTCCACGACGACGGGGACGCCGAACGCCTCCTCGGTGAGGCGGCGCAGGGGTGTCCCCGTCCATCCGGGGAGGGCGTCCGAGGCGGTGGCGACGGCTCCCTCGGGGTGGGAGACGACGCCGTGGGTGCCCAGGCCGATGCCGTGCACGCGGGTGCCCGGCGGGGCGCCCGCGCGCAGGTCGCGGAGCGTGGACAGCAGTGCGCGCAGGACGGCGTCGCGCCCCTCCCGGGCCGGGGTGGGGACCCTCCGGTGGCCCGTCACCGCCCCGTCCGCGGTGGCGAGGACCGCCTCGATCTTGGTGCCCCCGATGTCGGCCCCCAGATACAGCGGTGCGCTCACCGGACGGCTCCGGGGCCGCCGGGCGCCGGGCGGGCGGGCCTGAGGTGGGGCGTCAGGTCCGGTGGCGGCATGCCGGGGTCGAAGGGGTGGAGCGGGCGGACGATCTCGCGGTGCCCGAGCCGGTGCAGGTCCTGGTCGACGCCGCCCGGCGTCAGGGCGATCATCCAGTCCGCGGCGAGGGCCCGCAGCTCGGGCTCCAGATAGCCGATCTTGACGGCGACGATGTCGGCGGCGCGCGGGTCGAGGCCGAGGCGGGTGAAGTCCTCGATCCGGTGGAACGCCGCGCGCCCGCCGGTGAGGATCACCTCGACGCCGCCGGAGGTGACGACGGCCGTGGGGACCCCCGCGGTCCCCGGCGCGGGCCCGTCCCCGGACAGGAAGGTCACGCGGCCGGCGAGGTCGGCGGGCGTGCCGTGGACGGGGTCGAGGAGGCCGCCGACGCGCAGGTCCACCGTCGCGCCGAGCCCGGCCCGGCGGCACGCCTCGACGGCCCCCGGGTCCAGGATGCTCGCGTAGATGACGCGCGGGCCCCGCGCCCGGACGGCGGGGTCGAGCAGCAGGCGTTCCAGCAGGTACGGCACGTCGCCCGCGCCGCCGGCGGTGGGGTTGTCCCCCGAGTCGCTGATGACGAACGGGCGGCGGGCGCTCGCCGTCGCCGCGGCGAGGACCTCCTCGGCGGTGCCCGTGGGGCCGACGAAGGCGAAGTCGTCGCGCAGGGCCCAGTAGCGCTCGGCGAGCCGGCGGGCCTGGCGGGCGACGGCCGTCTCATCGGTTCCGGTGACGACGACCGCGGCGGCGCTGCGCGGCTCGTCGGCCCACGCGTAGCCGACCCAGATGGCCGCGTCCCAGATCCCGGGCGCCTTCTCCACCTCGGCGATTCCGGCGTACAGGCCGCGGGCCGGCTCCACCTGGGTGCTGGTCTTCTCGCCCGGGAGCAGCACCGGCACCCGCACCCAGGCGGTGGCCGGGCGCACGCCCTCGCGCAGGGAGCGGGCCAGCAGGCGGGCGGCCCGCTCCCGGGTGAGCCATTCGTCCTCGTGGGGGGCCAGGCGGTGCGCCGTGATCAGGTCGAGCCGGGCGACGAGGGCTTCGGTGATGTTGCCGTGCAGGTCGGTGGGCGAGGAGATGAGGCAGGAGGGGCCCACCGCGTCCCTGACCGCGGAGGCGAGGTCGGTCTCGATGTCGTGGCGGCCGGGCACGTGCATGGCGCCGTGGAGGTCGAGGAGGACGCCGTCCAGCGGCCCGGCGCGGTGGAGCCGGTCGAGCAGTTCGGTCCTGAGCCGGGCGTAGGCGGCGCGTTGGACGGAGCCGCCGGGGATGGCGCGGGCGTGCACGAGGGGGACCCACTCGATGTCCCGCGCCCAGCCGGCCGCGCCGGGCGCCGTGAAGGAGAACATCTCCAGGAGGCCGGTGCCCCGGCGGATGGCGAAGTCCTCGTAGGCGGTGGTGTGCGGGGTGAAGGTGCTGCACTCGATGTGGACGCCGCCGATGCCGATCCGCAGCGGCCTGGCCCGTTCGGCGTCCGTCACGCCGCCTCCCCGCCGGCCGTGGACAGCGACCGCTGGAGGACCATCAGCCCGCCGCCGATCACGCCGGCGTTGGCGCCGGTGGCGGCCGTGTCGATCGTCAGCGACTGGGTGGCCAGGGGCAGGCAGCGCTCGTACACGGCGCCCCGCACGGCGGCGAGCAGCGGCTGCACCGCGCTGAGGGCTCCGCCGAGCACGAGCATCTCGGGGTTGAAGAAGTTCACCACGGTGGCCAGCACCTCGCCGAGGCTGCGGCCCGCGTCGCGCACCAGGGTGGTGGCGAGGGCGTCGCCCTCCTCGACGAGGCGCACGACGTCGGCGGGCCGGCTCACCTCGACGCCTTGCGCGGCGAGGGTGCGGATGATCGCCGCGCCGCTCGCGATGGTCTCCAGGCAGCCGGTGTTGCCGCACGAGCAGGGGTTGTCCCCGGCGGCCGGGACGCGCACATGGCTGATGTCGCCGGCCGCTCCCCTCGCCCCGTGGTGCAGGCGCCCGTCGGAGACGACGCCGCTGCCGATGCCGGAACCCACCTTGACCAGCAGCAGGTGGTCGAAGTCCGTGCGGGCGGTGAGATGTTCGCCGACGGCCATGAGGTTGGCGTCGTTCTCCACGACGACGGGCAACCCCAGCCGCTCGCCGAGGGCCTCGCCGATCGAGGCGTGGTGCCAGCCGGGCATGCGCGAGGGCAGGACGACCTGGCCGCCGCGGTGTTCCACCGGGCCCGGCAGCCCGACTCCCAGGCCCCGCGCGGGTATCGGGGCCATCGCGGAGGAGGCCAGCAGCTCCTGGCAGCGCTCGGCCAGCCAGTCGACGGTGCGCGCCGGGCCCTCGGCCAGCTCCCAGGGGAACTCCGCCACGGTGTGCACCCGTCCGGCGACGTCGACGGCGGCGAGGCGCACGTGCTGCGCCCCGAAGTCCGCGGCGAGCATCATCCCTCCCTCCGCGTGGATCTCCAGGAGCTTGGGGCGGCGCCCGCCCTGCGAGGTGCCGCTGCCCGACTCCCGCAGGTAGCCGTGGGCGAGGAGGTACTCGACGCGGGCCGACACCGTCGACGGCGACAGTCCGACCCGGTGCACCAGGTCCGCCCGGGAACGCGCCTCCCCCCGGGCAACGAGACGCAGAAGGTGCGCAGGCGACCCCCGTTCGGGGAGATGCCCTACTCGAATATCCATAAGCCATAGATACCACACGCAAATTCTTGATTACGGGGCTTGACTACGTTCGATGGTTGGACGTTTCATTCAAGCCACCGCCATCACGGCACGGAGTTAAGGGTGCTTGCTGGAGCAAGTAGGGGGATGCACGCCGTCGCCGTGACGGGGCCGCCGGACTCGCCCACGC
>NZ_LAVK01000366.1 GCF_001083795.1 Streptomyces sp. SBT349
CCGCCGGGGCGCGCAGGCCGCGGGCCTGGGGCGCCCTCGCGGCGCTGTGGCTGGTGGGCACGGCGGAGTTCGCGGCGGCGAGGCTGCGGCCGGGGCCGAGGACGGGGGACGAGGTCCGGCGGATGGTGGCCACCAGCGCGCTGATCCCGTTCGCCGCCGTGGGGCACTGGCTCGCCGGGCAGGTGCGCCACCGCGACGTGCGCAGCGTCCGGGAGACCACGGCCGAGGCGCAGGCGCGGGCGGAGGCCGAGGCGCGGGAGACCGCGCGGGCCCTGGCCGAGGTCCGGGGCCGGCCACGGACAGGAACGAAGGGATACCTTCCGTTTAATTCGGGCATAACGGGCAACTCAGACGGTCATGACGAGTAGAGCCTCGATCCCGACGAGCAGGAGGCCGACCCCGGGCACCCCCGCGGGCGGCCCGTGGATGCTGCCGCCCTGGCCCGGCGGGCGGCCCCTGCGACGGACGGGACCCGGCCCCGACGCGGTGCTGTTCGACCGCGACGGCACGCTGATCGAGGACGTCCCCTACAACGCCGACCCGGCCCTGGTGCGCCCCCTCCCCGGGGCGCGCGCCGCCCTGGACCTGCTGCGCGCGCGGGGGATCGCCGTCGCGGTGGTGAGCAACCAGTCGGGCGCCGCCCGCGGCCGTTTCACCCGGTACGGGGTCGAGGCCGTGCGACGCCGCGTCGAGGTGCTGCTCGGCCCGTTCGACGTCTGGGCCATCTGCCCGCACGCCGCCTGGCAGGGCTGCGCGTGCCGCAAGCCGGCGCCGGGCCTGGTCCTCGCCGCCTGCGGGCGGCTCGGCGTCTCCCCGCGGCGGGTGGCGGTCATCGGCGACATCGGCACCGACATGGCCGCGGCGAGGGCGGCGGGCGCGCGCGGCGTGCTGGTGCCGACGCCGGTCACCCGCCGCGCCGAGATCGAGGCGGCCACCGAGTGGGCGCCCGATCTGGGGGCCGCCGTGCGCGCGGTGCTGCGGACCTCCCCCGCCGAGGGGCGTGCGATATGACCGACGTGCACCCCTCCCCTCCGCGCTCGTCCCCTCCGAACGCGCCCCGCACCCTGGTGGTGCGCCTCGACAGCGCGGGGGACGTGCTGCTCGCGGGCCCCGCCGTCCGCGCGGTCGCGGCGGGCTCGTCCGCCACCACGCTGCTGTGCGGGCCGCGCGGCGAGGCCGCGGGGCGGCTGCTGCCGGGGCTGGACGAGATCCTGGTGTACGACGCGCCCTGGGTGGGCCTTGCCCCGCCGCCCGTCTCGCGCGAGACGGTGGACGCGCTGGTCGACCGGGTCGCCGCCGGGCGCTTCGACCGGGCCCTGATCTTCGCCTCCCACCACCAGAGCCCGCTGCCCGTGGCGCTGCTGCTGCGGATGGCGGGCGTGCCGTGGATCGGCGCGGACAGCGAGTACTACCCCGGCGCGCTGCTCGACCTGCGCCACCGGCGCGCCACCTACCGGCACGAGGCCGCCGCCGCGCTCGAACTCGCCGAGGCGGCCGGGTTCTCGCTGCCCCCCGGCGACGACGGCGCCCTGAGCATCACCGGGCACCCCGCCACCGGCCACCTGACCGGCGAGGACCCCTATGTCGTGGTGCACCCGGGCGCGGCCGTGCACGCCCGCACCTGGTCGCCGCCGCGCGCCGCCGAGGCCGTGGCCGCCCTCGCCGGGGCGGGCCACCGCGTGGTGGTCACCGGGAGTCCGGGCGAGGAGGAACTGACGCGGCGCGTCGCCGGGCCGCACGGGCTCGACCTGGGCGGGCGCACCCACCTGCCCGAGCTGGCCGGGGTGCTGGCCGGCGCCCGGGTCGTCGTCGCGGGCAACACGGGCCCCGCGCACCTGGCGGCGGCCGTGCGCACCCCCATCGTCAGCCTCTTCTCCCCGGTGGTCAGCGCCGACCGGTGGCTGCCCTACCGGGTGCCGCACCTGCGCCTGGGGCGCCAGGACGCGGCCTGCGCGGGCACCAGGGCGCGGATATGCCCGGTGGCGGGCCACCCCTGCCTCGACTCGATCACCGACCAGGAGGTCATCAGCGCGGTCGAGGCCCTGACGGTCACCGGCCCCCGCCCGGATCCCGCCGGACGGAAGGCGGCAGCATGAACATCCTCCTCTGGCACGTCCACGGCTCGTGGACGACGGCGTTCGTCCAGGGCAGCCACACCTACCTGGTGCCGGTGCTCCCGGACCGGGGGCCCGACGGCCTGGGCCTGGCGAGGACCTACCGCTGGCCCGGCTCCGTCGCCGAGCTGACGCCCGGGCAGCTGGCCGAGGCGCCCGTGGACCTCGTGGTGCTCCAGCGCCCGCACGAGGCGGCGCTGGCCGAGCGGTGGCTCGGCGGGCGCCGCCCGGGGCGGGACGTGCCCGCCGTCTACCTGGAGCACAACGCGCCCACCGGCGACGTTCCCGACACCCGCCACCCGTGCGCGGACCGCGACGACCTGCTGCTGGTGCACGTCACCCACTTCAACCGGCTGTTCTGGGACAGCGGCACCACGCGAACCGCCGTCGTCGAGCACGGCGTCGTGGACCCCGGCCACCGCTGGACCGGCGAGCTGGAACGCGCCGCCGTGGTCGTCAACGAGCCGCTGCGCCGGGGCCGCACCACCGGCACCGACCTGCTGCCGCTGGTCGCCGGGGCCGCGCCGCTGGACGTGTTCGGCATGCGCACCGAGGGCCTGGCCGCGCGGATCGGCGTCCCGTGGCACCGCTGCCGCAGCTACGACCTGCCGCAGGGGCGGCTCCACGACGAGCTGGCCAGGCGGCGCCTCTATCTGCACCCGGTGCGCTGGACCTCGCTCGGGCTCTCCCTGATCGAGGCCATGCACCTGGGCATGCCCGTCGTCGCCCTGGCCACCACCGAGGTCGCCGACGCGGTCCCGGAGGAGGCCGGGGTGCTCTCCACCAGGCCCGAGGTCCTGGCCAGGGCCGCCGGCCGGTATCTGCGCGATCCGGACGCGGCGGCCGAGGCGGGCCGGGGCGCGCGGCACGCGGCCCTGGAGCGCTACGGCCTGAAGAGATTCCTCGACGACTGGGACCTGCTGATGGAGGAGGTGATCCGCTGATGAGGCGAGCCACCACACGCGCCGGGCGGGAAGGGCTCCGCATCGCCCTGGTCTCCGAGCACGCCAGCCCGCTCGCCGCCCTGGGCGGCGAGGACGCGGGCGGCCAGAACGTGCACGTCGCGCAGCTCGCGGCCGAACTCGCGGGCCGCGGCAACGAGGTGACCGTCTACACCCGCCGCGACGACGCGGGGCTCCCGGCCGGCGTCCGCCTGGGCGAGGGCGTGACCGTGCGGCATGTCACGGCCGGACCGGCGAGGGCCGTGCCCAAGGACGGGCTGCTGCCGTTCATGCCGGAGTTCGGGACGGTGCTGGAGGAGGAGTGGGCCGGCGCCCCGCCCGACGTCGTCCACTCCCACTTCTGGATGTCCGGCGTCGCCACCCTCCAGGCCGCGCGCCGCCTCGGGGTCCCGTTCGCGCACACGTTCCACGCGCTGGGCACCGTGAAGCGGCGCCACCAGGGCCACGCGGACACCAGCCCCGCCGACCGGATCACCTGGGAGCGCTACCTCGGGCTGAGCTGCGACCGCACCGTGGCCACCTGCCGGGACGAGGTGGACGAGCTGACCTCGCTCGGCCTGCCGCCCGAGCGGATCAGCGTGGTGCCCTGCGGCGTCGACCCCGAGCTGTTCACCCCGGCGGGGCCCGCCGATCCGCGCGGCGCGCTGCCCTACCGGCTGCTCCAGCTCGGGCGCCTGGTGCCGCGCAAGGGCGCCGAGGTCTCGCTCGCCGCGCTGGCCAAGATCCCGGACGCCGAACTGGTCATCGCGGGCGGGCCGCCCCCCGCGGGCCTGGACGCCGACCCGGAGGTGCGGCGGCTGCGCGAGACGGCGCGCACGCTGGGCGTCGGCGACCGGGTGCGCTTCACCGGCGGCGTCTGCCGGGACCAGGTGCCCGCGCTGCTGCGCGGCTCGGACCTGGTGCTGTGCCCGGCGGACTACGAGCCGTTCGGCATCGTGCCCCTGGAGGCGATGGCCTGCGGCGTGCCCGTGGTGGCCAGCGCGGTCGGCGGGCAGCGCGACACCGTCGCGGACCCCGGCACCGGGCGGCTGGTGCCCCCCGGCGACCCGGCCGCGCTCGCCGACGCCGTCGCCGCGCTGCTGGCCTCTCCCGAGGAGCGCGCGGCCCGCGGGGCGGCGGGGCGGCGGCGGGTGCTGACCCGCTACTGCTGGGCGGCCGTGGCCGCGGGCACGGAGGAGGTCTACCGCGAGATCAGCAGCCGCCGCCCCGCCCCGGTGAGCGGCGCCTGAGCAGGAGGAACGGAACGCCCGAGGAACGGAACGCCCATGGACGCATCACGCACCGCCCACGAGCACTGCCTGTCCCTGACGGACGCGCTGCGGCGCTACGAGAGCGCGGGCCTGGACGAGACCGTCGCCTGGGGGCGCCACCTGGCCGGCATCCTGCCGCAGGGCGGGCGGCTCCTCGCCGCGGGCAACGGCGGCAGCGCCGCCCAGGCCCAGCACCTGACGGCCGAGCTGGTGGGCCGCTACGCGCGGGACCGTCGCCCGTTCTCGGCGATCGCGCTGCACGCCGAGACGTCGAGCGTCACCGCCATCGGCAACGACTACGGGTTCGCCGAGGTCTACGCCCGCCAGGTCACCGCGCACGGCCGCTCGGGCGACGTGCTGGTGCTGATGTCCACCTCGGGCCGCAGCGACAACCTGGTGGCCGCCGCGACGGCCGGCCGGGCCGCCGGGCTGCGGGTGTGGGCCATGACGGGGCCGCTGCCCAACCCGCTGGCCTCGGGCGCCGACGCGGTCGTCAGCGTCGACGCGCCCAGCGCGGCCACCGTGCAGGAGGCGCACCTGGTCGCGCTGCACGTGCTGTGCGAGGCGTTCGACGCGGCGCTGGCCGGGCCGCACGCGATCGAGGCGCCGGTCCCCGCCGCCCTGACCCGGGGCGACGCCGCATGACCGGCCACGGGACGGGCCGCGGGACGAGCCGGGCGACGAGCGGGAAGCCGCTCGTGGTGGTCGGGGACGTGCTGCTGGACGAGGACGTCGAGGGCGTGGCCGCGCGGCTGGCCCCCGACGCGCCGGTGCCGGTGGTGGAGGTGGCCGGGCGGCGCTCGCGCCCCGGCGGGGCCGGGCTCGCCGCCGCCCTCGCCGCCGGCGACGGCCGCGAGGTGGTGCTCGTCACCGCGCTGGGCGGCGACCCGGCCAGCGACGCGGTGCGCGCCATGCTGCCGCGCGGCGTGCGCCTGGCCGAACTGCCGCTGGACGGCACGCTGCCCGTGAAGTCCCGCGTCCTCGCCGGGGGGAGGCCCGTGGTGCGGATGGACCAGGGCGGCGGAACGCCGGGGCCGCCGGGCGCCACGGTGCGGCGGGCGCTGGCCGGGGCGGGGGCGATCCTCGTCGCCGACTACGGGCAGGGCACGGTGGCCGCCGTGCGCGGGGCGCTCGCGGAGGCGGCCCGGCGCGTTCCGGTGGTGTGGGACCCGCATCCACGCGGGTGCGCGCCGGTGCCCTGGGTGAGCCTGGTCACGCCCAACGAGCGCGAGGCGCGGCTGTTCTGCGGCGCGGAGGGCGGCGAGAGCGACACGCTGGGGGCGCACAGCAGGCGCGGCACGCTGCTCGCGGAGCGGTGGCAGGCGGTCGCGGTGGCGGTGACGCTCGGCTGCCGGGGCGCGGTGCTGGCGCGGGCCAACTGCGACGACCCGCTGTATGTCCCGGTCGCGGCCGGGCACGAGGGCGACCCCTGCGGGGCCGGCGACTGCTTCGCCGCGACGGCCGCCTGCGTGCTGGCCGACGGCGGGCTGCCGCCGGAGGCGGTGGGGCTCGCCACCGAGGCGGCGGCCTCGTTCATCGGCTGCGGCGGCCTGGCGTCGCTCGGCTCCTGGCCCGCGAGCACGCCCGAGCCCCCCGCGCCCGCGCCCGCTCCGGCGGCCGGGGACGCGTACGCGCTGGTGGACGCGGTGCGCGCCGGGGGCGGCACGGTGGTGGCGGCGGGCGGGTGCTTCGACCTGCTGCACGCGGGCCATGTGCAGTTCCTCCAGAACGCGCGCCGCACCGGCGACTGCCTGATCGTGTGCGTCAACTCCGACGCCTCGGTGCGGCGGCTGAAGGGGCAGGGCCGCCCGCTCAATCCGGCGGCCGACCGCATCCGCGTGCTGGCGGGGCTCGGCTGCGTGGACGCGGTGGCCGAGTTCGACGAGGACACGCCGGAGGCGCTGCTGCGGCGGCTGCGGCCCGACGTGTGGGTCAAGGGCGGCGACTACAGCGTCCGCGACCTGCCGGAGGCGGCGGCGCTTCGCGAGTGGGGCGGCCAGACGCTGGTCCTGCCGTATCTGGACGGCCGGTCCACCACGGAGCTGGCGCGGCGCGCGGCGTTCCCCGCGCCGTGACGCGCCGGGACGCCGTGGCCGGGCGCGTTCTCGTGCTGCGGGCGCTGGGCCTCGGCGACCTGCTGACGGCGGTGCCCGCGCTGCGCGGGCTGCGGCGCGCGTTCCCGGAGCGGCGGCTGCTGCTCGCGGCCCCGCCGTGGCTGGCCGGGGCGGCGGCGGCCACGGGCGCGGTGGACGAGGTGCTGCCCGCGGGGGGCGCGGGGCGCGAGGTGCCGGAGCCGGTGCCCTGGGAGGGTCCGGGCGGGCCCTCCCTCGCCGTGGATCTGCACGGCGCGGGCCCGGAGTCGGTGGCGGCGCTGCGGGCCCTGCGGCCGGGACGGCTGTTCGGCTTCGCGGCGGGCGACGGGCCCGCGTGGCGGGCGGAGGAGCACGAACGCGACCGCTGGTGCCGCCTGCTGGCCTGGTACGGCGTGTCGGCGGACCCCTCGGAGGTGCGGATCGCGGCCCCCGCGGGCGTGCGCTCCCCCGCGCCCGGCGCGGTGGTGCTCCACCCCGGCGCGGACGCGGGCGCGCGACGCTGGCCCGCGAGGCGGTTCGCGGCGGTGGGACGCGCGGTGCGCGCGGCCGGTCAACGGGTCGTGGTGACGGGCGGTCCCGGCGAGGGCGCGCTGGCGCGCGAGGTGGCGCGGCGGGCGGGGCTGGCGCCGGAGGCGGACGTGTTCGCGGGGCCGGGGGCGCTGCCGTTCCCCGGCCTGGCGGCGCTGATCGCCGGGGCGCGGGCCGTGGTCGTCGGCGACACCGGCGTCTCCCATCTGGCCACGGCGCTGTCCACCCCCTCGGTCACCCTGTTCGGCCCGGTCTCCCCCGCC
>NZ_LAVK01000367.1 GCF_001083795.1 Streptomyces sp. SBT349
ACTGCCACCGGTGCCGATCCCGCCCCCGCCGGGGCGGTGCGTCACGCTCTCGGTGGGTGGGGCCGCGTCGGTGCACGTCCGTTCTGAACTCCCGTCCGTGCTGGGGTGGGTCAGCGATTACGTCCGCCCGTGGTGGACCGTGCACGTCACCCCGGGCGGCGAGGCCGCCGGGACCGGACCGGTAGTGACCGCGGTGCTCGGTGAGATCGGTGCGCAGGCCGCCGAGGTGGCGGCCGGGGCGTGGACGGAGGTCGGCTACCCGCGAACGGCGACGCGCTACGCCCGCGGCCGGGACGGCGGCACGACGATCGCCGTGGCTCCGGGCGACAGGGTCGCCTACCGGTGGACCCCCGCCGCCGACCGCATGGAGGTGCGCGGGGAGCGTGTTCCGCCGCTGTGCCGTGCGGCGGTTCGCGTGGCGCGGGAGCTGGTCCGCGCGCGCCTCATGGCGGACGGGTGGGTGCTGCTGCACGCCTCGGCCGCCGTGCTGGACGGCGAGCGGACGGTACTCGTGCTCGGCGGGCGCGGTGCCGGGAAGTCCACCGTGGCGCTCGCCCTCGCCTCGCGCGGGGCGCGGTTGCTCGGCAACGACCGAGTGTTCGCCCGCCCCTCGGCGGGCGGCGGCGTGGAGCTGGCGCCGTGGCCGTCCGGCGCCGCCGTGGGACTCGGGCTCATGAGCGCGCTGGGCTGGACGCACATCGCCCGGCGGCGCCTGGCGGCGGGAGCCGAGCCGCACCCGTCGCAGGATCCGCGGGTCACCGGCGCGCTGCTGACCGGGCTGTCCCTGCCGTGCCGATCCGGCGAGCGCGAGCTCAAGGCGCACCTGCGACCGGAGGACCTGACGGGCTGGTGCGGGCTGAGCGGTGCCTCGTCCGGCCAAGTGGCGTTGGTGCTCCACCCCGCGGTGCGTCCCGGCGCGCGGCCCGCCATCGACGCCGAGCGCGCGGCCGTGGTGGCGGAGGCGGACTTCATGACCGGGCGGACGGAGGACTCCTATCCCGACATCTTCGGTCTGACCAGCGGAGTGAACGCCGGAACCACGCCGGTCCGCACCGAGGTCGCGGCCCGCCTCGGCACTCTGCCGAACGAGACGATCGTCCTCGGCCATGACCACCACGAGAACGCCGCGTTCCTCGCAGACCTCACCGAGCGGACGAACGCAGCCGCACCGGGAGCGTCCTGATGGCGGGCCAGAAACGCAGGCTGATCGCACTGCGCAGCGGCGGCCGGACCCTGACGCTGAACGTTCCCGGCGGCATGGCCCCGTTGATGCCGCGCCTCGCCCAGCGCCTCCCCGATGCCGTCGTGGAACCGGTGCCGCCGCACGCCGAAGCACGTGCGCTGCGCGTGCCGGACGGACTCACGGCAGAGGACCTGCGGCGCTGGCTCGGTGCTCAGCTGCACCGGCTCCATCTGGAACGGGACGTGCTGTGCGTCCACGCGGTGTGCCTCCAACCGGCGGATGGGGAACGGGCCGTCGTGCTGCTCGGCGGACATGGCGCCGGTAAGAGCCTGGTCGCCTTGGGGCTGGTCGGGCGCGGCTGGCGCGTGCTGGCCGGCGACGTGGCGTTGGTGCACGGCAGTGGGTGCGGCGCGGCCGTCGTGGGTGGTTCGGCCGCGTTCATGGTCCGGCGTGTCCCGGTCCGGCGCTGGTTCCCCGAACTCGGGCTCGACGCGGCGGGCCCGCCCGTCATCGATCTGGGTCTCCGGGAGGAGCTGACCGTGGTGGCTCCCGCCGAGCCGGTCCCGGTGGCTGCCGTGGTGCTGGTGGACGTCGACGGCGACCCCGCCGGGGCCGTCGGCGCGGTGCGTCGCGTCGACACGCACACGACGGCGACCGTCTGGCTGCGGGCCAGCGGGCACCTCCTCGACCGTGTGCTGGAGAACGCGGAGGGCCCGGCGTTGCGCGAGGTCGAGAACGCCGCGGCGCTCCGCGGGCGCCTGTCCCTGGTGCGCTCGTTGGCGAACGCGGTCCCGATGCGCACCATGTGGGGAGCACCCCAGGGGATCGCGACCCGGGTGGAGCACGCGGTCACCACCCGCCGGATCTCCGGCTCGGCAACGGGCGTCCGGTCATGAACGCCCGCGGGCAGGACCCCAAGCCGTTCATCGGACCGCGCGTTGCACTCCACGACGGGCAGGCCCGGTTGCTCCCTGCGCCGCCGGTGCCCAACGGGTGGCTCGCGGGACGGTTCAGCGTGCTCAGCCCCGGGACCGAGCGGCGCCGGCTGGCCGGGCCTCCCCGAGCGGCCGGATATGTGACCCTCGGCCGATGCGACAAGACCGCGCCCTGGCTGCTCGCACCGGTGCCGCACGGTGCCGCGTTCGACCCGGCCTGCCCCGGGACGGTGACCGCACCGCCGGGCACCTCGGTATCGGTCGCGGCGGTGGCGCGTTTCCAGCAGATGGCGCTGCTCGGCCTGGACCGCGCCCCCGCGGACACCCCCTGGGACGGCGCGCTGGTGGTCGGATCCGGCCCGGTCGCGCTCGGGTGTGCCCTGGAGCTACGCCGGCGCGGAGCCGCCACGGTGCCGTTGGTGACCTCGCGCGGGCGCCCGCCGATCGCCACCGTCCCGGGCGTCGAGTGCGTGGACCCCGTGGAGGCCAGCCCGGCGAAGCTGGTCATCGACACGACCGGCACGCCAGAGAGAGCCGCGCCCCTGCTGGCCCCGGGCGGCACGCTCGGGCTCCTCGGCACCCCCTCCCCCACGGCCGAACTGTCGGCGCTGTCCGTGCACCGCGACGGCTGCACGGTGGTGGGCATGCACGAACTCGCCCCGGCCGCGCCCGGCGCGTACCAGAGCGCGTACGCCACCGCCGCTGCCTGGCTGACCACGCACATGGGTCCGGCGGCGGTCGCCCGGTGGTGCCGGGTCGTGCCGGGGCAGCTGGTCCCCGAGGTCTTCCGGCAGCTGCGGGACGGAGACCGCCCCGCCGAGCCGGTCGTCATCTTCGACTGGACGTTCGGCTGGACGGCGGAGTGAACGCGTCCCCGGTCGGCCTCTACAGCATCTCGGTGCGGGGCCTGGACGTTCCCGAACTGCTCGGCTGGGCCGCCGCCGCGCGGATCCCGTTCCTGCATCTACGCGGCGGGCCACGGGGATACGACCTCGCACGTCGCCACCCAAAAGAGCTGGAACGCTGGCGGCGCGCGGCGGAGGCGGCCCGCGTGCCGATTGCCGGCGTGACGTCGGACCTGGACCTCGCCGACCTGGTCACCGGCACCGCACCGTCGCGCGCCGCCGCCCGCGAAGAGCTGGGGCGGCTCGCAGAGAGCGCGGCCCGGCTCGGAGCACGGTGGGTACGGCTGCTGGCCCGCGTCGAACCGACGAGCGCCTACCTCACCGCCCTCCGAAACGCCGTGGTGCCGACGCCGGCCGTGGGCCTGCCCGTCGAACTCCACCATCCCGGGTGGCTGTGCGGCGACGCGCCCGCCACGTTCACAGAACTGCTGCGCCGCAACGACCAGTTGCGGCTTCTCGCGGACACCGCCCAGCTGGCTGCGGCCCGCAACAGCAAGGTATTGCTGCGGCTGCTTCCTTGGGCGCGGGTGCTGCACCTTTCGGATGACGGCGCCGGGTTCGGCCACCCGGACCGGACGGCCGTCGCGATGGCCGCCGCGGCGCGGATCGGCGGCGGTCAGCGGATCGAGGTCGCGGTGGAGTGGACCGGGCAGCCGCGCACTCCCGCCGAGTGCCTGGCCCGATACCGCTCCGCCCTGACCTGGTGGCGGCACGGCCTCCCCCGCACAGGCCCTTAGGGTGGTGGGCCGCTCACCAGCCGTAACGCCGCCCATGACGGAAGGCCACCACCCATGACCCACATCACCACCCCACCCCGGCTCCCGGCAACCGAGTCGGTCGCCCACGTTCTCGCCGACTCCCACGGACTGTCCGGGGTGCGCCTGGAGCGGCTGGACGGGCAGGTCAGCGTCAACTACCGCGCCACCGCGGACGACGGCTCGACGGCGTTCGTCAAGCACTACGTCGACGCGACCGACCTGGCCGCCGCCCCCCATGTGATCGCCCAGACCCGGCTGGCCGGGGAGCACGGCGTCCCCGTGGCCTCGGTGGTGCCCTCCACCAGCGGCGAGCCCATCACGGTCCATGACGGCGTCGCCCTGTCCGTATGGGAGTGGATGCCCGGCCACACCGTCGAGACAGGGCTGAACCCGGCCCAGCAGGCGGCGGCCGGAGCCGCACTCGGCCGCATCCACGCCGCGTTCGCCAACCATCCGGCCCGCGCCCGCCGTTCCGCCAGGGCCGCGAAGTGGCTCGCCCCCGACCTCGCCGCGCGCCACGCCACGATCGACCGTCTCCTCGCCGTCATCGACGACCGCCCGGAGCGGGACGCGTTCGACGAACGGGCCGCGGTCACCCTCACCGAACGCCGCGCCCAGCTCGACCGCCTGGGGGACCTCGGCCTGCCCGCACTCCACACCCAGGTCCTCCACGGCGACTACAGCGTGAAGAACCTCCACTTCGACGGCGACGCACTGACGGCCGTCGTCGACTTCGGCCCACCCGAGCCCTACCTGACCGCCTGGGAACTGGGCCGGATCGCGTTCGACGTCCGCTCCGTTGTCCACGACCCCGATTGGATCGCCTCGGCGGCCACCCTGATCTCCGCCTACCTGGAGGAGAACCCCTCGCTCCCGGCCGCCGACATCACCGCCTGCGCCCGCGTCGCCCTCATCCAACTGCTCACCAGCCTCTATGGCGTCAAGGAGCACTACCTCGCGCCCGGCCTCCACCAGGACGACCTCGACCTCTTCTGGCTCCAGCGCCACGAGGCCGCCACCCGCCTCCTCGACTCCCTGGACACGGCCGAAGCAGCGCTCGGCGACCTCGGCCGGCACACCGACGAACGGAGACCATCATGAGCACAGCACCGTTAGCCGTAGCAGCACTCACCGCGGACGCGGTCGGGTGGCATACCCTGCTCGGGCCGCTCGTCCCCACCGCGATCGAGCGGATCGCCGCCGAGGTGGCCGCTCAACACCGCCTTACCATCCAGAAGTTCGACTCCGGGCTCCGCCTCGTCCCCTTGGCGGGCGGCGATACAACGGTGACGGTGCGGTGGCGCCTGGCGCCGCCCCAGGCGCCGCGCACGCTGGGATACCAGCTCAACACCGCCCTGCACACCGAAGTCCTCATCGCCCCGGCCGGGCGAACCGCGGCCGAGGAGCTACGGCAACGCTTGACCAGCGTCTCGTCGGCCCACACCCACGACGAACTCACCACCATCCGGGCCGCGATGCCCCTCCTCCAGCACCACAGCTCCCCCACCGGAGTGTTCAGCGACTGGGCTCTGATCTTCCGCGACCACTACCTCGAGCACAGCCTCGGGTTTCTGCTCGCGGCCGAGCGTGCGGGCATCCCCGCGGAGTGGATCACCGCGCTCGACAAGGGCGACCGAACCGCAGGCCGCGACCGGATCCGCGCCACGTTCACCGCCCGCGGCTACCGCACCGGCCTGCTGGACAACACGGCGATCAACGACTCGGCCCACCACCAGGCGGCCATCGAACGGGCGACCGCCGAGGTGGACGCGTTCATCGACGTCGCCCGCGCCGCCGGGCGACGGATCCTGGTCATCGATGACGGCGGGCTCCTCGCACGCGGCTACGGCTCCGCCGGAGCGTCCCGAACGGTCGACGCCGCAGTGGAGTTGACCGTCAGCGGAGTCAAACGCATCGCCGCTGCCGGGCCGTTGGCCATCCCCGTGCTCAACCTCGCCCGCTCCCAGCTCAAGACCCGGCTCGGCTACCCCGAAATCGCCGACTCCTGCCTGCGGCGACTGCGAACGATCCTCCCCGACCGCAAGTTCATCGGCCGACCGGTGCTCCTCCTGGGCTACGGCACCCTCGGCTCCCGACTGGCCCCGGCCCTCCGCGCGTTGGGCTGCCCGCTTCACGTCGTCGACACCGACGTCCTGGCACTGGTCGACGCGGCCGAACACGGCTACAGCACCCACCGCACGGCCCGTGACGCCCTCACAGCCGTCCGTCCGTGGCTGGTGATCGGCACCACCGGCGAGGAAGCGCTCACCGAAGCCGACCTCCCGTTGCTGCCCAACGGTGTCCACCTGGCGCCGTTCGCCACCCGCGATTTCTCCCTCCTCACCCGCCCGGACCTCACTGCGGACGCCGTCGAAGTGCCGGGCGTGGGAACCCACTTCAGGCTGGTAGGCGGCAGGACGGCGGTCCTGCTCGGCGACGGCCGCTCACTGAACCTGTTCGAGGCCGACTCCATCGGCCCCGAGGGATACGACGCCTACCGCGCCGGAACTCTGATCGCCGCGGCCCACCTGTGCGCCAACCCGAGCGGCATCCCACCCGGCCTCCACACAGAACCGGCCGACCGCGCCATCGCCGACGCGGGCCTGTGGGACACCTACTACGACCAGCACTTCGCCCCGCACGCCCCCGCCGCGCGCCCACCACGGACGGGCACTGCCTGCGTCATCGGCTACGGCGTCGCCGGCCGCCTCCACGCCGACATCCTCGCCCCGCTCGCCGGCGACCTGATCGTCCTCGATCCCAAGCACCAGGATCTCCCCCGCCAACACCGTTCCTTCCGCCATGAAGTCAGCGACCTAGCCCCGTCCGTCGCCGCGGGCGTGGACCTGTGGTCGGTCTGCGCCCCCACCGCCGACCACCTCCCGATTCTGCGGGCCGTCCTCGATCACAACCCCGCCGCCCGCGTCCTGGTCGAGAAGCCCGCGTGCCTGCCGCACGAGATCGACGCCTTCACCGACCTGCTGACCCGCCACCCGCACGCGCGCGTCGTGATCGGCGACCAGTACCGCCACGCGACGGCGCTGACCGCGTTCACCCGCCTCATCGACCAGTTCGAGCCCGACACCCGCCCCGGCCGGATCGCCATCTCCTTCACCAAGGACCGCAGCGCAGACATCGCAAACGGCCGCTTCGTGGACACCGAGTACGGCGTGCTCGGCTACGAGTGGCTCCACATGCTGACCGTTCTCGCCGGCGTCCTCCCCGACCCGGTCATGGCCGCCTACCTCGCCACCGACCCGGCCACCAGCCGGCTCTCCGCCACCTACGACCCCCGCCTGCTCGTCTCCGGCCTGACCGAACACACCACCCTCCACGACGAACCAGGCACCCCGCTCCACCTCGAACTCAACTCCTCGATCCTCACCCCCACCACCCTCCTCGGCC
>NZ_LAVK01000368.1 GCF_001083795.1 Streptomyces sp. SBT349
GGAGAGCGGGGACCCCGCCATTCACCCTTGGAGGGGCCGGGGGGGGGCCCCCCCCGACTCGGTGTGGGAGAGGCCCCCCTCCCCCGGCCCCTGCCCCCCCCCCCCCCCGCGGCCACCGGCCGGGCGGCCGGGCGGCCCGCCGCAAGGCCGCGAAGGCGGCCAAGCAGACCGGCACCGCGATAAGCAACGTCATAGGCGAGCTGTTCATCACGACCGGCGCCCTGCTGCTGCTGTTCGTCGTCTACCAGCTCTGGTGGACCAACGTGGAGGCGCGGGCGCACGCCAACGACGAGGCCGACCGCCTGACCGAGCAGTGGAACGGCGACGGCTCGGACGGCGGGGAGGGGGAGAACCGCGACCCGGGGGCCTTCTCGCCCGGCCAGGGCTTCGCCATCCTCTACATCCCCAGCCTGGACGTGCGGGTCCCGGTCGCCGAGACGGTGGACCCGGCCAGCGTGCTGGACAACGGCATGGTCGGGCACTACTCGGAGGAGGACCAGCTGCCGACCGCGATGCCCTGGGACGAGGAGGGCAACTTCGGCGTCGCGGGCCACCGCAACACGCACGGCGAGCCGTTCCGCTACATCAACAACCTGAACCCGGGCGACCCGATCGTCATCGAGACGGAAGACACGTTCTACACCTACGAGATGACCAGCCGGCTGGACCAGACGTCGCCGTCGAACACCTCCGTCCTCGATCCGGTCCCGGAAGAGGGCGGCTTCACCGAGCCGGGGCGCTACATCACCCTGACCACGTGCACCCCCGAGTTCACGTCGACCTACCGTTTGATTGTGTGGGGCCAGATGATGGAGGAGCGTCCGCGCAGCGAAGGGAAGCCGGATGCCCTCGTCTGACGCCCCCGCAGCCATGACGCGACACGACAACGAGGCGACCGCCACGTGACCTCCTCCGCAGAAGACAAGCCGCGCGGCACCCCCGCGGACGGCGAGAGCGACACCACGCCCACCGGTGCGGACACCACCGAGGACGAGAACGCCCCCGCCCCCGACCCCGACGACGGCACGAACGCCGCCACGGACGGCACCGCCCCCGACGCCACGGACGACGACGGTGAGGAGTCCCGCGCCCCCGCCGGCGGCGGCATCTCCGCCCGAAGGCGGCGACTGGCCACGGCCGTCAGCGTGTTCGGGGAACTCCTCATCACCGCCGGCGTCGTCCTCGGCCTCTTCGTCGCCTACTCCCTCTGGTGGACCAACGTCGTCGCCAACAAGGAGGCCGCCCGCGACAGCGACGCCGTCCGCGACCAGTGGGCCGCCTCCGAGGACGACGACGGCGACGACGCGACGGCGCCCGCCGAGTTCGACCCCGACGACGGCATCGGCTTCCTGCACGTCCCCACCATGAGCGGCGACGAGATCCTGGTGAAGCAGGGCATCGACCTGGACATACTCAACGGCGGCGTCGCCGGGTACTACGACACGCCCGTCGAGTCGGCCCTCCCCTGGGACGAGGAGGGGAACTTCTCGCTCGCCGCCCACCGCGACGGCCACGGCGCGAAGTTCCACAACATCCAGCGCATCGAGGAAGGCGACCCGATCGTCTTCGAGACCGAGAACACCTGGTACATCTACCGCGCCTACGCCATCCTCCCGGAGACCTCGAAATACAACACCGAGGTCCTCGACCCCATCCCCGAGGAGTCGGGCGCGACCGAGGCGAGCCAGTACATCACCCTCACCACCTGCACCCCGCTCTACACCTCGCGCCACCGCTACGTCGTCTGGGGCGAGCTCGAACGCACCGAGCACGTCAACGCGGAGCGCACCCCACCCGAGGAACTGCGCGCGGATTGACCCCTCGACGAGTAACCTGCCAGTCTCGGACAGTGGGGGTGTTCTCATGAACAGCAGTACCAGCGGCACCGGCAGCGCCCCGGGCGGGACCCCGTGGTCGACGGACCATCCCGTCCTCGAAGCGCTGCGTCGCCGCCGCGAGAAGGGGCACAGCCCCGACGCGCCGACGGACGACCTGAAGATCGGGCTCGCGGTCGAGGGCGGCGGCATCAGGGGGGTGGTCTCGGCCGCGATGCTCTGCGCGCTGGAGGATCTCGACCTGATCAGCTCGTTCGACGCCGTCTACTCGGCATCCTCCGGGGCGATCAACAGCGCCTACTTCCTCAACGGCGACACCTGGTACCCGCTGTCGATCTACTACGACGACCTGGCCACCCGGAAGTTCGTGGACTTCCGCCGCGTCCTGCGCGGCCAGATCCTCGACCTCGACTACGCGTTCCAGGTCGTGGACTCGGTCAAACCGCTGGACTACGAGGCGGTCATCGACTCCCCGACCAAGCTGCATGTCGCCGTAACCCTCGTGGACGAGCTCCGCACCGAGGCCGTCACCGACTTCACCTCGCGCGCCGACCTGCGCGCCGCGCTCGTCGCCAGCGCCTGGCTGCCCGTCGCGCTCCGCGGCACCACCGACTTCCGCGGCCGGCGGGCCCTGGACGGCGGCGTCCTCACCCCGCACCCGTACCGGCTCGCGCTCCAGGACGGCTGCACCCATGTGCTCTCGCTCAGCACCCGCCCCATCCAGCCGCCGCGCCAGAAGCTGTCCCTCTCGCAGCGCTACGCGATCCGCCACCTCAACCGCATCAGGGCCGGCCTCGGCGCCGCGCACGGCGCGGCCATCGCCCGTTACCGCGCCGAACGCCGCACGCTCCAGCGGCGGATGGCCGAGCCCGGCGAGGCCCCGTTCGTGCTCGACATCGCCCCGCTGTCCTGGATGCCGCAGGTGAAGCGGCACGAGATCGACTCGGGGCGCATCCTCGCCGGTGCGCGCGGCGCGTACGAGGTGATGTACTGCGCCATCGAGGGCCGCGACCCCGAGCTGATCCGCGCCGGGCGCCTGCGGGCCGTGCCGCAGCTGACGATGGTCGCCAAGCACGAGGACGGAAAGAGGGCCGACGTTGCCCCCCACCGCCGCCCCGACTAGCCTCCGCGCCGTCATACGCCTGGTCTCCACCGCGGGCGCGGGTCCCGCCCGGAGCGGCGAACGCGCCACGCGCGAGGAGGAGTTACGCGCCTGGGCGGACGAGCGGTGGATACGCCTGCTGCGGGAACTGCCGTTCGACGCCGCCACGTTCCTCGGCGAGTTCGAGCGCCCCTGGGAGCGGGTCATCGACGACCTCGGCCGCTGGTGTTCCGGCTTCCGCGCCCGCCCCCAGCCCGAGCGGCGGCGTCTGCGGGCCGTCCACGGCCGCCTCGGACTGCTGCTGCTCACGCTGGTGTCGCTGCGTCACTCCTATGTCCACCGCTATGTCCGCGACCAGGCGACCACCCACGAGCCGACCCACGACTGCGCCGCGCTCTGCGTGCCGCTGCTGGAGGAGCCCGCCGTCCGCGAGGCCGTCGCCGTCCTGTACGCGCCGGGTCTGCCCGTCCCGGACGTCGCGCCGGGCGGAGCGGCCGACGAGGCGCTGGCCCGCGACGAGTGGGAGCGGATCGACACGGCGAGCCTCAGGTTCCACCGGCACGGCACCACCTCGTTCATCCTCACGGGCCAGCCGGCCACCGCGGCGCACGGGCACCGCAGGCCGTTCGCGCTCAAGTGCATCCTCTACCCGTATCTGCGCATCCCGACGATCGTGCGCTCCACCAGCCGCTACCGGTCGCGTTACGCCGTCCCCGGCAGCGAGGTGCGGCACCTCGCGCACGTGTGGGCGAGCAGCACGCGGTGGATCCTGATGGCGTTCGTGACGGGGGAGACCCTCTCGGAGCTGCTGCGACGGCAGCCGGCCTCCGACGCCATACGGCTCGACCTGCTGCGCGACCTCGGCCGCGAGCTGTTCGCCGCCATGGCCGACCTGGAACGGGTGCAGCTGCGGCACTGCGACCTGTCCCCCTCGAACATCATCGTGCACCACTCGGAGACCGGGGAGCGGTCCTTCGTCCTGGTCGACCTCGGGGTCAACTACCTCTACTCGCACGCCGTTCCGGGCGCCGAGGGCCCCGACGCCACCTATGTGGCGCCCGAGGTGCGCGGCAGCGACGCGGAGGCGCGGGCGGCCGACGTGTACTCGGTCGGGCGGCTGCTGGTCGCCATCGCCGGCGGGCCGGCCGACAGCGTGCACTCGGCGCCGGTGCCGGACGCGTTCTACGCCGAGACCCCGCTGCTGGCCCGCTTCGTCGAGGACCTGACCGACCGCGACCCGAAGCGGCGGCTGCTGATCTTCCGGCCCGACAGGACCCGGCCCCTCTACCCGCAGCTGCTCACGTTCTTCGACGAGGAGCTGGCCGCGGTGACCGCTTCGCGCGACCAGCGCTCGGGCGGCTTGCTCCGCCTCTACACGCCGCTCGCGGGGGCGCCTGGGCGCCAGCGCGAGCTGTGGCGCATGCGCCGGGAGCAGTCGCTGTACGCGGACCCGCGCCGCGGCATGCACGTGCGCTGGCTGCTCGCCTGGTCGTGGGTGTCGGCGACGGCCTGGTACGTGGCGGCCACGGTGGTGATCACCTGGTGGCTGCGCGACCTGGACTGGAACTGGGGGAACCACTGGGTGACCCTGCTCCAGCGGACCAACGGCGCGGGCGAGGAGGAGATCCCGTTCATCGACCCGCTGCGCGCCGACGACTACCCGATCCCCGACCTCCGGGAGAGCCTGCCGGTGCGGATGGTCGGCCTGTCCTTCCTGCTGGTCGGCGCGCGGTACTACCAGAACCTCTTCGCCGGGCTCACCCCGCTGGTCACCGGCACCGGGCAGGGGCGGCTGACCTTCTGGGCCTTCCTCGCCGAGGCGCACATGCGGCTGGCGGCCCTGCTGGCGTTCCTCCTGGTGATGCCGCCGACGCTGTTCCAGCGGAGCTGGTGGCCCGTCTTCACCGGCATCGGCATCACCTGCGTCGCCCTGTGCAACGCCGCCTGCCTGCTGTTCGCGCGGGCCGCCGTGGCCCGTGCCCGCGCCGAGGGGCTGACGACCGTCCCCACGGGCAGGATCGCCGGGCTGGAGATGTTCGCCACCTGGACGCCGACCGCCGCGTTCTACTCCCTCGCCGTGTGGACGATCGCGCTCGCCATCTCCTTCGACGCCGTTCACGACGTGGGCGTGTACGCGGCCATGGTCACGGCGATCAACATCGGGCTGTTCTACATCGTCAAGTGCAGCGGGAGCAGCGCCGCCGCGGTCAGGACCGGCCTGGGCCGCGCGTGCCTGGCGGCCGAACGCCTCCGCTGCCTGCGGGAGGCCCCCTGACCGCCGGGCCGGGTCACTCGCCGAACGCCCCGTCCAGCACGGCCAGATCGGTCGGCACGATCGTGGTGGTGAGCAGCAGTTCCTTGATGAGGTTGTCGTTGAGCGCGTTCCCCACGGGCTGCTGGACCTCGGCCGCGGTGAGCCCGCGCACGCCCTCGGCGGAGAGCCGCTTGCGCACGTCCTCGATCATGTGCTGGAGGATCGGCACCGTCCACCCGGCGTCCGGCTGCAACGCGCAGAGGTCGCTGAAGGCGTCCCGCCACGTCAGCGGCTGCGGGCCCGCCTCGTGCAGCAGGTAGCGCCGCGCCAGGATGACCAGGGCCAGCTTCTCGTCGGCCTCCAGGTGCCACGTCCGCGGCGCCTGGGTGGGATCGTCCGGCTCGGGGCCGGGCCGTGACTCGTCCTCGCCCGTGACATACAGCTCCAGCAGGTGCTCACGGCCGCTGGAGCCGCGCAGGAACAGCGGCGTGTAGCCGGTGCGCAACGGGACCGGCTCCTCCTCGGTGAACAGCAGCTGGGAGTCGGGCAGCCGGATCGGGAGCCGTCCCAGGTTCCGCACCCACCAGCGGCTGTCCTCGTGCGTGAGCGTGCCCTGCCGGCGGCTGACCCGCCGGTCGTCGCCACCGATGCAGACCTGGACGTCGCCGCTGTTGCGCCCGAAGGTGATCCGCCGCCCCTCGCGCGGGCGGAAGGCGATGTCGCTGCCGATGCTGCGGGCGTGAATGGTGCCGGTGGGCGCCGGGGGCACACCCCGGGCCAGGCTGCGGTGGTTGGTGGTGATCGCCATGCCGACTCCCCGTGATCTCACCGACGTTGCTCGAACCGTTCTCGCGCGATGGTCCCGCACCGGCCCGCGACCGGTCCCCGCCCGTGCCGCTAGAGCGGCGGGAGCGCGGCCGAGGCAGCCGCCATCAGGTCGGTGGCCGAGGCGCACAGGGTCTCCATGTCCCGGGGCCCTCCGACGAACAGCAGCAGCTTCTCCACCGCGGGCGCCCCCTCCTCGTCGGTGTACGGCCGGTACTCCAGCTGCACCAGGCAGGTGTCCTCGCCCTCGCCCTCGGGCTGCACGGCGGCGTCATAGCCGTTGACCTGGGTCGCCGTGCCGTCCTCCGACGTCAGCGGCTCGGCGCGGTCGAAGCGGAAGAGGACGGAGTCGTCGTCGGTGGTGCCGTACCACTCACACTGCCAGTTGGAGAACCCCGTGTCGGCGTCCGCCGTGTCGAGGCCGGGCACGGCGGCCGACAGCGCCTCGCCGCTGAGCAGCGCGCACGCGTTCTGCCGCGCGAGCGAGGTCTCGACGAACTCGGCCTCCCGGCGCGGCACCACGCCGCGCTCGTTGATGACCTCCGCCACCCGCGCGGCCCCCGAGTCGGCCATCGCGCACAGGTCGGGGGCGCCCTCGTCCCAGTACTTGGCGGCGACGGTGATCCAGTTGCCGTCGGCGAGGAGGACGAAGCGGACGCACTCGGTGCTGTCGCGCTCCAACGAGACGACCCGGACGTCCCCCACCTGCTCGGACCCGGAGATGGCCTCGGGCGCGGGCGCGTTGTTGAGGTCCACCATCAGGTCGGCCTCGCCGCCTTCCGGCACCTGCACGCGCACGTCGCACCGGTCGAAGTTCCCGTAGTCGCGGTCGAGTCGCGCGCTGCCGAACTCCCCCAGCGCCTCGGCGTCGATCAGGGCGCAGGGGTCGGCCGTGGCAGGGGCGCCCATGACGCTCCCCGGGCTCTCGCCGCCGCCGCCCTCGCCGTCGCCGAGCGCGCCGGGGACCACGGCCAGGCCCACGACGAGCGCCGCCAGACCCGCGCCCGCCGCGGCCCACACGCGGGGGCGCCGCCAGGGCCCCGGCGGACGGGACTCCGGGGGGCGGGCGTCGTCCTCGTCGCCCCCGCCGCCGCTCCCCTCGTTCCCTCCGTCGTCCTCGGCCCCGGTCC
>NZ_LAVK01000369.1 GCF_001083795.1 Streptomyces sp. SBT349
CCACGAGGCGAAGCAGAGCAAAAACAACAAGCCCAACACACGCCCAGCCCCCCGCCGGCCCCGCGCCGCGCCCGCCGCGTCGACCCCACAGCACCCCCCCCACGCGGGCCGCCGCGAGGCGAAGCCGAGCACAAAACAACAAGACCGACACACCCCCACCCCCCCCACGGACCCGCGCCGCCCTCGGCCCGTCCACACCACAGCAACCCACCCCCGGGGCCCGCGGGTGGCGAAGCCCCCGCACCGCGAGGCGAAGCCGAGCACAAAACGAAGACGGCGACGCGGCCCGCGCATTCCGCGGGCACACGTCGCCTGTCGTCGTCGTGGAGATGGCGGGAATCGAACCCGCGTCCAACGAAGTGGAAGGAGGGCTTCTCCGAGCGCAGTCCGCTGCGATTTTCTCAGCCCCGGAGATCACACGGACAAGTCTCCGACGGGCTCAGTCACTGTGAAGTGTCCCGTCAGCCCCCGTGACCGAGGCTAACGGTGGAGTCCCCTAGCTGATACCAGGACCCGGGGCGGGGACGCACCCGGACTGGCACTTCGCAAGTCGCTGCTCAGGCAGCGAGGGCGAAGGAATCGCGCTTGGTATTGGCGATTATTTTTTTGCGACATATGGTTAACGAGATCATTGCCGCTTCCTCGGCTCGCTTCCCCTGCTTCGACATCCGCTGTCGAAACCGATCATCCCCATGTTCACTTGAGAACCTGGCACCCGGCCGGAGCCGTGAGCGCCGTTGCCCAGTATACGTCAGGCCCGCTGCCTGCGGCGAGTCGCCGACATCACGCGCTCCGCCTCCCGCCGGTCCTGCTTCTCGCGGAGCGTCTGCCGCTTGTCGAACTCCCGCTTGCCCCGTGCCAGCGCGATCTCGACCTTGGCCCGGCCCTCCTTGAAGTAGAGGGCGAGCGGCACCAGCGTGAGGCCCGACTCCTTGGTCTTGCCGATCAGCTTGTCCAGCTCGGAGCGGTGCAGCAGCAGCTTCCGCTTGCGGCGCGCGCTGTGGTTGGTCCAGGTGCCCTGCGCGTACTCCGGGATGTGGACGTTGTGCAGCCACGCCTCGCCGCCGTCGAGCTGGGCGAAGCCGTCGGCCAGCGACGCGCGGCCCTGCCGCAGCGACTTGACCTCGGTGCCGGTCAGTACCAGACCGCACTCGTACGTATCCAGAATGTGATAGTCGTGCCGCGCGCGCTTGTTCTGGGCGATCATCTTGCGCGCCGGCTCATTCCCCTTAGCCATGACCTGTCCACTGTACTGGCTGGGCCGCGTCGTGGCCTCCGGGTTACGGGACGGTGTCCAGGCCCGCCAGCACCGTCCGCGCCTCGGCCTCCGCGTCGCCGCCCGGCTCCACGACGAGGTCGGGAACGATCCCGTCGTCGTCCACCGTCCGCCCCGACGGGGTCACATAGCGCCCGACGGTCAGCTCCGCCACCGACCCGTCCGGCTGCTCGCTCGGCATCTGGACGCTGCCCTTGCCGAACGTCCGCGAGCCGACGATCACCGCGCGGTTGCGGTCCTGGAGGGCGCCGGTCAGCATCTCGGCCGAGCTCATCGTGCCGCCGTCCACGAGGACGACCAGCGGCGTCCGGGTGTCGCCGCCCGGGTCCGCGTGCAGCGCGTGCTCCGTCCCGCGCACCTCGTAGGTGGCGACGAGGCCCCCGTCGAGGAAGGCGGAGGCGGCGTCGGCCGCCTCGGTCAGCAGCCCCCCGGCGTTCCCCCGCAGGTCGAGCAGGATGACGTCGCCCGGCTCCACGGCGTCCACCGCCGCGCGCACCCGCTCCGCCGAGCCCCGGGTGAACGCGCCGACGTGGATGCGGGTGACCCCCGGCTCCTCCCGGGCGACGGTCACGGGCTCGACCGAGAGCCTGGCCCGTTCCACCTCGACCTCCCAGGAGCCGCCGTCGCGCACCACGCCGAGCAGGACCGTGCTGCCCGGCCCCGCGTGCTCCTCGCGGTCGCTGCCGCGCAGGCGGCCCACCGCGTCGGTGACGGGCTGGCCGTCGAGTCCCGCGCCGTCGATGGTGCGGATCTCGTCGCCCGGCAGGATGCCCGCGTGCTCGGCGGGGCTGTCCTCGTGGACCTCGCTGACCTCGATCCGGCCGTCCGCGGTGCGGACCACGGCTATCCCGGTCCCGACGTACTCGCCCTCCAGGCTCCTGGCGACCGCCGCGTACTCCTCCGGCGAGTACGCGGTGGCCCACCTGTCCCCGCTGCGGCTCACCAACTGGCCCGCGTCACCGCCCGATTCGTGGCCGCCGGCGTACTCGGGCCACGAGCCGGTGGCCGCCCCGGTGATCAGGACACCCGCGAAGACGCACGTCAGGGCAGCCCCGCGCCGCAGAGGGCGACGGGACGAAATGTCGTGACACGGACGGGACATGCTGCGGAGTGTAGGACACATACCGGGGGCGTATGGGAGACGAACGAGGGAGCGCGGCGGGTAAAAATCACATCTGCTTTACACCTTCAAGTACTTGCGCAGCGCGAAGAAAGCTGCAATGGACGGCATCAACGCCCCCACCGCCAGCACGAACGGCAGCACCGAGATCACGGCGTCCCAGCCGACGAAGTCGATCACCGAGATCTCGTTGGCCAGGAAGTTGTTGATGGCGAAGTACTTGACCCCGATCAGCAGCACGCAGGCCAGCACCGCGCCCAGCACGCCCGCGATCGTCGCCTCCAGGATGAACGGGAGCTGGATGTAGAAGCTGGAGGCGCCCACCAGCCGCATGATCCCGGTTTCCCGCCGACGGCTGAACGCGGAGACGCGCACCGTGTTGACGATCAGCAGCAGCGCCACCACGAGCATGAGGGCCATCAGGCCGAGGGCCGCGTAGTTGACGCCGTTGAGCAGGTTGAACAGCGGCTCCAGCGTCGACCGCTGGTCGCGCACCGACTGCACGCCGTCGCGCCCGGCGAACGCCGACGAGATCACGTCGTACTTGGTCGGGTCGGTCAGCTTGACGCGGAACGACTCCTGCATCTGGTCGGGCGTGACCACGGCCGCGATGGGGGAGTCCCGCTGCTGCTCCTGGTAGTGCTCGAACGCCTGCTCGGAGGACTCGTAGTAGACCTCGTCCACCAGGGCGTACTCGCCCAGTTCGGCGTCGATCTGCTCCTTCTGCTCCTCGGTCACCGCGCCCCGGGCGCAGTTGGGGTCGCCGGAGTCCGCGTCGTTGGCGTTGCAGAGGAATATTGACACCTCGACCCGGTCGTACCAGTAGTCCTCCATGCTGTTGACCTGCTCGCGGGCGAGCAGCGAGCCGCCGAGCAGGGCCAGCGAGAGGGCCACGGAAACGATGACGGCGAGGGTCATCGTGACATTGCGGCGGAGACCGACGCCGATCTCCGACAGGACGAAGTGGGCGCGCATGGCGTCCTTTCAGTCAGTGCTGGTAGCCGTAGACGCCGCGGGCCTGGTCACGGACGAGGCGACCTCGTTCAAGCTCGATCACGCGCTTGCGCATCTGGTCAACGATCTGGGCGTCGTGGGTCGCCATGACCACGGTGGTGCCCGTGCGGTTGATGCGGTCCAGGAGCTTCATGATGCCCACGGAGGTCTGCGGGTCGAGGTTGCCCGTCGGCTCGTCGGCGATCAGCAGCATCGGCCGGTTGACGAACGCGCGGGCGATCGCGACGCGTTGCTGCTCACCACCGGACAACTCGCCCGGCATGCGGTCGTCCTTGCCCCCGAGCCCGACGAGGTCGAGGACCTCGGGAACGGTCTTGCGGATCTGGCCGCGGGACTTGCCGATGACCTCGAGGGCGAACGCCACGTTCTCGCCGACGGTCTTGTTCGGCAGCAGGCGGAAGTCCTGGAAGACCGTGCCCAGCTGGCGGCGGACCTGCGGCACCTTCCAGTTGGACAGCCGCGCGAGGTCCTTGCCCAGCACGTGAACGGTGCCGACGCTGGCACGCTCCTCGCGCAGTATCAGCCGCAGGAAGGTCGACTTCCCGGAGCCGGAGGAGCCGACGAGGAAGACGAACTCGCCTCGTTCGATCTCCAGCGAGACATCGTGCAGGGCCGGCGCGGTCTGCCGGGGATACGTCTTGGAGACGTTGTCGAATCGGATCACGGTTACACCATGTCGGGGCTGGGTACAGGGAGGAGGCTCCCCCCTCGCTGGGGCAGACCCTACGCGAAGCGGCGTGTGATCCGCAGGCACCGTTCCAAGCCGCCCCCTTTGTCCCGGTCTTTGTCCTGGCCCGACCTCTGCCGCCGTCCGGGTTCTGCGCTTCGCGCCGGACCCTGGCACAGTAGGGAGCGAGGGGGAGATGAGAGGAGACGATCGCATGACCGCCGACTGGCTGGTGTGCGCGAACTGCGCGGGGAGGGTGAGCGAGGGCCGCTGTGCCGTCTGCCGGGCCGAGCTGGCCCGGCTCCGCGAGGAGCGCGGCCCCTGGGCCCACCTCAGCAGCCCGGCTGCGCTGGTCGCCCTGCTGCTGACGCTGGCGGCCGTGGCCTTCCTGGTGACGCGGCCCGCATGAGGCGTTCCGCCCCGGGGCATTCCACCTGAGACATCGCACCTGAGACATTGCACACGGACAACGGGCCCGGAGCAACGGAATGCTCCGGGCCCGTCACGTTGTGCTACGGACTGCCGAACCGCGATCAGGCGGGAGTGGCGCCGCCCTTGTTGATCAGACGCGGCAGGTAGCGGAAGCCCACACCGCCGGCGATCATGGTGGCAGCACCGATGATCAGGAGCGTCTGGTTCGTCGAGGAGCCGGTCTCGGCGAGCTCGCCCTCGTCCTCCTCGGGAGCGGTGATGTCCTCGGTCGGGTCATCCTGCTCGATGGGGCTGCTGCTGCCCTCGGTGTCGGGGTCGAGCCCACCGCTGGTGGAGCCACCCTCGTTCACACCCTGGACGCTGCCGCCCTCGTCGGTGCCACCTTCGTCCGTACCGCCCTCGTCGGTGCCACCTTCGTCGGTGCCACCCTCATCGGTGCCACCTTCGTCCGTGCCACCCTCGTCCGTGCCACCTTCGTCGGTGCCACCCTCATCGGTGCCACCTTCGTCCGTGCCACCCTCGTCGGTACCGCCCTCGTCGGTACCGCCCTCGTCGGTGCCACCCTCATCGGTGCCACCTTCGTCCGTACCGCCCTCGTCCGTGCCACCTTCGTCGGTGCCACCTTCGTCCGTGCCACCCTCGTCGCCGCCGCCCTCGGCGCCCTCGACAAGGCCGACGATGCCGCCGTCAGCGCCACCGGCGATGCCGACGATGCTGTTCTGCTCCGCAGCCGGCTTCGAGGTCTTCTGCGCCGGGTCGTTCGCCGAAGCGGTTCCGACGACAGCGAGCGAGGCCCCCGCGGCGAAGACCGCCGCCGCGGCCACGCGCGCCATGTTGGCCCGGGTCTTGGGACTGGCCATGTATCCACTACCCCCTGTAGCTGTTCGTTTGAGTGACAAGGTCCCGTCTGGGGCAGCCTCACGCAAGGGCAAAGCGGGCCGCAGGAGGTCGGTGACGTACATCCACGACCCTCGCGCAACACGCACCCCAGATCACAGGCATGCCAGGCGAACAGCTTTCCCCGTGAACCGACAGCCGTCAAGCAGGATGTCCGCTAAATACCGGCTCGCCGGTGGAAGTTGCGTGAAGGTTACTTCTCGCGCTGTTTGCGCCAGCGGATTCCCGCTTCGAGGAAGTCGTCGATATCGCCGTCCAAAACGGACTGGGGGTTTCCGACTTCGTGTTCGGTGCGCAGGTCCTTGACCATCTGGTACGGCTGAAGTACGTAGCTGCGCATCTGGTTCCCCCAGGAGTTGCCCCCGTCGCCCTTCAGCGCGTCCATCTTCGCCTGCTCCTGGGCCCGTTGGTGGGCGAGCAGCCGGGACTGGAGGACGCGCATGGCGGCCGCCCGGTTCTGGATCTGGGACTTCTCGTTCTGGCAGGAGACGACGATCCCGGTCGGCAGGTGGGTCATCCGCACCGCGGAGTCCGTGGTGTTGACGGACTGTCCGCCGGGCCCCGAGGAGCGGAAGACGTCCACGCGGATCTCGTTCTCCGGGATCTCGATGTGGTCGGTCTGCTCCACCACGGGCAGGACCTCGACACCCGCGAACGACGTCTGGCGGCGGCCCTGGTTGTCGAAGGGGGAGATGCGGACCATGCGGTGGGTGCCCTGCTCGACGGAGAGCGTGCCGTACGCGTAGGGCGCCTTGACCGCGAACGTGGTCGACTTGATCCCGGCCTCCTCGGCGTAGGAGGTGTCCAGGATCTCCGTCGCATACCCGCGGCGCTCCGCCCAGCGCAGGTACATGCGCTGGAGCTGCTCCGCGAAGTCCGCGGCGTCCACGCCGCCGGCCTCGGCGCGGATGGAGATCATGGCCTCGCGCTGGTCGTACTCGCCCGACAGCAGCGTGCGGACCTCCAGCTCGGCGACCGCCTTGCGGACCGCGTCGAGCTCCGTCTCCGCCTCGCGGCGGGCGTCGGCGTCGCTCTCCGACTCGGCCAGCTCGAAGAGCACCTCGACGTCCTCGATGCGGCTGTGCAGCTCCTCGGTCTTGCGCAGCTGCCCCTGGAGCAGGGACAGCCGGCTGGTGACCCGCTGGGCGCTCTCGGGGTCGTCCCAGAGAGTCGGCGCCGCTGCCTGCTCCTCGAGCACGGCGATGTCCGCCCTCAGCCGGTCGAGGTCGATCACGGCCTCGATCGACTCCATGGTGGAGGTGAGGGACTTCAGAGCTTCGGAAACGTCGACGACTGCCACGACCCCAGCGTAACCGCTGGGCGTCAGGGGACACCCGGCTCGTCCGGCTCCTCGACCCCGGGAGCGCCGCTGTCCCCGCTCCCGCCGTCCTCCCCGCCCGAGAACAGCAGCCAGCCGCCCAGCGCGCTCGCGCCCAGCAGCCCGGCCGCGGTCACCGCCAGCCTGCGCTTGCGGCGGGCGGCGGCGCCGTGCTTGGCGGAGCCCGCCCGGGGCTGCCCCGCGGCGCGGATGACGCGGGCGGTGCCGTGGGCGCCGCCGGCCAGCTCCTCGGCGTCGGGGACGCGCATCCTGGTGTGCGTGGCCCGCTCCGAGTCGGGGGCGGCGCCGCGCACCAGCGGGACGGCCGCGCGGCCGGCGGCGGACGCCCCGCCGGCGGCGGGGTGGGCGGCGCCGGCCGGGTCGGGCTCGGTCTCGGGGAC
>NZ_LAVK01000036.1 GCF_001083795.1 Streptomyces sp. SBT349
GTTTTTAATATCAGGCCACCCGCTGAGACCTACACAATCCTCTTCGCCGGAAGCGTCAGATGTGTAAAAGAGCCAGCCCCCCCTCCTGGAGAACTCGGCCCGGCTGATCTCCAAGGGCACGCTCGTCGCCGTCGAGATCCCCGCCCCGCCCGCCGCCACGGACGCCACGGACGCGCCGGCCGCCGGCGTTCACGGCGGTCTCCGCAAGTTCGTCGCGATCCGCCAACTCGCCCTCGCCCCCGGCGACACCGCACACGTCGGGGAACGCCTCACCGCCGCGCACGGCGCGCTCTCCCCCGCGACCGCCGAAGCCCTCGACCTCCTCGCCGCGTTCGAGGAGCCGCTGATCCCGTCGCTGCGGCCGGACATCGCCGCCGTCGCCCGGGTCCCCGCCGCCGAGCTGGCGGCCGTGGCCGCCGCCCTCGTCGACCTTCGCGCCGAGCGACTGGCCTCGGCGCCCCGGCGGGGGGCCACCCCGGAGACCGGCACGTCCGCCCAGCGCCTCCACTCCGCCGTCGTCGCCGCCCGCACCCTGGGCGACCTCGTGGCCGCCACGCCCCCCGTGGGCATGCTCAACCTCGAACGCATCGAGATGGTCCCCACCGGCATCCAGCGCGGCGAACTGGTCTCCACCATCCCGCTCGCGCCCGGCGAGGAGACGGCGGTCACCCACAAGGAGTGGTCGGTCACCTCCCGGGAGTTCACGACGATCGTGACCGACTCCCTGGAGGAGGTCAGCGAGACGGGCGTCACGGACAACACCGACCTCTCCCAGTCCACGTCGTCCGAGAGCCAGCACTCGAACCAGTTCAACATCACCGGCACGGTCCAGGGCGGCATCCCGATCATCTCCGGATCCAGCACCACCGGGTTCACCTCGCAGGACTCACGCTCCGACTCCGCGACCGAGAGCATCAAGCACGCCCGCACGACCACCGAGAAGGCGGCCTCGCGCTCGCGTCAGGAGCACAAGGTCACCATCTCCACGACCACCCAGACCGGCACGTCCGAGACCTCGACGCGCGTCCTGAAGAACACCACGCAGCAGCCCGTCCGCATCGACTACTTCAGCCTGATGCGCACGTGGCGTGTGCGCCTCTACCGCTACGGGCTCCGCCTCACCTACGACATCGTCGTCCCCGAGCCGGGGGCCGCGATGCGGCGCGCCTACGCCGACCTGGAGGCGCTGCGCGCGCAGCAGGCGCCGTTCGAGTTCCCGGTGAAGCCCTCCGAGATCACGACCGACCTGGTGGGCCCGGACGGCGAACCCCTCGACGAGGGCGAGGAGGGCGGCGTCCCGCGGTACCTGTGGCTCGCCGACCGCTACGGCGTGACGGTGCGGCCCTACCCGGCCGAGCCCGTGCCGGTGCCCGCGAGCTCGCACGTCGGGACCAACGGGAACTGGTGGTTCCTCGACGTCGAGTTCGACGTCCCCGCCGGCACCGCCATCCGCGAGATCCTCCTCGACGCCCAGGTCGGCAAGGAGGACGGCGACGACAACCGGCTGAACTTCGACGTCATCGGCACCGTTCCCCAGCCCACCTGGAACGGGCTCGGCGGGCCCCTCATCCTCCGCGGCCACCGGCTCATGGCCACGCCCGAGGTGCCGTTCCTCCACGGCCACAGCGGCAAGCAGAAGGTGACGTTCTTCTTCCACCACTCCGCCGAGGTCTTCGTCGCCCTCACCGCGCGCCGCGACCTCACCGCCGAGGCGATCGACCAGTGGCGCAACGAGGTGTGGACCGCGCTCTTCGAGGCCGCGCAGACCCGGTACTTCGCCCGTCAGGAGGAGATCGCCGCGCAGATCATGGTGATCGAGGACCAGCTCGCCAACGTGGACACGCTCACCCTCCGCCGCGAGGAGAGCGACGAGATCATGAAGAGCGTGCTCAGGTTCGTGCTGGGCGCCGACTTCGCGTTCATGCCCGCCGAGGTGATCGCCGCGTTCGAGGCCGCGGGCGTCGACCTCAGGCACGGCATCGGCTTCGACGGGCCGACGCTCGGCATGGACCAGGACCAGTGGACGCTGCTGCGCCAGCACGAGGACCTGATCCGGTTCATCAACCAGGCCATCGAGTGGGAGAACGTCGTCACCTTCCTCTACTCCTACTTCTGGGACGTTCCGCCGAGCTGGCCGTTCATCCGCGGTCTGCGCCACCCCGACCCCAGCCGGCAGGCGTTCCTGCGCGCGGGCAGCGCCCGCATCGTGCTCACCGTCCGCAAGGGCTGGGAGCAGCGCTGGATGCGCTTCGCGGAGGGCGGCTCGCCCGACGCGGGGATCCCCGACGCGTACCTGTCCATCGCCAGGGAGATCGCCGCCTACGACGACCGCAACTACCCCGGCATCCCGCCCGCCAACCCGGGCAGGACCGCCACCCGCCTCCAGGAAGCCGTCTACACGACATCCTCGGCGAACGTCGTCCCGAGCGCCGGCCCGGTGACCGTCCGGGTCGAGTCCAGCGCCGGGTTCGTCGTCGGGCTGCCGGTCGTGCTCGACGCCGAGGACGAGCGCGGGATCCAGGAGACGGCGCTGATCACCGCCATCCCGAACGCGACGCAGATCACCGTGGACAAGGTCGCCTTCGCGCACCAGGGCACCGCCGCGCCGTTCCCCGTGCTGCAACCCGGCGAGAAGGGCGCGCTCATCGCCGAGTGGAACGAGTACACCCCCACCTCGGGCACCGACATCGCGGTGACGTCGAACCTGTCCACCATCGCATGACGGCCGCCTCGTTCACCGCGGCCGTCTCCCTCCTCGCCAAGGCCGAGGCCCGCCTCGTCGCGGCCGGGCAGAAGACCGCCGAGGAGCGGGTCAAGACCCTGCGCGGCGTCTACTACGGGACCACCTGGTCCCTGGACTACGACGTCGAGAGCAAGCGGTCGGTGGCCGGCGCCACCATCCGCAACGCGGGCTTCGTCACCTACACCGGCGGGCACGTCCCGGCCGACCCGCGGCCCGCGTTCTCCGGAACCTCGCTGCTCAAGGACCTCAAGGCGTCCCAGAGCATCAAGGACGGAAAGCGCTCGGTCGACATCGGTCACCTCCTGATCGGACTTGAGACCCGTACCGGCCTCGCCCGCACCCATGTCTTCCCCGAGGGCGGCACGGGACTGGAGGTCGTGACCTGGCTGGGGGACCTGGGCGGCGGCGCGGCCAACCTCGCCCGCCAGCGCGCCAGAACGCCGTCCACCACGGTCGCGTACGTCTTCCACAACAGCACGAACGACTACGGCTTCACCGACAACCTCGAAGGGGACGCCGCCGCCTACATGGTGGCGGCGGGCGCCACCCCCGGCGGGGTCCCCGTCTTCGGGCGGGGCACGGTCAGCGACGCGGTCAAGGCGTACCTCCTGCCCGCCGCCTCGGCCTCCTCACCCGGCTGGACGAAACGGGCCTCCGGGTGGGCCGCCGCGATCGGCGCGAAGGTCGGCCCGACCGGCATCGCCGACGTCACGGCCCTCATCGCCTCCCTCACGAAGAAGATCGCCGACTTCGGCTACTGGTACGCCGCCACCCGCTGGGTGCCGTCCGGCGAACTCGTCGGCGACGCCGCCCGGCGGACCTGCACGCACATGGACGGAGCCGCGAAGGAGGTCGCCACCGTCTTCGTGACCACGCTGTCGAGGACCGTCGCCAAGCCGCACACCGCGATCAACGCCACCGCGCCGTACCCGCCGCCGAGCCCGCAGGGGACCTGCAACAGCAGGCTCCTCCAGGCCGCGTCCCTGATCCCCTCCCTCCCCGGCCTCGACTTCCCGAACCGGTGACGGGGCCGGGGGGAGCGCGCTCACCGGCCGGGGCGGCGAGCGGGGACGTCACTCAGCGCGGCCTGGTTGGCCAGGACCCGGCGAAAGGTCGACCGGAACAACCGGTCGAACTGTTCAGCCTGTGCTTCCGATTCCATGCCGAGGGATGTCCGGGAGGAGGCGGGACCTTACAGGGGTCCCCTTGTCAGTGGCGTGGTGCAGGCTTGGACGCGTGAACGAGGCACGGACGAAAAGGATCTCGAAGTACCTGTCGCGGCATCTGAGACACGATCCCGCGCGGATAGGGCTGTCCCTCGACCCGGCGGGGTGGGTGGACGTCGACGTGCTGCTGGCGGCTCTCCGGCAGAACGGGATGGCGCTCAGCCGCGCCGAGTTGGAGACGGTGGTCGCGACCAACGACAAGCGGCGCTTCGCCCTGGACGAGGCTGGGACGCGGATACGGGCGAGCCAGGGGCACTCGGTCGCCGTGGACCTGGGGCTGCCCCCGGCCCAGCCGCCGCCGTACCTGTACCACGGGACGGTCGGGCGCGTTCTGGAGTCGATACGGGCGGAGGGGCTGCGGCCGATGGCGCGGCAGCACGTCCACCTCTCGCCGGACCGGGAGACCGCCACGCGCGTGGGGGCGCGGCGCGGGAAGCCGGTGGTGCTGCCGGTCGCGGCGGGGGCGATGCGGGAGGCGGGGCACGTCTTCCACCTCAGCGAGAACGGCGTGTGGCTGACGGCGGCGGTCCCCCCGGCGTTCCTCCGTTTCCCCGGCATCGGTTCCTGATCCGTCTCGCGCCGGTCTCGGCTTCGTACCGACCCGACTTCGTCACGCAGTGCGCCCACTAGGATCGTGGAGATCCGGGCCCGCGGGGGGTTCTTCGTCGACGATGACGGCTACGGAGTGGAGGAACGGCAGTGGAGGATCTGCGGCCGAGCGACCCGGTCTCGATCGGCGCGTACCGGCTGCTGGCGCGGCTGGGCGCGGGCGGGATGGGGCAGGTCTTCCTGGGGCGTTCGCCGAGCGGGCGGATGGTCGCGGTCAAGGTGGTGCACCGGGAGCTGGCCGAGTCCCCCGAGTTCAGGCGGCGGTTTCGCGCCGAGGTCGAGGCCGCGCGGCGGGTGAGCGGGCCGTGGACGGCTCCGGTGCTGGACAGCGACACCGAGTCGGTGGTGCCGTGGATCGCCACCGGGTATGTGGTCGGGCCGCCGCTGCGGGAGGTGGTGGACGCCTTGCACGGGCCGCTGCCGGAGCCCTCGGCGTGGGCGCTGGCGCACGGGCTCGCGCAGGCGCTGACCGAGATCCACGGCAGTGGGCTGATCCACCGGGACCTCAAGCCGTCCAATGTGATGGTGACGCTGGAGGGCCCGAAGGTCATCGACTTCGGCATCGCGCGGGCCGTGGACTCCAGCATGGTCACGCGCACCGGGTCGATGATCGGCTCCCCCGGGTACATGCCGCCCGAGCAGATCCGCGGCGCGCGGATGTCGGGCGCGGCGGACGTGTTCGCGCTGGGCGCGGTGCTGGCGTTCACCGTGACGGGGGCCGACCCGTTCTCGGCGGATGGCGCGCAGCTCCACACCGTGCTGTACCGGGTGATGCACGAGGAGCCCGAACTCGGGCCGCCCGACGGCATGTTGCGCGGCGAACTGCGGGACCTGGTGGTCCGGTGCATGGCGAAGGAGCCCGGCGACCGGCCGGAGCTCGACGAGATCGCGGGCCTGGCGGCGGGGAGGGCCGGGGACGACTTCTGGCTGCCGCCGGGGCTGACGGCCCGGCTGGGCCGGGACGCGGCGGACCTGCTCGCGTTCGACGGCCCCGGCGCGGCCGGTGCCGGGCCGGCCGCGGGCCCGCCGCCGCCCACCGCGCCGCCCACCGTCGTGCCCGGCGGGCAGCCCACGATGACCGTCGCCTCGCCCTCCGGCTACCCCTCGCCGTACGCGCCGCCGCCCGCGCCGCTCGGAGGATTCGGCGGCCCGCAGGGGCGACAGCCGTACCACTCGGGGGAGTTCGGCTCCACCGTCACCACGGTGCCGTCCCCGTCGGCCCTGCCGCCCCCGGCGGGCCGGGGCCGTCATGTCCTGGCGCTGGTCGCCGCGATGGCGGCGCTGGCCGTCGTCGTCTCGCTGATCGTGATGACCACGGACGGGGGCGACGACATCGAGGCCCCGCAGGCGGGCGAGCTCGACGGGGGCACGTCCGAGGGGACCGACGGCGGCAGCGGGGGCGCCGACCCCGAGGAGGCGCCGCTCGCCCACCTCCTGCCGCAGGAGGTGCGCGACGCGGGCGGGATCACCGTGCACAGCGCCCCCGAGGCGCCGCCGCTGGTCTTCACGGACGAGGAGGGGGTCAGCCCGGCCGGCTTCGAGGTGGACCTCGCCCGGGAGTTGGAGAAGCTGCTCGGCGTCGAGTTCCGGTTCTCGCTGACCGGCGAGTTCGACCTCGCCGTGGAAGCGGCCGTCCAGCAGGGCGCCGGCGTTCCCTCGCACATCGCGATGGCCGGATACCCGGACCTCGCCGACTACCGCGAGGAACACGGCGTCGACTTCGTCAACCACTACGAGGACGGCTGGGCCCTGATGGGCACCGGCCGCCTGAACCTCGGCGTGCTGGGCACCATGTGCGGCGAGAGGCTGGCCATCCGGGAGGGCGAGCAGATGGAGGACATCGCGCGCTCGGCGATCGGCGAGTGCTACGAGCCGGTCGAGTTCGTGGCCTTCTCCAGCATCGACGAGATGGCGGCCGCGGCCAGGGCGCACGAGGTCGACGCGGCGCTGCTGCTCTACTCCGAGGCGGCCCACTACGTCGGCGAGCACGAGGACAGCGGCCTCGCGGTCGACATCGCGCACCAGGAGAAGTTCCCCCGGGGCATCGCCGTCCCCAGCGAGCACGACGACCTGCGCGACGCCATCGCCTCCGCGCTCAAGACCTTGATGGACGACGGCACCTATGAGGAACTGCTGGAGAGGTGGCACATACCGCAGGCCGCCCTCGAGGAACCGACCGTGAACGCGGGCATCTGAGTGCAGTGAAGGAGATGGGCAGTGGAGGATCTGCGGCCGGGCGACCCTTCCGCCATCGGTCCGTACCGGCTGCTGGCGCGGCTGGGTGCGGGCGGGATGGGGCAGGTCTTTCTGGGACGTTCGCCCAGCGGGCGGATGGTCGCGGTCAAGGTGGTGCAGCGGGAGCTGGCCGAGGATCCGGAGTTCAGGCGGCGGTTCCGGGCGGAGGCGGAGGCGGCGCGGCGGGTGAGCGGGCCGTGGACGGCGCCGGTGCTGGACAGCGACACGGAGTCCGCCTTCCCGTGGATCGCGACGGGGTACGTCGTCGGGCCGCCGCTGCGGGAGGTGGTGGACGTGCTGCACGGGCCGCTGCCGGAGAACTCGGTGTGGGCGCTGGCCCTCGGGCTGGCCGAGGCGCTGAAGGAGATCCACGCGAGCGGGCTGATCCACCGGGACCTGAAGCCGTCGAACGTGATGGTGACGCTGGAGGGCCCGAAGGTCATCGACTTCGGCATCGCGCGGGCCGTGGACGCGAGCATGGTGACGCGGACGGGCGCGATGGTCGGCTCCCCCGGGTACAGCTCGCCCGAGCAGATCCGCGGCGAGGCCATGTCGGGCGCGGCGGACGTGTTCGCGCTGGGCGCGGTGCTGGCGTTCGCGGCGACCGGGCGCGACCCGTTCTCCGGGGACGGGGCACAGCTCCACACCGTGCTGTACCGGGTGATGAACGAGAAGCCCGAACTGGGGCCGCCAGAGGGGCCGTTGCGGGGCGGCCTGCGTGAACTGGCCGAGCGGTGCATGGCGAAGAACCCGGGCGCGCGGCCGGGGGTCGAGGAGGTGTCCGCGCTGGCGACGGTCGGGGCCGGCACCGAGTTCTGGCTGCCGCCGGGGCTGACGGCCCGGCTGGGCCGGGACGCGGCGGACCTGCTGGCGTTCGACGGACCGGGGCTGTCCCAGCAGCCCGCGCCGCCGGCGCCCGGCGCCCCCACCATCCCGCCCACCTATCCGCCCTACGCGCCGCTGTCCGCGCAACCGGCGGGAGCGGCGTCCGGGGCGCCGTCGGGCGGCATGGCCGGGACGCCCGGGTCCGGCGGTCAAGGGCCCTGGGGGATAGGGGAGTCGGGGCAGGCGACCCCGCCGGGCCTCTCGTCCGTTCCCACGGCGCCGCCCTCGCGGACGACGCGGCGCGGGGCGGTCGCCGCGGCGGTGGCCGCCGGGGCGGTGGCGACGGCCGTCATCGCGACGCTGATCGTGATGAACATGGGCGGGGGCGACGAGAACGAGCAGGCGGGCGACTCCGACGGCGGCACGACCGCGGGCGCGGCGGAGGGCGCCGAGGGAGGCTCGGGCGAGGACGCGGCCGGAGGCTCCGGCGAGGGTGCCGAGGGCGGCACCGGGGCCATCGACCCCGACGCGCCGCTGGCCGACCTCGTTCCGCAGGCGGTGCGGGACGCGGGCACGATCACCGTCCACGCCTCGACGCAGGCCGACCCGGTCCTCTTCGTCGAGGACGGCGACAGCACCCTCGTCGGCTTCGAGATCGACCTCGTCCGGGAGATCGGCGAGCTGCTCGGGGTGGAGATGACCTTCTCGGAGACCAGCGAGACGGAGGCCGCCGCCGAGGCGGCCGTCCGGGAGGGCGAGGAGGTCGCCGCGCACATCGCCGTGGCCGGGTTCTCCGACGACTCCTCCAGCCGTCACGAGCTGGGCGTGGACTTCGTCAACCACTTCGGGGACGGCCTGGGCGTGATGAGCCTCGACGAGGAGAACACGGGCGACCTGGCCGAGCTGTGCGGTCTGACGGTCACCACCTACGCGGACGAGTTCATGGAGGAGCGGGTGCGGTCCAACACCGAGGACTGCCCCGACCCGGTCGAGATCATGCCCTTCGGCAGCCGCGACGACATGGCGGAGGCGATCCGCACGGGAGAGGCCGACGCGGCGCTGCTGCTCTACTCCCAGGCGGCCTACTACGCGGGCGAGCACCCGGAGTTCGGGCTGAACGTCAGGATGGACAGCGCGGAGCGCGGCCCGCGCGGCATCGCCGTGCCCAGCGGGCAGGACGAGCTGCGCGACGCCATCCGCGAGGCGCTCGGCGCCCTGCTGGAGGACGGCACCTACGGGGAACTGATCGAACGGTGGCACATACCCGACGCCGCCGTCGACACGGCGGAGGTCAACGTGGGCGGGTGAGAGGGCCCCGCGTGCTGTCAGTGGCCCGTCCTAGCCTCGGGCCATGAACATCATCCTGATCCCCGGCCTCTGGCTCGACGGCTCGTCGTGGGACGAGGTCGTTCCCGCCCTCCGGGAGGCGGGGCACCGCACGCTCCCGCTGACGCTGCCCGGCATGGAGACGCGGGCCGCCGACCGCTCCGCCATCACCCTGCGCCACCACGTCGAGGCGGCCGTGGAGGTGATCGACTCCCTCGGCCCGGCCGAGGGCGGGATCGTGCTCGTCGGGCACTCCGGCGGCGGCGCCATCGCCCATGGCGCGGTCGACGCGCGGCCCGACCGGATCGCCCGCGCCGTCTACGTCGACAGCTGGCCCCTCGGCGACGGCGGCGTCATCAACGCCGGGTTCCCCTCGGAGAACGGCGAGGTCCCGCTGCCGGACTGGTCGCTGTTCGACGAGGAGGAGCTGGTCGACCTGGACGACGGGCTGCGGGCGGCGTTCCGCGAGCGCGCGATCCCGTCCCCCGTGCGTGTCGCGAGCGACCCGCAGCGGCTCACCGACGAGCGCCGCTACGACGTGCCCGCCACCGTGATCGCCTGCGCGTTCCCCGGCGCGACGCTCAGGGAGTGGATGGCCCGGGGCGAGCCGAGCCTGAAGGAGCTCGCGAGGATCCGCGACGTCGCGTATGTCGACCTGCCCACCGGCCACTGGCCCCAGTTCACCCGGCCCGGGGACCTGGCGCGGGCGATCCTCGACGCCATCGGCCCGGCCTGAGCGTCACGGCGGCGGCGGGTGCGCGGGCCTCGTCTCGCACATGCGGTGGGTCGAGCACTGTTGGTTCGAGCTCATGCTGATGGGGCGGCCCGCCGAGGGACCGCAGTCCGACGAGGGGCCCGAAACTGAAGCCGCCCCACCCACCAACCCCTAGGTCGCCGGATCGGCGGCGCTGAGGAGGCGTTCGAGGATCACGGCGATGCCGTCGTCGTCGTTGCCCGCCGTGATCTCGTCCGCCACGGCGCGGACGTCGGCGTGGGCGCCCGCCATCGCGACGCCGTGGGCGGCCCACGACAACATGGCGATGTCGTTGGGCATGTCGCCGAAGGCGATCGTCTCGGCGGCCGTGACGCCGAGACGGCGGGCGGCCAGGGAGAGGCCGGTGGCCTTGGTCAGGCCCAGCGGCAGCACCTCCACCAGGCCCAGGCCCGAGACGACGATGTTCACCAGGTCGCCCACGGCGGCCCGCGCCGCGTCGGCCAGGTCGTCGTCGGCCATGCCCGGGAGGTGGATGTACAGCTTGATGATCGGCTCGGCGAACAGGGCGCTGCGGTCGGGGGCGTCGGCGGGGTACGGATTGGCCTCGCCGCTGAATCCGCTGCCGACCGCCGGGCGGAACCGTCCGTCCATCATCACGTCCCCGTCGAGCCCATCGCGGTTGGCCGCCAGCGCGATGGGCCCGACCACCTTCTCCAGCCGTTCGACCACGGCGCGGGCGAGCGCCCGGTCGAGTGTCACGGAGGTCAGCAGCCGGTGCTCGCCCGCGTGGTAGAGCTGTGCGCCCTGCCCGCAGACGGCGAGCCCTCGGTACCCGAGGTCGTCGAGGATGTGCCGCGTCCACGCGACGCTGCGGCCGGTGGCCACGATGTGCTCGGCCCCCGCCGCCTGCGCCGCGATCAGCGCGTCCCGCGTCCGCTGCGAGATGGTCTCGTCGCGCCGCAGCAGCGTTCCGTCCAGGTCGGTCGCGATCAAGCGGTACGGGAACCGCTGCACAAGGCTGGTCACCCGGCCACCTTACGAGGACCCCGGACGTCGGCGGAACGGGCCTACGCCGCGACGGGCGCCAGCTTCTCCCGGCCGCCGAGGTAGGGACGGAGAACGTTGGGGACCGTCACGGAGCCGTCCTCGTTCTGGTGGTTCTCCAGCAGCGCCACGATCGTGCGGGGGACCGCGCACAGCGTGCCGTTCAGGGTGGCGAGCGGGCGGACGCCCGTCTCCTTCCCGCGCATCCGCACCGCGAGGCGGCGCGCCTGGAACTCGCCGCAGTTCGACGTGGACGTCAGCTCGCGGTACTTGCCCTGGCTCGGGATCCACGCCTCGCAGTCGAACTTCCGCTGCGCCGACGCCCCCAGGTCGCCGCTGGCCACGTCGATCACGCGGAACGGCAGGCCGAGCGAGGTGAGCCACTGCTTCTCCCACGCGAGCAGCCGGTCGAGTTCCGCCTCCGCGTCCCCGGGCGCCACATAGGAGAACATCTCCACCTTGTCGAACTGGTGGACCCGGAAGATGCCCCGGGTGTCCTTGCCGTGCGACCCGGCCTCGCGGCGGAAGCACGGCGACAGGCCCGCGTACCGCAGCGGCAGCCGCGCCTCGTCCAGGATCTCGTCCATGTGGTAGCCCGCGAGGGCCACTTCCGAGGTGCCGACCAGGTAGAGGTCGTCCTTCTCCAGGTGGTAGACGTCCTGCGCCGCCTGTCCGAGGAAGCCCGTGCCCTCCATCGCGCGCGGCTTCACCAGCGCGGGCGTGAGCATCGGGACGAAGCCCGCCTCCGTCGCCTGGGCGACCGCCGCGTTGACCAGGGCCAGTTCCAGCAGCGCGCCGACGCCGGTCAGGTAGTAGAAGCGCGAGCCCGACACCTTCGCGCCGCGCTCGGTGTCGATCGCGCCCAGCAGGGCGCCGAGCTCCAGGTGGTCCCTGGGCGCGAAGCCCTCCGCGCCGAAGTCGCGGACGGTGCCCAGCGTCTCCAGGACCGCGAAGTCCTCCTCGCCGCCGACCGGGACGTCCGGGTGCACCAGGTTCCCCAGCTGGAGGAGGAGGCGCTGCGTCTCGTCGGCGGCCTCGTCCCGCTCCGCGTCGGCGGCCTTGACCTCGGAGGCCAGCTCGCCCGCGCGGCGCAGCAGCTCGCCCTTCTCGTCGCCCTCGGCGCGCGGGATGCGCTTGCCGAGCTGCTTCTGCTCCGCGCGCAGCGCGTCGAACCGGGAGCCGGAGGCGCGGCGGCGCTCGTCGGCGGAGAGCAGCGCGTCGACCAGGCCGACGTCCTCTCCACGGGCGCGCTGCGAGACGCGCACTCGGTCGGGGTCCTCACGAAGCAGACGAAGGTCAATCACGCGACCAGGCTACCGGCGGAAGTGTCCCTCGATACACCGAGTTCAATTTGATCCGTTTTGGCCGTGAATTGGGTGAAAAGGGCGATGAGGGGAAATCCACAGGTCAGAGAGTTGCCCACAGAGTTTTCCACAGATCCGGGGGGACCTGTGGATGAAGCGGGGAAAGTCGTGCCCCCTGTCCGGGTGCGGCACAGAATTCCCCGCTCAAACCCTGCTTACACCCTCTTCCGGGGGAAAATGGCTCACACTCGGGAGGTACCCCGTGCGATTGCGGTGACGAATGCGGATCCGCACCCTGTGGATCACTTCGCGGCCCGAGTGGGCATATGTCGACTCTGTCCGGTTCGCCGTGTCGACTTATGCACAGCCACAGAGGGTGCCCTGTGGATAACTCCGTGGACAACCCCCAGGTCGTCCCCCCGCCGCCCGCGGGACACGCCGCGGCAACCTGCCCGTCACCGGTGCGACGGCCTCGCGCCGTTCCCCCCGCCGTTCCCCTCGGTCCTCCCGTCGAGGCACCGCGTCAGCCAGTCCGCCGCCGTCAGGAAGTCCGCGTCCGTCGTCCCCGCGACCACCGTCGGCTCCACATGGTCGGCGCGCGGGTACGAGCCGAGGTACCGCACATCCGAGCAGAGCCGCTTCAGCCCCATCAGCGCCTCCCCCACCCGCCGTTCCGAGACATGGCCCTCGCAGTCGAGCGAGAAGCAGTACTGCCCGATCCCCTTGCCCGTCGGCCGCGACTCGATCCGCACCAGGTTCACGCCGCAGGTCATGTACTCCTGGAGGACCTCCAGCAGCGCGCCCGGGTGGTCCGCGCGCAGCCACAGCACCACCGACGTCTTGTCCGCGCCGGTCGGCGCCGCGGGCCTGGCCGGGCGGCCCACCAGCACGAAGCGGGTGGTGGCGTTGTGCGCGTCGTGGATGTCGGTCACCAGCGGTTCGAGCCCGTACGTCGGCGCCGCGAACTCACCCGCGAACGCCGCGTCGAAGCGCCCCTCCTGCACCAGCCGCGCCCCGTCCGCGTTGGACGCGGCCGACTCCCACTGCGCCTCCGGCAGGAAACGCGACAGCCACCCCCGCACCTGCGGCTGGGCCACCGGGTGGCCGGTCACCGTCTTGATGTTCTCGATCTCCGTGCCGGGCCGCACCAGCAGCGCGAACGCGATCGGCAGGTGCACCTCGCGGTAGATCATCAGCGGCTCGCCCGAGGCCAGCTCGTCCACGGTGGCGGAGACGCCGCCCTCCACGGAGTTCTCGATCGGCACCAGCGCGCCGGCCGCCTCGCCCGAGCGCACCGCGTCCAGCGCGGCGGGCACCGAGATCATCGGCACCAGCTCGCGGGTCGCCGCCTCGGGGAGCGTGCGGAGCGCCGCTTCGGTGAAGGTGCCCTCGGGGCCGAGATACGTATAACGGCTCGCAGCTGTCATGACGCAACGGTAGCCCCGCCGGTGGTCACATCCCGCTCCGTCTCAGCCTCCGAACGGTCACGTCCCCCCGGCCCGCTCCCCCGGCGTCGGCTCCGCGTCAGCCCTCCAGCAGGGCCTGGCCCACGTACTCGCCCTCCGCCGCCCCGCCGGGCACCGCGAACAGGGCGCTCGCCTCGTGGCGGATGAACTCCGAGAGCGCGTCCCCCCGGTCCAGCTTCCGCTGCACCGTCACGAAGCCGCGCGACGGATCCGCCTGCCAGGCCAGGAACAGCAGCCCCGCGTCCGGCGCCCCGTCCTCGCGGAAGCCGTCGTGGTAGGAGAACGGGCGGCGCAGCATCGCGGCCCCGCCGTTCGTGTCGGGGGCCGTGACGCGGATGTGCGCGTCGGCCGCGACGACCGCGCTGCCGTCCCCGTTCGTCGCGTCGAGGTCCACGGGCGTCGTCTCCTCGCCCCCCGTCAGCGGCGCGCCGTCGGACTTGCGGCGCCCTATGACCCGTTCCTGCTCATCGAGCGACCGCGTCTCCCAGTCGTCGAGCAGCATCCGGATCCGCCGGACGACGACATACGAGCCGCTGGCCATCCATGTCCCGTCGTCGCCCGGCACGAAGATCCGCCGGTCGAAGTCGGCGTCCGACGGCTGGGGATTGTTGGTGCCGTCCACCTGGCCCATCAGGTTGCGCGTGGTCATGGGGCGCGCGGTCGCGCCCGGGCTCCGGTTGAAGCCGGACATGTGCCAGCGCACGGCGGCCGTCTCCGCGCCCGCGCGCTGGAGGGCACGCAGCGCGTTGAACGCCACCAGCCCGTCGTCGGCGCCCACCTGGATCCACAGGTCGCCGTCGGAGCGGGCCGGGTCGAGCGCGTCCGCGGAGAACCGGGGCAACGGGGCCAGCGCGTCGGGCCGGTCCCCGGTGAGCCCGGTGGCGTCGAAGAAATGGTGGCCGAAGCCGAAGGTCACCGTCAGCGAGGCGGGCCCGGCGTCCCGCGCCACGCCCGTGTCGGTCTCCGGTGTCCCGCCCGCCATCAGCTCGGCCGCCAGCGTGGACCACCGGCGCATCAGCGCGGCGGCCTCACGCCGTCCCGCGCCCGGCGCGAGATCGAAGGCCACCAGGTGCCCCTGCGCCTGCATCGGGGTGGTGATGCCCGGCTGGTGGGCGCCGAAGAACGGCACCGCGGTGGAGCCGAGCGCGGTGAGCGCGGGCCCGTTGTCGCTCGCCGCCGAGTGGGCGAGGGCCCCGGTGGTGGTGCCCACCCCGAGCCCGGCGGCCCCGGCGGCGCCCGCGCTGGTGAGCAGGCGGCGGCGGGAGAAGGTGCGTCGTTCAGTCATCGGCAAGCCATGAGTCGGAGGGTTTCATTCGATCGTGACGGTGGTGGTCTCGGTGATCTGGTCGACGTCGGAGGTGCGGATCGTCAGCGCCAGCTCCCACGCCCCGGGGCGGGGCAGCTGGACGCCGGTGGCGGTCCAGTGGCCGACGTCCACGTGCAGCGGGTCGAGGCGCAGCGGGCCGATCGCGTCGGACGGGTCTTCGGACGGAAGGGTGAGCGCCACGCGGACCTCGGCGGCGCCGGTGGGGGCGCCCTCGGGGTCCGTGAGGCGGATGTGCATGGTGTTCTCGCCGGTGCGCGCCGGCGTGAGCTCGATCAGCGCCGTGCCCTGGCCGGAATCGCCGCCGGTGTCGTAGGGGAGGGACAGGCTGCCCGGGTCCTGGGCCTGCGGCGGCCCGTTCTCCCCGGCCCCGGCCTCCCCATTCTGCGCTGCCTCGGCCGCCGCGGTGCGCGCGGGGGTGGTCCCGGTGAGCCCCGTGGTCACGGCGAGCAGAACGGCCGCCAGGGCCACCTCCGCCAGCACGGAACGCCGCAGGCCCGAGCGGTGCGGGTCGGCGTCACGCGCTTTCACCCGCCCGGCGCGCGCCACGGCGGCGCGCTGCCGGGCGAGCTGCCTGGCACGTTCCGGATCGACCGCGGCCTCCCCCTCCGCCGCCCCGCCCGCACCGACGGCCACCGGCTCCGGCGCGGAGGCCGCCTCCGCGCCCGCCTCCGCCGGGGCCTCGGCGTCGGCGGAGTCGGCGGCGGCGGCGTCCGGCCGGGCGTCGTCGAGGCGCCCGGTCCTGCGCCGGGACGCCCAGGCCACGGTCAGCAGCGTGACGACCAGGGCGACCTTGATCAGCAGCAGCTGCCCGTAGGAGGTCTCCGTCAGCGCCGACCACGACCAGCCGATCTGCCGCCACGCCTGGTAGAGGCCGGTGACCGCCAGGACGGTGACGCTGGTCAGCGCCACGGCGGAGAACCGCCGCACCGCCGAGCGCGGCAGCGCGGGCTCGGTCCGCAGCAGCACCAGCAGCGTGACGAGGCCGCCGAGCCAGGCGGAGACCGCGAGCAGGTGGACGATGTCCAGCGGAATGGCGAGGCCCGTCTGCCGCCCGGTGGACGCGTGTTCGGACATCGCCCAGCTCGCGGCGATGCCCGCGGCGAGGATCGAGCCGCCGAGGGCCAGGCCGAACGTCAGGTCGCGCACCCGTTCCGCCGTCGCCTCGTCCGGATCCGGCAGGGCGCGCTGCCGGGCGTAGCCGCCGTGCAGCACCGCGATGAACACCCCAGCCGCCGCGAGCAGCAGCAGCCGCGTGACCAGGGCCGTTCCCGTCTTGGTGTCGATGACGTCGCGCAGCCCGCCCAGGTCGAACGCGTCGGCCAGGTCGCCGCTCCCGGTGTAGGGCGTGCGCAGGAGCAGCAGCGCGATGGTCGACGCGGTGAGCGCGGTCCAGCCGGTGAGCGTGACGCGCTGCACCGTGCGCCGCGAGGCCGCGACCGGCCAGCAGGCGAGGGCGAACGCGCACGCGCCGCCCAGCAGCACGAACCCGCCGTACGCCGTGTAGCGCGCGACGTCGTAGAGGAGCCCCGAGACGCCGTCGTCGCCGGTCTCGGCCACGGCGCCCGGCTCGACGCTGGTCTCGGACGGCGCGCCGACGGAGAAGGTGAACGCCCCGGATATGGGGTGGCTGTCGGCGGAGACGACCTGCCAGGTGACGGTGTAGGTGCCGTCGGCCAGGTCGTCCCCGGGGAGGGCGACGGCGTAGGTGTGGTCGCCGAGGTCGGCCGTCTCGCCCCCGGTCGCGACGGCGTCGCCGTCCGGGTCGAGGACGCGGACGCCGTCGTCGGCGAGCGAGACGGCCTCGGTGAAGGTGAGGGTGATCTCCGCGGGCGCCGTGGCCACCACCTCCCCGTCCCCCGGCGTGCTGCCGGCGAGCGAGGCGTGGGCCGTCGCGGGCGTGGCCGCGAGCAGCAGCGCGGCGAGCGCCGCGCACACGGCGCCGGCGGCCACGAGCAGCGAGGTCAGGGTGCGGGGGACGGCGGTGGTCATGGCTGCGGTCTCACTCCCCGGTGTGGGTTGCGGATTCGACCGGCACGTCGAGGGTGATCGGCTCCGATTCCTCGAAGTGCAGTTCGATGGATACGGTCTCGCCCTCGGTGGGCTTGCCGGTCAGGTCCATGAGCATGAGGTGGTTCCCGCCGCGGGCGAGCGTCAGCGCGCCTCCGGCCGGAACCGTGAACGAGTCGACCTGCCGCATCGTGTTGTCCACGGTCTCGTGCATCTCGATCGTTCCGGCGAGGTCGCTGGTGACGGAGGTGAGGGTGTCGTCGGCGTCGCCCGCGTTCTCCACGGTGAGGAACCCGGCCGCCAGGTCGGCGGTGGCGGGCTCCGGGATGAACGCGTCGCGGGCCGACAGCTCGGGCCCCGACGCCCCGTCCCCGCCGCAGCCGGTCACGGCGAGGGCGGTGGCGGCGGCGAGGGCGGCGAGCAGCGCCGCGGCGCGTGCCGCGGGGTGCCGGGTCACGGCAGCTCGCCTTCGAGGAGCCCGGGGATGTCGCGCTGGAACGTCTCGACGGTGACGCCCTCGGTCCAGATGATGTGGGCCCTGTCGTCCGTCGGCAGGAACCCGACGACCTGGGTGCCGTGCGTGGAGACGATGTCGCCCTCGTCGTCCTCGAAGGACGGCTCGATGTGCACGCCGAGCGAGCGGGCGGCCTCCTGAATGGTCTCGAAGTCCCCGGTGAGCCCGGTGAAATCGGGGGACTGGGACTCGATCCACGGCCCGAGCGACTCCGGGGTGTCGCGCTCCGGGTCGGTCGTGACGAAGACGACGCGCAGGTCGGCGCGCTGCTCCTCGGTGAGCGACTCGGTGGCGACGGCGATGTTGCTCATGGTGAGCGGGCAGATGTCCGGGCAGTTGGTGTATCCGAAGTAGAGCAGGGTGGCGTGTCCCGCCGTCTCGGCGGCGAAGTCGTACGGCTCGCCGTCGGTGTCGGTGAGAACGAGGTCCGGCTTGTCGAAGGGCTGGTCGAGGACGGTCCCCTCGTCCTCGGCCCCGCCGCCCTCGACCTCGGCGGCCGGGGTGTCGCCGGTGTCCTTGCCGCCGCCCTCGCTGCCGCAGGCGGCCAGGGCGAGCGCGGCGGTGGCCGCGACGACGGCGGTGGTGATGGTGCGCAGGTGCATGAACGTTCCTGATGGTGGTCCGGGCCGCGGGGCGCGGGGTGCCGCGCCCCGCGGCCTCATATGAGACGGAGTGAGACGGGATGAGACGGAGTGAGACGGAGGTGGGGCGGGAGGTCAGGACTCGGCGGAGTCGGCGGCGGGGGAACGGCGGCGGCCCGCGAGGACGCCGAACGCCACGCCCGCCACGCCGACCGCGATGCCGACGCCGGCCAGCACGCGGGCGGTGGTGTCGGTGGCGGACTCGTCCTCGTCCCCGGCCGCCGCCGTGTCCTCGGCGTCCTGGGCGTCCTCGGCGTCGGCGTTCGCGCCGTCGTCGCCCTCCGCGTCGGCGGCGGCCTCGGTGCCCTCCGCGTCGGCGGCCGGCATGAGGTGCAGCACGGGCGCCGGGTCCTCGGGCTCCGAGCCGTCCTCGGCCGGGGGCTCGATCCAGCGGGCGACCTCGCCGTCGTCGTACGTCTGGATGGTCCGCAGCACCAGGTGCTCGGTCGTCTCGGGCAGCGGGCCGACGGACAGCGGGAACTGCTGGAACATCCCCGGCTCGATCTCGCCGCCCGTCCAGCGGATGACGCTGGGCGCCTCGGTGATCTGGTTGCCGTGGTTCTCGATCGGCGTCTCCAGCTCGGCGGTCTCGACCTCGACCTCCCAGCCGGGCACCGCCTGGGGACGGACGGAGGCGAGCGGGTTCTCCATGTCGAGGTGCATCTCGACGCTGACGGTCGAGGCCGTGTCGCTCTCGTTCGGCACCCGGACGTTGAGCGTGGTGTAGCCGCCCTGCTCGGCCTCGTCCGGGTCCACGGTGACATGGGCCTGGGCGGGGGCGGCGAGGGCGAGCGCCGCCGCGGCGGTGGCGGCGGTGACGACGGAGCAGGCGGCGATGCGCGTGCGGTTCATGGGCACTCCACTGGGGGTGTGGTGGTGAGTGGGGGATGTGCGAGCGCGCGGCGGCGGCGCACCCGCCCCTCAGGGGGAGTGCGTCAGGCCGCGAGCATGTGCTGATGCGTCGCGGGCGCCGGGGGCCCCCGGCGGCTCACGGCGCACGAGAGCACCGCTTCGTGGAGCACGGGGACGGACAGCTCCGCGGAGCGGACGCGGCCGGGGACACGGGCGTGCTCCGGCAGCGGGGCGCCACACAGGACGCGGAGGAGGCGGAGGAGGCGCGCCGCGCGGCGCAGCGGCGCCAGCGCGGCGAGCGGGGGCACGCCCGGGGTGGCGAGCGAGAGCCTGACGGCCGCCCAGAGCGCGGCCTCGCCGCGGCGCAGCAGCCAGCCCGCGGCGAGCGCGGCGGCGAGGTGGCCCAGCAGCATGGGCGGCGAGGCGAGCGAGGCGAACGCCTCGCCGAGTCCCGAGCCGGCGCCCCCGGCGCCCCCGGCGTGCGCCGCACCGGCCGCGCCCGCGGTGGGCGCCGTGTGCGCGTCCCCGAGCCCCGAGGCGGCCACGATGCGGGCCGCCTCCCGCTCCGAGATCGCCGGCATGTGGTCGTTGCAGAGCAGCCTGGCCGCCAGCTCCCTGGCGCTCGGCGCCGGGGGCCGGCCGGGGGAGGCGTGCCTGCCGATGCAGAAGACCACGTGGAGCGCGAGCTGCGAGACGGCGAGCAGCCCGGCCATCGCGGGCACCGAACGTCTCTCGCGCCCGGTCAGCGGAAGGGCGACCGCGAACGCGGCGGCCCAGCCGGCGGCCAGCGTGGCGGGGCGGACCCCGGGTCCGGTGGCCCAGACGTGCCCGGAGGCGGCCAGCGTGGTGCAAGCCGCGGCGAAGACCGCGGCTCGCAGCAGTCGCAGATCGGCTCCGGCACGCATGGCGGCGCCATCATCTCACCGAAGGGGGGTAGACGGACCGGTGAGGGCGCCCATGAGGCGCTGAATGACCGGTTCCGACACGCTGGCGTGCCCCCATATCGGGCGAAGCATCCGGTTACATCCGCCGATCGAGGGGTGTTGGGTCAACCAGACGCTTACGGTTCGCGCCGGTCGGCAATACCTACAGATATGTCGAGCCGAGGCCAGGAGGCGGACGTCATGAGCATCTGGTGGTCTCTCCAACTGCGGCGGGAAGCGGCCAGCGTCCCGCTCGCCCGGCGGCTCCTCCTTGGCTCCATGGAGGCCGCGGGCGTCGACGCGGACATCTCCCACGAGGTGTCCGTCGCTCTCTCCGAGGCGTGCGCGAACGCGGTCCAGCACGGCACGGGACACTCCGGGGTCTACCGGGTGACCGCCTCCGTCCAGGGCGACGTGTGCCGCATCGAGGTGACGGACTGCGGGCCCGGATTCGAGGCGGGCGCGGCCGTGCCGCGCTCCGAGCCGTTCGACCTGCTCACGAGCGGGCGCGGGATGTGCCTGATCGAGGCGCTCAGCGACGCGGTCAGCTTCGACAACCTGCCGGGGGCGGGCGGCGCGGTCGTCACGTTCGACAAGGCGCTGCGCCGGCGTGGCGAGAGGCTGCTGCCCACCTCCTGAGCCCCCGGGCCCATACCGCCGACCGCGGCCTATGCATATGGAGCGGTCAGAGGTATTGTCTTGTGATTTGCGCAATCTTTACTTCGTGCGCGTTACCGTGGCGCTGATCGGGACGTTGCGAGACGTCTCCTAGGAGGTGGAACCCATGGGTCAGATCGGGGCACGGGAGCTTGTCGTCCTTGCCATCGTCGTGCTGCTCGTCTTCGGGGCGAAGCGGCTGCCCGACATCGCGCGCTCACTGGGCAAGTCGGCGCGCATCCTGAAGAGCGAGACCGCCGCCATGAAGGCGGAGAACCCGAAGGCGAGTTCCCCCAAGGGGGAGGGCACCGAGCCGCAGCCGGAGGCCGCCCCCCGCACCATCCAGGCCGCCCCGGGCGACGTCACCAGCGCCCGTCCGGTCGAGGAGACCAAGCCCACCGCCCAGGCGTAGGGCCTCAGACCCGGGAGCGGGGCGGGGTTCCATCGCGCCCCGCGCCGCGGCCCCGCAGTACCTCGATCACGACCGGCACCACCGAGAGCAGCACGATCGTGATCAGGATCAGCTCGATGTGGTCCCGCACGGCCGCGACCTGCCCGAGCGCCGCCCCCAGCAGGGTCACCCCGGCGCCCCACAGCACTCCGCCCACCACGTTGAACGTCACGAACGTCCGGTAGTCCATGCGGCCGATCCCGGCGACGACCGGCGTGAACGTCCGCACGATCGGGACGAAGCGGGCCAGCACCAGCGACTTCGGGCCGTGCCGCGCGAAGAAGTCCTGGGCCTTCACCACGTGCTCCGCCCTGAACAGCCGCGCGTCCTCCCTGCGGAACAGCGCGGGCCCCACCCTCCGGCCGAAGAGATAGCCGACCTGGTCCCCCAGCACCGCCGCCACCACGATCAGCGGGCAGACGACCCAGAGCGAGTGGTGCAGATACGTGCCGGAGGCCACCAGCAGCCCGGTGGTGAACAGCAGCGAGTCGCCGGGCAGGAAGAAGCCGATCAGCAGGCCCGACTCGGCGAAGACCACGATCAGGATGCCGATCAGGCCGAAGGTGGAGATGAGCCGTTCCGGATCGAGCCATGAGGGGCCGAGGGCGAGAGCGTCCATGAGGACGCCAGGCTAGGTCTCCCCGGCCCGGGCTCCTCCGTTATCGTCGGCCGTCGGCGCCGCAACGCCACCCGGACGGCCCCACGACCCCGCGGAGTGTGCCCGTGTCTCCCGCGTCTCCCGTGCCCCCCGACCCCCGTGTGCCCCCGGGCTCGGTCGTGCTGATCACCGGGGTGATGGCCGCGGGCAAGTCGACCGTCGCCGAGGCCCTGGCCACGCGCCTGCCCCGGGCCGCCCACGTCCGCGGCGACGCGTTCCGCCGGATGATCGTCTCCGGGCGCGAGGAGCTGATGCCCGAGGAGACCGAGGAGGCCCGCGCCCAGCTCCGCCTCAGGTACCGGCTCGCCGCCGCCGCGGCCGACCTCTACGCGGAGGCGGGCTTCACCGCCGTCGTCCAGGACATCGTGCTGGGCGAGGACCTGGCCGCGTTCCCGGCGCTGGTGCGCGCCCGCCCGTTCCACGTCGTGGTGCTGGCGCCCGGACCCGGGACCGTCGCCCCGCGGGAGGAGGCGCGGGCCAAGGACGGGTACGGGCCCTGGACCGTCGCCGCGCTCGACGCGTCGCTGCGCGAGGCCACCCCGCGCCTCGGGCTGTGGCTCGACACCTCGCGGCAGACGCCGGACCAGACCGTCGACGCCCTGCTCGCGGGGCTCGACGCGGCGCGCGTGGAGGGCTGACCCCACCCGCCCGCGCGCCCCGGCTACCTTCCGTGCGGGGGACGGCGGGGGCGGACGGCCACCCCAGGGCCTGGTGGCAGAAGGGCAGTTGTGGTGCATCATGTGACGGCTGGGAACCTCCGCGTAGGCACACACGGAAGGCAACATCCGACATGAATCGCACCTCTCGGCGTCTGGCGACGGGGCTGCTCTGCCTCGGGCTGCTCACGGCGGCCTGCGGATCGGAATCCGACGACGAGGACGGCGGCGCCACGGCGGCCCCCTCGGATCCGCCCCCCGTCGAGGAGGAGTCCGCGCAGTCGGAGGGGAACGCGGGCTCGGGCGCACAGCTCCCAGGACCCGGGGACCCGGACTCCGTCGAGGTGCCGGACGTCACCAGCGCGACCATCCACACCAGCGAGGGCGACATCGCGCTCACCCTCTACCCCGAGTCCGCGCCGCTCACCGTCACCAACTTCGTCGGCCTGGCCGACGGTTCCCTGGAGTGGGAGGGCCAGCAGGACGGCGAGCCGCTGTACGACGGCACCATCTTCCACCGGGTGATCGACGGGTTCATGATCCAGGGCGGCGATCCCGCGGGGAACGGAACGGGCGGCCCCGGCTACCAGTTCGCGGACGAGATCGACCCCGAGCTGACCTTCGACGACCCCTACCTGCTGGCGATGGCCAACTCGGGCCCGGGGACGAACGGTTCGCAGTTCTTCATCACCGTGGCGCCCACCACCCACCTCAACGGCGCGCACACCATCTTCGGCGAGGTCGCCGACGACGCGAGCCGCGAGATCGTGGACGCGATCGCGACGACCGAGACCGGCATGGGCGACGTGCCCGTCGAGGAGATCACCATCGAGTCGGTGACGGTCGGCTGACCGGTCTCCGCCGCGGTTCCGCGCGGCCCGCGGGCGCCTTGCCGCTCGCGGGCCGCCTCCCTGTCCAGCCGGTGCGGGCTCCCCGGACCCGGGGACCTCACCCGGCGGACCCGTGAGGCCAGGTCAGCCCTCGCCATTTCCCTCGCCATGTCCCTCGGCCACGCCGCGCGGCCGGACACGCGGGCACAGGTAGAAGAGTTCGGGATCGCCCTCGTCCAGGCCGTGGAGCAGGCCGACCGGGCTCCAGCCGACGCGCCGCAGCAGGCGTTGCATGGGGTGGTTGGAGACGTTGGTCGAGGTGAACAGCTTCGGGGTGGTGCACGCGGCCTCGGTAGCCCCAAGGAGACGCGCGCCCACGCCTCGCCGGCGGGCGGTGGGCGCGACCATCAGCAGGGTGACGAAGCCCTGCTCGAAGAAGGTGTACTCCAGCACGCTGTATCCCAACGGGCCGGACCCGTCCCCGGCCAGCAGGGCCAGGCCCTGCTCGCACCAGCGCCGGACGCTCGCGCGCCGCGCGTGGTCGCCCGAGGCCGCGAGGGAGTCGATCCCTGCCAGCCCGGTCCAGTCCGAGGCGTTCGCGCGGCGAATCACCAGCCCGCCGGGGCTCTCAGCATCCATGGGCCCGATCGTGGCATCCCACCCCGGGCCGTGACCCCGGACCCGATACCGCCGAACGGGACCGCGCCGTCGTCAGCCCGTCGGCTTGGCCCCGGCCAGGGGAGTCATCAGGCGCGCCAGCAGGTCGTCGAGGCTGATCAGCCCCGTCACCCGCCCGTCGGCCCCCCGCACCACCGCGAGCGAGGCCCGCCGCTGGCGCAGCTGCTCCACGGCGTGCGCCAGGGTGTCCTCGGCCGTCAGCTCGGGCACGGGCCGCGCCAGCTCGGCGGCCGTCACCCGGCGGCCACCGGCCCTGGCCACGATGGCGTCCCGCACATGCACGGAGCCCACCACCCGCGCCCCGTCGCGCACCAGCAGCCGCGTGTGGTCGCTGGCCGCGGCGGTGGCGAGGATCACCTCGGCCCCGGCCGAGGCCGCGACCTCCGCGATCCGCACGGCGGGCACCTGGAACGCCCCCACCGCCGACTGCGGCTCGGTGAGCGACCGCGTGATCAGCCCCGAGTCCGTCTCGCTGATCAGCCCGAGGCGCTGCGACTCGGCGACCAGATGGGCCAGTTGTTCCCGGTCGTGAACCGAGGTCAGCTTCTCGCGCGGGGTGACCCGGCACAGCCGCACCAGGCCGTTGGCCACCTTGTTCAGCACCGAGATCAACGGCCGCACCGCACGCACCAGCGCCCGGAACGGCGGCGCCAGCAGCATCGCCGAACGCTCGGGGTGCGAGATCGCCCACGACTTGGGCGCCATCTCGCCGACCACCATGTGCAGGAAGACCACCACCGTCATGGCCACCACGAACGCGATCCCGTACGAGAGGCCGCTCGGCAGCCCGGCGTCGTGCAGCAGCGGGTCGATCTGGTGCGCTATGGCGGGCTCGGAGATGCTGCCGAGCCCCAGCGTGCACACGGTGATGCCCAGTTGCGCGCCCGCCAGCATGAGCGACAGCTCGCGCATCCCCGCCAGCGCCGCGCGCGCCCCGCGCTCCCCCGCCGCCCGCGCCTGTTCCATCCTGTGGTGCTTCGCCGCCACGAGCGCGAACTCGGCCGCCACGAAGAAGCCGCTGCCCACCAGCAGCAGGACCGTGATCAGCACGGCCGTCTGCGCGCTCACGAGGGCTGTCCCTCCCACGCCCGCAACGGCGACCGCTCACGCTCCCGCTCGCGCGCGGGCGCCCGTTCGGGCTCGGACTCCGGCGCGCGCTGCCGCTCACGCTCCAGCTCGACCCGGATCCTCGCGGGCACCCGCCGGTCGAGCGAGAGCACCTCTAGCCGGGCCAGGCCGCCGTCGGCCAGCTCCACCTCGATCAGGTCGCCCACCGCGGGAAAACGGCCGCAGCGGTCGATCACCAGGCCCGCCAGCGTCTCGAACGCGTCGTCCTCGGGCAGCGCGACGCCCGTCGCCACGGCCACCTCGTCCACCCGGCCCCTGGCGTCCACCAGCCAGCCACCGCGGTCCGGCACGGCCAGCTCCACCACCAGGTCGCTCTCGTCGGTGATCTCGCCCACCAGCTCCTCGGCGATGTCCTCCAGCGTGACGATCCCGGCCAGCCCGCCGTACTCGTCCAGCACGACGCCGAACTCCTCGTCCGCCGCCTGCATCTGCTCCACCGCGCCCGGCAGCGGCAGCGTGTCGGGCAGCAGTAGCGCCCTGCGCGCGAGCGCCCCCGCCGTGCGCCGGGTGATGCGCTCCGGGCTCACCCGCATCAGCTCGCGCACCCCGATCACGCCCACGATGTCGTCGACGCGGTCGCCGATCACCAGGTAGTGCGAGCGGCCGTGCGCGCCGATCAGCTCCACCACCTCGGACGCGGGCGCCGAGGCCCGCACCGAGTTCACCTCGACGCGCGGCACCATGACCTCGCCCAGCGTCCGTTCCGAGAAGCCCAGCGCGTGCCCCAGCAGCGTCGCCGTCTCGTGCGGCAGTTGCCCGTGCTCGCGCGACTCCCCGATCAGGTGCCCCAGCTCCTCGAGCGTCGCGCCGTGGTGCAGCTCCTCCACCGGCTCGATGCCCACCCGGCGCAGCAGCCGGTTGGCCGAGGCGTCGAAGACGCGGACCAACGGGCCCGCCACGCGCAGATAGAGCAGCGTCGAGGAGGCCAGCGCCATGGCGAGGCGCTCGGGCACGGCGAGCGCCAGGTTCTTCGGGCCGAGCTCGCCCAGCACCATCTGGATGCCCGTCGCCAGCGAGAACGCCAGCACCAGCGCGATCCCCGACACCGCGGCCTCCGGGACGCCGACGCCGGCGAGCGCCGGGTCGATCAGCGCGGCGAGCGCGGGCTCCGCGAGGAAGCCGACGACCAGGCCCGTCACGGTGATGCCGAGCTGCGCCCCGGAGAGCATGAACGACAGCCGCTCCTGCACCTTCATGGCGCGGGCGGCCCGCCGGTCGCCCGCCGCCGCGCCCGCGGCGAGGGCGAGCCGGTCGGCGGCCACGAACGAGAACTCCTGGGCCACGAAATAGCCGGTGCCCGCCGTCAGGACGAGAACGGCGAGCAGGCCGAGCGCGGCACTCAACTGACACCACCTCGCCGTGTGCCGCGGCACGCCAGACGTTGACGAGGTGGTCCGGGACTATGCCCGTCGGGATCAGATGAGTGGGCCGGCACGGGTCTCCTTCCGGAAGAGGCGGGACGCGGACAACGCGGCTCCGCGCGTCCGTGTTCCCAGGCTGTACCCCATTTCGCCCACTTGACACCTGCGAATTGGCGGTGTCAGCGCAACGTGTCAGCCCCCTGCCGCCGCGGTCACCCGCGCAGGTCCGCCATCCACGCCTCGACCTCGTACGAGCGGCGCGGCAGGGCGTCCGACAGGTTCCGGTGGCCGTCCTCGGTGACCAGCACGTCGTCCTCGATCCGCACCCCGATGCCGCGGTACTCCTCGGGCACCGTCAGGTCGTCGGGCTGGAAGTAGAGCCCCGGCTCCACGGTGAGGCACATGCCGGGCTCCAGCGTGCCGTCCACATAGCTCTCGCGCCGGGCGGCGGCGCAGTCGTGGACGTCCATGCCGAGCATGTGCCCGGTGCCGTGCAGCGTCCAGCGGCGCTGGAGCCCCAGCTCCAGGACGCGTTCGACCGGGCCCTCCAGCAGGCCCCACTCCACCAGCTTCTCGGTCAGCACCCGCTGCGCCGCCTGGTGGAAGTCGCGGAACTTGGCGCCCGGCACGACCGCGGCCAGCCCCGCCTCCTGCGCCTCGTACACGGCGTCGTAGATCTTGCGCTGAAGGTCGGTGAACCGGCCGTTGACCGGCAGCGTGCGTGTCACGTCCGCGGTGTACAGCTCGGTGGTCTCCACGCCCGCGTCCAGGAGCAGCAGGTCGCCGGAGCGGACGGGGCCGTCGTTGCGCACCCAGTGCAGCGTGGTGGCGTGCGGGCCCGCGGCGCAGATCGAGCCGTAGCCGACGTCGTTGCCCTCCACGCGGGCGCGCAGGAAGAAGGTGCCCTCGATGTACCGCTCCGAGGTGGCCTCGGCGCGGTCGAGGACGCGGACCACGTCCTCGAAGCCGCGGGCGGTGGACTCGCAGGCGCGGGTGAGCTCGGCGATCTCGAACGCGTCCTTGACCAGGCGCGCCTCGGAGAGGAAGACGCGCAGCTCCTCGTCGCGTTCGGCGGTCACCTTGTCGGCGAGCGCCTTCTCCACCTCGGCGTCGTGCGCGCGGACGACGCGGACCGGGCCGGTCGCCTCCCGGAGCACGTCGGGAACGGTGCGCACGTCCTTGACGGGAACGCCGTAGAGGCGCGCGGCCTCGGTCAGGCTGTTGCGCCGGCCGACCCACAGCTCGCCCTGGCCGCTCAGCCAGAACTCGCCGTTCTCGCGGTCGGAGCGGGGCAGCAGGTAGAGCGTGGCGTCGTGGCCCCGCTCGCCCGCCGGCTCCAGGACGAGCACGCCGTTCTCCGTCTGGTCGCCGGTGAGGTAGGCGTACTCGACGGAGGCGCGGAAGGGGTACTCCGTGTCGTTGGAACGGGTCTTGAGACGGCCGGCGGGGATCACCAGGCGCTCGCCGGGGAATCGCGCGGACAGCGCGGCGCGGCGGCGGGCGGTGTGCTCGGCCTGAGGAACGGGGTCCAGGTCCTGGCGCTCGGTGTCGGCCCAGCCGTGCTTCATGTTCTCGGCGAGCTCGTCGGAGACCTGGGGGGCGACGCCGTTCTTCCGGGGGGCGGGCGTCGTCTCGGCGGTCCCCTGCACCTCGCCGGGCTCGGCGTTCTCGGCCCGCTGCTCTTCGGCCACGTCCGTCTCCTCGCTCGCTCGCTTGCCGGCCGGCCCGGGGGCCGGGTCGGCTCCATGGTAGGCGGGCGGCGGCGTCGGGCGACAGCGAACTGTCGGAGGCGCTCCGGCCGGTGCGCGCGCGGGGGCTACGCGAAGTGCGCCGCGAGGAGGACGACGTCCTCGGCGGAGTCGCGGGCGCCCGGGGAGTCGATGTCCGGGAGCATGGTGTGCAGGACGTGGTCGGCCAGCGCGCCGGGGTCGGTGCGGGCGGCGGGCGGGGCGCAGGCGGCGGCGGCCTGGAGGTGCGCGAAGGCCCGGTCCAGCGGCTCGCCGGTCCGGTGCAACAGCCCGTCGCTGTACAGCAGGACCGTTTCTTCCTCCTCGATGCGCAGGTGCACGCTCGGCGCCTCCCAGCAGGCGAGCATGTTGAGCGGGGCGGAGAGGGTGGTCTCGGCGAAGACCGCGCGCCCCGCGCCCACGACCAGCGGCGGCGGGTGGCCCGCGGAGGCGAGGACCATGCGGCGGGTGGCGGGCTCGGCGTAGCCGAACAGCGCGGTGGCCGAACGCCCCGGCTCGGTCAGCCGCAGCAGCAGCTCCAGGTCGGAGAGGACGGCCACCGGGTCCTCGCCCTCCATCACGGCGTAGGCGCGCAGCCCGGCGCGCAGGCGGCCCATCGCGGCGAGCGCGGCGGGCCCGGTGCCGGTGGCGCCGCCGATGGCCAGGCCGAGGGCCTGGTCGGGGAGGGCGAGCGCGTCGTAGAAGTCGCCGCCGCCGCGCGGGCCGAAGCGGTGCCGCACGGCGAGCGTGACGCCGGGCAGCAGCGGGAGGCGGGGCGGCAACAGGCCCTCGTGGACGGTGCGCACCGCGGCGCGGGCGCGGCAGAGTTCGAGGCGGTTGGCGATGTGCTGTCCCGCCTGCCGCAGATAGTGGGAGAGCAGGCGGCGCTGGCGCGGGTCGGGCTGGCCCGGCTCGTCGTAGAGCCAGACGGCGGCGCCGAGCCGCCCCGGCGCCTCGGCGGCCAGCGGGACGCCGTAGCTGGCGGCGAAGCCGAGCCGGGCGGCGACCTCGCGGTGGCGCGGGTCGAGGGCGTCCTCGTGCGGGATGTCGCGGTGGACGATCTCGGCGGGCTCGGTGTCGGTGTCCTGCGGGATCTCGACGGATCGGGGGACCGTTTCGAGGTGGCCGAGGTCGGCGTGGCCGAGGCCGAGGCCGGCGAGGCGTTCGGGGCCGAGGCCGTCGGCGGGGCGGAGCGAGACGAGTCCGCGGCGGGCGCCGAGGAGTCCGGCGCCCGCCCGCAGCGTTTCCTCCAGGGCGTCGCCCAGGGTGCGGGTGCGGCCGAGGCGCTCGGTGAGGGAGTGCAGCGTGGTGAGGTCGGAGATCCAGGAGGCGAGGCGGTCGTGCACCCCGCCCGGCCTGCCGAGAGTGACGTCGTCGGCGGGCTGGGAAGTCTGTGGGACGGTCGGCAGCACAGGGTGGATTCCGGCCACTTTCGGCGGGGGTGAGGTACTCATAGGTAAGGCGAACCCCCATGTGATAAGCGTCGCTGCGGGACTTTCCAGGGGAAGGGGTGGCGCGGGCCCCGGTCGAGTAGGGTCCTGCCGTGATGGATAATGCCCAGGTAGCGGGCTCGTTCCCGGTTCGACAGGCCGGACCGTAGCGAGTTTGGCGGGAATGGCGGAAAAGCAGCGCCGGGCCGGTCGGCCCGCGATCGACTGGGCCGTCCCGGCGGCGGATCGAGCCGGGCGGGCTGGGTACATATCGGAACGGACCGTCGAGTTCTGGCGTCCTACCGGATGGCGGCCAGGCCCAGTGTGCCCGCCGCCCCTCGCTACGCGACCCGCTACATACGGTGATCTGTGTTCCACGTGGTGTATCTGAACCCGCGACGGAAGGGACGCGCTGATGCGCGAGATCCTCGGAGAGCGACGCACGAACGGTAAAGGCAACAGCAGGGGTCCAGGCGCGGAGCTGCGCGAGGCCGCGCTCCTCTGCGCGCGGCGGTGGCGGTGGCCGGTGCTCCCGGGCGCCGAGGCACGGCCGGACGGCGGGTGCGACTGCCCGCGCCCCGACTGCGTGGTCCCGGGGGCTCATCCCCTCGACCCCGAGCTGCTCGCCGCCACGAACGATCCCCGGATGGTGGGCTGGTGGTGGCGGGTGCGACCGCGGTCGCCGATCATGCTGGCCACCGGGGGGAAGGCGCCCTGCGCCGTGAGCCTGCCCGCGCCGGCGGCGGCCGGGGCGCTGGACGAGCTCGACCGCGGGGGAGCGCCCACGGGGCCCGTGGTGGCCGGGCCGACGCGCTGGGCGCTGCTGGTCGAGCCGTACGAGTTCCCCGAATTGGGGGAGCTGCTGGGGGCGCTGGAACGGGTGCCGAGCTCGGTCCGTTTCCACGGGGCCGGCGGGTACCTCCCGCTGCCGCCCTCGCGCACGGGCGCCGGAGAGGTCGCCTGGGCGCGGGAGCCGGAGAAGCGGGGCGGTCGTGTGGTGCTGCCGCGGGTCGCCGACCTGCTGGACGTCCTGGTCGAGGCGGGGCTGAGCGCTCCGGAACCGGGGGGCCGGCTTGCCTACTGACCGGCAGGCCCAGGGGCCGCGCCGGAAGCGGCGGGCGCGCACATGGACGGACCCGATCGCTGGCGACGGGGGATGCACCAGCGACCGGGCCCACCTCAGAAGGTAACAACTCATCGGGGATTCGCAAATCCCGCGCGGCCCCCGGGCGGCCCGAACTCGCGTCTGATGGGGGGAGTTGTGACCGGAATCACGCCCCGGGGGGCCGGGGTGTCGGCCTGTCAGCTCCGCGCGAGAGCCGCCGGGCACGACCTGACCTGCTCGTTCGGCCCGTGGCGCCTGCCGGTTTCCGGTCGGGGTCCGGTCGGGATCCGTCGGCTCCCGTCGGGGTCCCGTCGGCTTCCTGAGGTCCGCCGGCTCCGCTGGTTCAACTAGTTCAACGTGATCTGCCGGTTGGTGAGCCCGCTGCGCGCGCGCCGCTCCTCCGCCGACAGGGGCGTGGTGGCGGCCAGGGCCTCGGCCAGCCGCTCCTCGAAGGCGGCGGCGGGCTTCTCGCACTCCTCGGCCCCCATGGCGGACGGCAGGTCCCACACGGGAACGGTCAGCCCGTGCGCGCGGAACGAGCCGACCAGGCGCGTGTCCCCGCCCAGCGTGCCGACTCCGGCGGCGTGCAGGCGGGCCAGCGCGTCGAGCAGCGGCTCCTCGTCGTGCGGGAGGACCCAGCGCAGGTGGTTCTTCTCGGGGGTCAGGCACCAGTAGGCGGCGGAGACTCCGGTGAGGCGGACCGTGGGCGTCGCGGCGGCGTTGGCCCGCTCCAGGGAGGCGGCCACCTCGGGCGTCGCCTGCTCGGCGTCCTCCAGCCAGTATTCGAAGCCCTCGTGGACCTGCGGCTCGAAGGGGACGTCGAGGTCGAGGAGATCCTGGAGGCGCGCGCCGTCGGCGGCGGGACGCCCGGCGGGCACCGCGTTCCCCGGGGTGGTGGTCAGCGCGCGCGTCAGCACGTCGGCGAGGTCGCGGCTGAGGTCGCCGGTGGCCGTGTCGTTCTGGAGGGCGAGGAGCACCGCGCCGTTGTCGCGGCGGAGCGCGGGCCAGGCCATCGGCAGGACGGTACCGAGGGTCAGCGAGGGAACGTCCTCGGGCAGGCCCTCGCGGAGGGTCAGGGGCACGGTGGCGGAGGGCACGAGCTCGCGCAGGGCGACCCAGTCGCACTCGCCCGGCAGCCCCTCGAAGGGGCGCCGGACCAGCTCGGTCGCGGCCTGCGCCGCGGCCCGGCCGTGGCACGCCTTGTACCGGCGGCCCGACCCGCAGGGACACGGCTCCCTGGCGCCGACGACGGGGATCGTGCCGTCGGACGTCCGCGCGGTGGCCGGGGCGCTGGTCGGCGTACGAGGGCGGCGCTTTTTGGCCATAGTGCGGTCTCCTGCGTGCGTGTGGCGTAGGGCTGTTCCGCGAGCCTAGCCGCCCGGCGCCGAGAGGATCGCCCATACGGTCACGGCTCCGGAGACCTCCGCCTCGCGCACCCCCCAGGCCCGGGACAGAGTCCCGATGATCGTCAGTCCCCGCCCGCCCCTGGCGGTGACCGAGGGTGACGCGGGCCGTGGTCTGGTGGGGCCGCCGCCATCGGTGACCGAAATTGTCACCGAACCGTCGACCTCCTGACTCCAGGAAGCCCGGACGCCCTGCCCGCCGTTCAACGGACGCGCATGCCGACAGGAATTACTGAGTAGTTCGGAAAGGATCAATACCGCATCGTCGACGACCGTTTCCGGTGTTCCGCTTTCGCGCAATTCCGCGCGCAATCGCCGCCGTGCCGTTCCCACGCCTGACGGGCCGTGGGACACCGACATGGACGACGACGTCGGTACCTGCTGTGTGACCACCAACGCCACCCCCGAGACCTCCTTCGCCCCACGCCCTGGGATGGTGCCCGGGGGACAGAGGACGGAAACCGGCCATGACACATCTGTTGACGCGTTCGTAATGATCCGATACCAAGCGAATGCGCCGGGGTACGCGGGGTGAGAAAAACGCGTGGAACCGGTTCACGGGTGGGACGGGAGGGTCAACCGGGGCCGCCCCGGCGGTCCAGTTGGTGACGCACCGTGTTCGGTCTGTTGGTGATGACCGCGTCCACGCCGAGCCGCGCGCACAGGTCGACGTCCGCCGGCTCGTCCACGGTCCACACGTGCACCCGGTTCCCGGCCCGGTGCGCGCGCGCCACATAGCCGGGGTCGCGGCGCAGGATGCGGATGCTGGGACCGGCGATCGCGTTCCCCCGCGGCAGGCGCCCGGCGCGGTGGCGCGGCAGGAGCAGCTGCATCAGATAGACGGTGGGCAGGGCGGGCGCGGCCAGGTGGACGCGGCGCAGCGAGCGCGCCGAGAAGCTCATGACCTCCACGCGGCCCGGCAGCGGGTACCGATCGAGCAGCGCGAGCAGCCGCTCCTCCACATGACCGGCCCACCGGGTCGGGTGCTTGGTCTCGATCGCCAGGTCGACGGGCCGGCCGGCCTCGGCGACCAGCCGCAGCAGCCGTTCCAGCGTGAGCACGGTGGTGCGCTCGGGATCGGCCGAGTCGGGTGTCTCCGCCCCGCCCGCCGGGGCCTTCCAGGAGCCGAAGTCCAGCTCTGCCAACTGGGCGAGCTCCAGCGCGGAGACGGCTCCCCGGCCGTTTGACGTACGGTTGACGCGGCGGTCGTGCACACAGACGAGATGCCCGTCGGCGGTCAGCCGCACATCGCACTCGAGCCCGTCCGCGCCGTCCGTGATGGCCTTGCGGTAGGCGGCCAGGCTGTGCTCGGGGGCGTCCTCGGACGCCCCGCGGTGCGCGATGACCCGGATGGGGTGGCGGACGGCGTTCACCGCGTCATGGTGCCACGCGAGCGAACGGGCGGCGGTGTTTACGTCCGCCTGACAGACCATGGGAAAGACTGCTCGTATATCTGTCGTGCACCTGAGGAGAGACCTGAGGAGAGAGCTGTGAGCACCGAGAACCACGGCGTCGGCAAGCCGGAAGAGCCAGCCGCCGGTGCGCCGGAGCCCCAGGCGGGCGCGGCAGGCGCCGCGCCGCCCGCGGGTCCCCCGTCGGCCACGCCCGCCCAGGCCGCGCCTCCTCCGTCCCCACCCGCGGGCCCGCCCGCGGTTCCGCCGGGCGGGCCCGCGGGTGGGGACGGAGGAGGCGCGGCCTGGGCG
>NZ_LAVK01000370.1 GCF_001083795.1 Streptomyces sp. SBT349
TCGAGGCGGTGGCGGGCGGCCGAGGCGTTCGCGCGGTCCGGGGCCGGGTGGCCGCCCGCCGCCCGCCACCGCGTCGCGACGGCGGCCACGCCGGCGGGGTCGCGGCCGTCGAGCGCCGCTTGGCGCAGCTCGTGGCCGATCAGGTCCTCGGGCTGCACCCAGGTCAGCCGCAGCATCAGGACCCCGCGATCGCGCCGAACAGCGTCTCGTGCGCCCGCCGCCGTTCGATGTCCCGCGCGAACACCTCGCGCGCCACCACGGCCAGCGCCTCGCCGGGCGCCCGCAGGTCGAGCCTGCTGGCCCGCGCGATCTCCTCGCTCCACTCCCGCGGCACGGCCGATTCGCCGGACAGCGCCCCCACGATGGCGCCGCCCATGGTGGCGATCGAGTCGCAGTCCCGGCCGTAGTTGACCGCGCCGAGGACCGTGTGCCGGAAGTCGCCGCGGCCGACCAGCAGCATGCCGAGCGCGATCGGCAGCTCCTCGATGGAGTGCAGCCGCGACGGGCGGCGCGCGCCCAGGGACGGCTTGCGGTACTCGGGGCCCACGGTGTCGAACGGCGCGACCGCCTCGCGCAGCGGCGCCAGCGCGTCCTCGAAGTCGTCGTACCGCGCCGCCGCCGCGCACACCGCCTCGATCGCCGCGCGGGTGCCGTCCTTGGAGAGCGCCAGCACGTCGTCGATCACCGACTCGGGCGTGGCGCCCGGCTTGCACGCCGAGGCCACCGCCGCCGCGAAGACCCCGGCCGCCTCCCGGCCGTAGCTGGACTGGTGCGCCCCGGCGATGTCGAGCGCCTCCGCGTAGGCGGCGGCCGGGTTGCCGGCGTTGACCACGCCCACCGGAGCCATGTACATGGCCGCGCCGCAGTTGACGATGTTCCCCACGCCCGCCTCGCGCGGGTCGACGTGCCCGTAGTGGATGCGGGCGACGATCCACTTCTCGGCGAGGAAGATCCGGTGCAGCGGCAGCGCCTCCGCCGCCAGCTCGGGGATCCAGCGCGGGGTGGTGATCAGGTCGGGGACCAGGTGGTCGGCGACGGCGTACGCGTCGAGGTGGTCGCGGACCTTCTCGTAGACGCGGACCAGCGCGTGCGTCATCAGGGTGTCGTCGGTGACGTGCCCGTCGCCCTTGTGGTAAGGCGCGATGGGCCTGGCGGTGCGCCAGTTCTCCTTGTGGAACGGCTCGACGATGCCGGTGACACGGCCGCCGTGCCGCTCGGCGATGGCCTCGGGCGTCCAGCCCTCGACCGGTCCGCCGAGCGCGTCGCCGACCGCCGCCCCGACCAGGGCGCCGACGGTCCGGTCTTCCAGGGTGGGGGGCGGCGCGGTCCTGGTGGTCGTCGTGGTCGTCATGCGAGCGGTCCTTCCGTGGCGGCGGTGAGGGATGTGGTGCGGGCGAGCCGTTCCGCGAGCGCGACCAGGTCGGTGCCCGCGAGCCGGGGCAGCGCGCACCCGGCGAGCGTGCGGCAGGCGTCCCGCCAGGTGGCGGGCAGGGCGTCCGCGCCGCCGACCACGCCGGTCAGCGCCCCGGCCAGGGCCGGGGCCGAGTCGGCGACGCGGGAGAGGCAGGCCGCCGAGGGCACGGCCTCCGTGACCGCGCCCGCGGCGGCGGTGGCCACCGCGAGTGCGACGGGAACGGTCTCGGCCGCGGCGATGCCGTAGCTGTAGACGTGGTCGACGATCTCGTGCTCCAGCAGCGGCACCAGCGCGAACGCGTTGCCCGGGAGCCCGGGGCGGGCCGCCGCCGCGGCCCGGCCGAGGCCCACCGCGTGGAGCGCGTTGCGCCGGATCTCGGTGCCCTCGGGAAGCTGCCGCACCGCCGCGTCCACGCAGACGTCCACCGGCGCGCCGTCCAGCGCGGTGGCGACCGCGGCGGCCATCGCGCGGGCGCCGTGCACGCCGTCGCCGTCCTGCGTGTAGCGGGCGTCGAACTCGGCGAGCCCGGCCGCGGCCTCCGGGTCCCCCGGGTGGACGACCGCGAGGACGGCGGCCCGGACGCAGGCGGCGTCGTCGAAGTAGTGCGGGTTGTCGTGGCCGGTGGCGGGCGGGCGCAGGCCGGTGGCCAGGTTCCCCAGGCCCGCGCGGACGGAGATCCGCGCGCGCAGCGGGATCTCGGCCGACTCGATCTCGTCGGCCCGGTCGGCCGCCGCCGCGACCTCGTCGGCCAGCGAGTTCCACGCGAGGGCCAGCGCCGAGCGCACCCGCTGGCCCACGGGCAGGTCGGTGTCGTCCTCGGCGGTGGCCGAGAGCACCGCGAGGGCGGTGAACGCCGCCCACTCGGCGTCGTCGGACGGCCCGAGGCGCAGCGGCTCCGGCGGCTGGTTCAGCGCTATGGGGACGGGCAGCGTGGTGGTCGCGTTGAGCTCGGCGAACGTGTCGAGCTCCCGGGTCAGCCGCCGGGTCCAGTCCGGCATCCGCGCGGCCCTGTGCCGCCCCGAGGGCCAGCCGGCGGCGTCGCCCGCGGCGATGCCGAGCAGCATCCCCTCGATCCGCCGGGGCGCCTCGGCGGCGATCGGCCCGCCGAGCGCCGCCTCCGTCACGGTGGGGGTCATGCGGCGGCCCCCTCGGTGCCGTCGCGGCCACCGGCCGGCGGACTGAGCCGGTCGGCGACGTCGAGGATGTGCCACCCGGCCATCGACGGCAGGCAGCTGCCGCGCACCGGGCCGATCGCCTCGGCCCACTCGGCGGGGATCGCCGACTCGCCGCGCAGCGCCGCCGCGAGCGCGCCCGCCACGGCGGCCGTGGTGTCGGCGTCGCGGCCCATGTTGACGGCCGTCCGCACCGCCGTGGCGAACTCGCCCCGGGCCGCGGCGAAGGAGCCGAACGCCAGCCCCGCCGCCTCGGGCGCCAGGTCGGTCCACGGGTAGCCGCCGATGACGGTGGCCTTGCGCACCGTGCGCTCCGTCGACAGCGGCGTGGCGTTCGGGTCGCGCCTGGCGCGCCGCGCCGCGGAGACCGCGCGGTGCAGGGAACGCGCCGTCCACGAGTCCTCGGGAACCACGGACAGCGCGGCCTGCACCACCGCGTCGGGGCTGTGGCTGACCATCGCCGTCGCGACCCCGGCGGCCACGGCCCGCCCGCCGTAGATGCCCTCGCCGTCGTGCGAGACGGTGCCGTCGATGGAGACCAGCCGCGCCGCCTCCGCGGGGCGGCCCGCCGCGTAGACGCCGAACGGCGCCGCGCGCATCGCGAGGCCGTCGCTCCAGGCGTGCCGGTGCTGCGCCGAGATGGGCGCGGCCAGGCCGCGGCGCAGGTTCTCCAGGGTGCCCCGCTCGCTGAACCCGGCGCCGCGGAACGGGCCCTCGTCGCGGTCGGCGATCCACTCGTGCCACGCCGACTCGACGTGGCCGACCGTGAGGGCCGAGCCGTGCTCGGCCAGCAGCAGCCCGGAGAAGATGGCGTACTCGGTGTCGTCCGTCCCGGCCGGGTCGTCGGAGACGAAGCCCTCGATGCGGCCCCAGCGCTCCCGGATCTGGGAGGGCTTGAGGTTCTCGGCGGGCGCGCCGAGCGCGTCGCCCACGGCCAGCCCGAGGAGCGCGCCCCTCGCGCGGTCCCTGGGCACGATGGGGGAGTGGTCCTGGGGGCGCGGCACCGTGCGCAGGCGCCGCGGTGGTGTCGTCTCGTCTGGTTCCCGGGTCGGATCGACGCTGACGCTCATGGTGTGTCGTCGCTCATTTCTGGTGTCGCGGAAGGTCACGTCAGCGCTGGTACCGGTCGAGGATCCGGTTCCCGTCCTCGGTGAGCTCCTCGCGGAGATCTTCCAGGTCAACGGCTCCGTTGTAGTACTCCTGGAAGGCGGGAGTGGCGATCTTGTCCTTCCACTCGGGGTAGCCCCTGACCCCGAGCACGGGTGACGGGCGCAGGTGCCGGGCCAGTTCGACGCCCGTGTTCCAGCCGAGCTCGTCGGTGGTGAGCGCGGGGTCGGTCAGGGCCGTTCGGCTGGTGGGCAGCATCCAGTCGCCCCGGGCGAGTTCCACCGAGTGATCCGGGCGGGTGAGGAACGCGATGAAGTCCGCCGCCGCCTGCTGGTGGTCGCTGTCCTCGGCCACGGAGAGGGTCTGCGGCGCGGTGCCCTGGGTGAGCCCGTGCTCGCCGCCGCCGGACGGCAGGGGCAGCACGCTCCACCCGAAGTCGTCGGGTGCCTGCTGGGAGACCTGCTGGCGGAAGGAGAAGTTGAGCGGGAGCATGGCGTAGCGGCCGTCGAAGAACCCGGGGAGGGTGTCGGACCCGGACATGCCGAGGCTGCTGCGCGGCGCGGTGCCGTCCTCGTTGACCTGCCGGTGGATCAGCTCGGCCACGGCGGACTCGGCCTCGCCGTAGCGGATGACGTTCTCGCCGTCCTCGCGGTAGAACAGCTGTCCGCCGGTGGACACCGAGAGGTTGACCGACTGACTGACCGGCTCGCTCATGGACCAGGCCACGCCGTAGGTGTCGGTCTCGCCGTCGCCGTCGGTGTCCCGGGTGAGCTCCCGGGTGACCTCCTCGAACTCCTCCCAGGTCCAGGGGTCCTCGGTGGTCGGCACGCGCACGCCCGACTCCTCGATCAGCTCGGTGTTGGCCACCAGCACGCGCGGCTCCTGGAGGAACGGCACCCCGTAGACGCCGCCCTCGTAGGTGGTGGTCTCCCACGCCTGCTCGGGGATGTCGGCGCGCAGGTCGTCGGGGAGGAGGTCCGAGAGGTCGGCGAGGTAGCCGCCGTTCGCGAAGTCGGTCAGGTCGGAGGCGTCGTTGTGGATGATGTCGGGGGCCTCGCCGCCCATGAAGGAGGTGAGGAGCTGGTCGTGGACGTTGTCCCAGGAGCCCTGGACGTAGCGGACCTGGACGTCGGGGTTGGCCTCGTTCCACTGGTCGACGAGCGCCTTGTTGGCGTCGACGGACTCGGCCTGCCAGGCGAGGCTCAGGTAGTCGAGGGTCACGGTGCCGTCGTCGCCCCCGTCGTCGCCGAGGCCGCAGCCGGCCAGCCCGGCCAGCAGCAGGAGGGGGAGCGTGAGGCGGAGCGCGGCGGTGGTGGGGGCCGTGGCGCGCGCGCGGCTCGTGGCGCGCATCAGCCCTTCACCGCCCCGGCGAGCATGCCGCTGACGAGTCGCCGCTGGAGGAAGGCGAAGAACAGCAGGCTGGGCAGGGTGGCGAGGAAGGAGGCGGCGGCCAGCGGGCCCAGGTCGGCGACGCCCTCCGCCCCGACGAAGTGGGTGAGGATCACGGACATCGTCTGTTTCTCCGGTGTCTTGAGGAGCACGAGCGCGAAGAAGAACTCGTTCCAGGCGGTGACGAAGGAGAACATCAGCGTCGCCACCAGGCCGGGCGTCAGCAGCGGCAGCACCACGGAGCGCAGGGTGGTCAGGCGGCTCGCGCCGTCCACGGCGGCGGCCTCCTCCAGGGTGCGCGGGACCGCCTTCACATAGCCCTGGAGCATCCAGAGCGCGAACGGCAGGCACCACACGACGTAGACCATGGTCAGGCCGGGAAGGGAGTTGATCAGCTGGAGGTTCCGCAGGATCAGGAAGAGCGGGATGATGATCAGGACCAGCGGGAACATCTGGCTGACCAGGATCCAGACCGTGCCCGCCCGGGAGACCCGCGACCGGTTGCGGACCATCACATAGGCCGCCGGCACGGCTATCGCCACGGTGATCAGCGAGGCGCTGCCCGCGACCAGCAGGCTGTTGAGCGCGGAGCGCAGCAGCGGCTGGGCGTCGAAGGCGGCCCGGTAGTTGTCGAGGCTCGGCTCGCGGGGGATCCAGGTCGGGTCGATCGAGGCCAGCTCCTGCGGCGACTTGAACGAGGTCGAGATCAGCCACAGCAGCGGGAAGGCGAGGAAGACCAGGTAGGCGGTGAGGGCGAGGTACTGCCCGGTGCGGCCCGCGGCGCGCGCCGCCGTCCGCGCGGCGGGGCCGCGCGCGGGTTTGGTCGCGGTGCTCATGCCTCCTCTCGATGCGCTTCTCCGACCGCCTGGCGAAAGCCGGCCTCGACGTGCATTCCTGCCCTGGGCGGCCAGGCGTTCGTCGCTCATGAGGCGTCCCCTCTCAGCTTCCTGCGCAGGAACAGGGCGAGCAGGACGGCGATGACGGCCACCATCACCAGGCCCATCGCCGCGGCGTAGCCGAACTGCCCGTACTTGAACGCCTCCTCGTAGGCGAACAGCATCGGCAGCCGGGTCTCGCCGCCGGGGCCGCCGGAGGTGAGGATGTACACCAGCCCGAACGCGTTGAAGTTCCATATGAAGTTGAGCGCGGTGATGGCCAGGACGACCGGCCGGATCGCGGGCCAGGTCACCGTGGCGAAGCGGCGCCACACCCCCGCACCGTCGATCTGGGCCGCCTCGCGCAGTTCGAGCGGCACGTTCTGGAGTCCGGCCAGCAGCACCACGGTGGTCTGCGGCATCCCGGCCCAGACGCCGACCGCGATCACGGCGGGCAGGGCGAGGGAGAAGTTGGTGAGCCAGTCGAGGTTGCTGTCGATGAGCCCCAGCGAGGTCAGCGTGTCGTTGAGGATGCCCGCGTCCTGGTGGTAGACGAGACGCCACATGATGCCCACCACCACCTCGGGCATCGCCCACGGCACCAGCGCCAGCGTCCTGGCCAGCCACCGCAGGCGGAGGTTCTGATCGAGGAGCAGCGCGAGGCCGAGCGCCAGCAGGAACTGGAGCGCGGTCACGCAGAACGCCCAGACCAGGCCGACGCGGAACGAGTCCCAGAACAGGTCGTCGAACCGCAGGTCGGCGAAGTTGGTGACGCCGATGAACTGGGTCGGCTCGGTGCGGCCCGCCTGGGAGTCGGTGAACGCCAGCGACGCGCCGTACAGCAGCGGCGCCACGCTCAGCACGAGGATCGGGATGAGCGCGGGGAGCAGCAGGAACCACGCCCCGTGGTCCAGCCCGAGCGCCTGTTTGCGCTTGGCCGGAGTGCGGGGCGGCGGGGTGCCGCGGCTGCCCGGGACGGCTCTGTCCCGGGGGGCGGTGAGACTCATGGGGACAACCTCGGACTTCGGGGGTCGGTCGCCGGCGCGGTCGAGCCGCGCACGACGAGGCGGGGAGGGGCGGGGGTGGGGCTGTTTCTTATACACCACTCCGAGCCCCCGAGAATAAAGGGGATTTCGGATTGCGTCTTCTTGTTGTAAAAAAAAAAA